>CAYZJD010000414.1:0-2587 GCA_964478455.1 uncultured Solibacteraceae bacterium | reverse complement strand
GCCAGATGGTCGGCGTCGTCGGCGCCCGGCAGGAAGGTTCAAAGGAAACCTTCGCCACTCAGGTCGAGTTGATCCGGCTGCTTTCCGGCAGGATCTTCCATCTTCACCTCATCGATTCCGACAACACCTGCCACAAAGACGCTGCCGGCAACGATGAGACCTCCGCCCACCCGCCGTTCGGCCTCGGCGTGCTCGACTTCGATGCCATCATGCCCGAGCTGGTCAAAGCTTCCCGCTTGCCCCACGACTGGTGGACCATCGACCTCTGCTTCTGGCCCGACGCCTGGACCGCGACGGCGGACTGCAAGAAAGAGCTCGACCGGCTGATCACGAAGTACGGCTGAAACGTGGTAAGGAGAGTGTGAATGTCAAAACCGCTTCGCATCGGAATGATCGGGTACGGCTTCATGGGGCGCGCCCACTCGAACGCTTACAAGCGCCTCAACGATTTCTTTCCGGTCGGGTACCGCCCCGTGCTCAAAGCCGCTTGCGGCCGCAATGCGGCCAAGGCGGAGGCCTTCGCCCGCGTCTGGGGCTATGAGCGCGTCGAGATCGACTGGCGCAGGCTCGTCGAAGCGCCCGACATCGACCTCATTGACATCGGCTCGCCGAACGACACGCATCGCGACATCGCCGTGGCCGCAGCGCGCAACGGCAAGATGGTCCTCTGCGAAAAACCCCTGGCGATGAACGTCCGCCAAGCCGAGGAAATGGTCGAGGCGGTCGAGAAGGCCGGCGTCCCCAACATGGTCTGGTTCAACTACCGCCGTGTGCCGGCCATTGCGCTGGCCCGCCAAATCGTCGACGAGGGGCGCATCGGCCGGCCGTTCCACTACCGCGCCACTTACCTCCAGGACTGGACTATTTCGGCCGACGTGCCCCAGGGCGGAGCCGCCCTCTGGCGGCTCGATATCGACGTGGCCGGCTCCGGCGTCACCGGCGATCTGCTCGCCCACTCCATCGACACGGCCATGTGGCTCAACGGACTGATCACGCGCGTGGTCGCCAGAACCGAGACCTTCGTCAAGGAGCGCATGCACGCCGTGACCGGCAAAGTGCAGCCCGTCGGCATCGACGACGCCTGCATGTTCCTCGCCGAGTTCGCCAACGGCTCCATGGGTACCTTCGAATCTACCAGGTACGCCCGCGGGCGCAAGAACTTCAACACCTTCGAGCTGAACGGTGCCGACGGCAGCCTCTATTTCGACCTCGAGGAGCCGGAATACCTTCAATACTTCGAGTACAAGCAGCTTCAGTCCGGCAAGAAAGTCGAGTCGCACCTCACCGGCTGGCGTAAGATTCATACCACGAACTCGGAGCACCCTTACATGGGCCGCTACTGGGTTCCCGGCACGTGCATCGGCTACGAGCACACGTTCCTGAACGCCCTGGCGGATTTTGTGATGGGGATCGAGAGTGGCAAGCCGGCCCAGCCCGACTTCCGCAGCGCCCTCCAGACGCAGAAGGTGTGCGACGCCGTCCTCGAATCCGCCCGCACCGGCCGCTGGCTCGCAACCGGAGCCTAGGAATGGGGTCAGACCAAAACTGGGGACAGGCTACTCTGTCCCGAGCGCAGTTTGCGAGTGGACAGAGCTGCCTGTCCCCGCTTTCCGAGCAGACAGTTCTGTCTGACCCCATTCTTTCGTCACTTACTAACTTACAGGAGATTCCATGAACAAACTTACTCGCCGCAACGCCCTCGCCGGCGTTGCCGCCAACCTGCTCATTACGAATTCCCGGACGGCCCTCGGCTCCCAGGCCGGCTCGGCCGTCTCCTTCGGCATCATCGGCACGGGCGGCCGCGGCCGCTACGTGGGCACGCTGATGGCAAAGGACCCGCGCGCCCGGCTGGCCGCCTTCTGCGACATCTATCCCGACCGGATCGACCTCGCCAAGACCGAGATCCCCGGCGCGGACCAGGCGCGCGTTTACCGCGACTACAAGGAACTGCTCGCCCAGGCTGATATCGACGCCGTCCTGATCTCCACCCCGGTGTTCCTCCACCCGGAACACTTCGAAGCGGCGGTGGAGGCGCGCAAGCACATTTACTGCGAGAAACCGGCCGGGGCGGACGTCGCCGGCGTGAAGCGCTTGATGCGCGCCGCCGGGCGCGCCGACAAGTCCAAGACGATCGCCTTCGGCTTCCAGCAGCGCTTCAGCCCCGAGTACCTGGCGGCGGAGAAGATCCTCCGCTCTGGCCAGCTCGGCGATCTGACGCTGATGATCAGTTACTGGATCTGGGGCGGTTCGGCGTTCCAGAAATTCCCGCGCTTGCCCTATCCGCCGGGGGAGGAGAAGATCCGCCACTGGGGCGCCTTCAAGGAAACCTCGGGCGATTTCATCGTCGAGCAGGACTGCCACGGCCTGGACGTGCTGAACTGGTTCGCCCAGGCGCACCCGCTGAAGGCCATCGGCGACGGCGGCCGCAAGGCCCGCACCATCGGCGACATCTCCGACCATGCCTGCGTCAGCTTCGAATACCCCGCCGGTCTTCGCGGCTGGCTGCTCGGCACGCAACTCCCGCCCCGGCCTTACTGGGACGTGAAGGAGCAGTTCTTCGGCACCCTCGGCGTGCTCGAGACCGAGC
>CAYZJD010000413.1:0-2601 GCA_964478455.1 uncultured Solibacteraceae bacterium | reverse complement strand
ATCTGTAGCCACAATGGGGACGTCTGTCAAGATGTAGTTCGCCTGACGCTTACGTAAAACTCACGAATCCCAGGTTGGGCCAATACCGGTTTCGCATCGGGGATTACCGAGTGGTCTTCGACATCGAGGGTGACACGCTGTTTGTACTCGACGTCGGTCACCGCAAAGACATCTATCGGTAGATCACCAGCGGGGCGGGCCCTCACCCCAACATGATCCCGCGGCCCTCAGTTCGTGCCGCCGCCTTCTGCACGCCGATGGAATGATCCGTCGGCGAACTTGAGGTGCTGACAGTCAAGAGCCACTTCTTCGCGGTCACCCCTTCCCGGCGCCGCTCCTGGCCACGATCCCCTTCCCTTCTTCAACGCGCAGGAACTGATTCGACTGGACGTTCGTCAGGCGCTCCTTCGCCCCGCTCGGCCAGGCGATTTCGATCGACTTGACCGTCTCGTCCTTGCCAAGGCCGAACGTCAGCGCCAGGTCGCTCTGCGAGCAGTAGCTCGATCCGCTGTGAACTGTCCGCCACTGCGCGCCCGAGGCGCTCTCAATCCGCACCACCGCCCCGATGCCACTGCGGTTCGACTTCGTGCCCACCGCCTTGACGGAGATCCAGCGGTTGCGATTGCCCCCGTCGTTGCGGAACAGGTAGGCCGGGCCGTGGTTGGTCGTCACCAGAATGTCGGGGTCGCCGTCGCGATCGTAGTCCGCGTAGGCCGCGCCGCGCGCCACCACCGGCCGGTTGAACTCCGCGCCCATCGCCTTCGTCACGTCCTCGAACTGCTTGTTGCCGAGGTTGCGGAACAGCAGCGGCGCCTGCTTGAACTGCACCTTTGGCTGCACACGCCCGATCTCCTCCTCGATGTGGCCGTTGGCGGCGTAAAGATCCAGGTAGCCGTCCAGGTCGTAGTCGAAGAAGAAGACCCCGAACGCAAGACACAGCAAGCTCGCGCGGCCGACGGTCGCCCGCGGCGCCTCGTCCACAAACAAACCGTTGCCCTCGTTGTGATACAGCCCGAGCATCTGGTTGGAGAAGTTGCCCACCAGCAGATGCGGCCGGCCCGAGCGGTCATAGTCCGCTGCGTCCGTGCCCATCGCTCCCCGCGCCGCCCCGTCCTCGCCGTAGGCGACGCCGGCCCGCAAGCCTTCTTCCGTGAACGTGCCATTGCGATTGTTCCGGTACAGCTTGTTCGGCTGCGTGTCGTTGGCAACGAACAGGTCCGGCCAGCCGTCCCGGTCGTAATCCAGCACCGCAATTCCCAGGCTCTTGCTGGTCGGATCGCCCACGCCCGCCCTCTCGGTCGCGTCTTCGAACTTGCCGCCGAGATTCCGGTACAGCTTCGAAGAAGTCCCCTTGTACGACTCGGGCGTGCAGTATGACTTCGTCGCGCCATCGAGCGAGCACCACAGGTCACCCTTCGCCGTCCATTGCACGTAGTTGGCAACGAACAGGTCCAGCCGCCCATCTCGGTCGTAATCGAGCCAGGCCGCGCTGGTGCCGAAGTTGGCGTTGCGGATCCCCGCGGTCGCGGTCACGTCGCGGAATTTGCCGTTTCCTTCGTTGCGGAACAGGCGGTCGCCTTCGAGCGCCGTGACATAAACATCGTCGCGCCCGTCGTTGTCGTAGTCTGCGACCGCCACACCCATGCCGTACATCTCCACGTCCAGCCCGCTCCCGGCCGTGATGTTCGTGAACGTGCCGTTCTTGTTGTTGCGGTAGAGCGCCGGAAGCGACTTGCGACCCCGCGTAGCCCAGTCCTTGCTGTTCACCAGCAGCGCGTCCGCCCAGCCGTCTCCGTCGGCGTCGAAGAACGCACTGCCCGATCCCAGCGTCTCCGGCAGCCACTTCTTCCCCGCCCGGCCGCTGTTGTGCTTGAACTGGATGCCGGCCGCCGATGTTACGTCGGTGAACCGCAGCGGCGGCGCCGAGGAGAACAGGAGAAAGCTGAAAACGAGTGGAATCGCGATGGCTGGTTTCTTCATGGATCAATCCAACGGAACAGTCTCGTGGTCGTGGATCGCCTGCCGCTCATTGTTGTCTTCCGGACTCAGCATCCGCGGCTTGGCCGTGATCGCCTGGGAGGCCTCGTCCGCCTTGAAGCGCCGGAACAGCTTCTCTTCCCTCGCCGCTTTTTCGTTTTCGCCGATGCCCCGGTAACACAGCATCAGGTTGTAATGCGCCTGCACGTCCTCGGGATCTACTTCGAGCACCCGCTCGAGTGCCGCGATCGCCTCTTTGTACTCGCGCTTCAAGAAAAGAATCCGCCCCATCTGGTTCAACACCACGCGGTCCCGCGGATACATCGACGCAACCGTCTTCAGCGATGCCAGCGCGCCGTCGTAATCGCCGTCGGCTTTCTGCGCCATCGCCTTGAAGAAGTGGATGCGGCCCAGCTTCGGGTTGATGGCGAGCGCTTTCTCGATGTACGGCTTGGCCGCCTCGGTCTCCCCTTCCTGGATGAGCGCCCGCGCCACGTTCAGCCAGCCGTCGGCGTAGTCCGGCTCGGCCTCGGTCACGCGCTGGAAGGCGTATTCGGCGCCCTTCAGATCGCCCTGGAGCAGCAGCCCGATCCCCCAGTCGTTCCAGCGCTCCCGGTCCTCCTT
>CAYZJD010000412.1:0-2919 GCA_964478455.1 uncultured Solibacteraceae bacterium | reverse complement strand
GTACGGCAGCGTGTCCTGCCGGATGCCGTCGATCCCCGTCGCGCCGATCCACCACAGCGTGTTCTGAACGAGGTAGCGCGCCGTCTCCTCGTCGTCCTGGTTGAGGTCCGGGAGGATGTTCAGGAACCAGCCTTCGAGCGTCGCCTTTCTTACTTCCGGCGTCGCATGCGGGTCCATCAGCGTCCAGGTCTGCCACGTGTTGGCGAGGTGTCTCGTGCCTGTGCCGTTGTACCACGTCGGCGTCGGCGAGTCCTTCACCCACGGGTGGTAGGGCCCGCTGTGGTTCACCACCTGGTCGAGGATCACCTTGATGCCGTAACCGTGCGCGGCATCCGTCAGCTCGCGCAGTTTGGCCAAATCGCCGAAGTGCTCCTCGACTCCGTAGAAGTCCACCGAACCGTAGCCGTGGTAGTCCGTGATGGCCTCCCCGCCGTACGTCTCGATTTCGTTCAGGTGGTTCACGTTGTCGTAGACCGGATTCAGCCAGACGGCGGTGACGCCCAGGTCCTTCAGATACGGCAGCCGGTTGATGATTCCCTGAAGATCGCCGCCGTGGTAGTAGCGCGCCTTGCTACGGTCGAGCAACCCGCGCGACGCCGGCGGATCGTCGTTCGCCACATCGCCGTTAGCGAAACGGTCCGGCATGATCAGGTAGATCACGTCGTCGGACGAGAAGCCCTGGAACCGCCCGCCGCGCTCGAGCGGCGGCGTGACCTCGAACGGAACCGACACCACGCCCCCAGCCGTCGTGATTCTCAGCGGGCGCGGTCCGGGCGGCGCGGCGGGATCAATCGACACGTCCACGAAGAGGTACGTGCCGCGCTCGTTCACGCGAACAAGGCCCGTCATCACCGCCGGATCAGCGGCCTCGACGCGCGCGCCGGCGAGGTTCCGCCCCCACACGAGCAACCGCACGGGGTTGATCGAGTGGCCCGCCCACCAGTTCGGCGGCTCCACCTTCAGCACCTCCGGCGGCTGCGCGAACGCCGCAAGACCGAACAGCAGCAAGACCCACGCAGAGCGAATTCTCATGACGTTTGCCCCGGGTCCTCGACGCGCTGCATCAAGACCGCCGCCGTCGCCAGAAACACCCCGCCGGCCACCACCGCCGCTAGCCGGTTGTTGCCGAGTACGTTCGCCATCACCCAGCCGAAGCCGAGCGAGGCGGCGATCTCCGGCAGCACGATGAAGAAGTTGAAAATGCCCATGTACACGCCCGTCTTGGCCGGCGGCAGCGAGCCGGCCAGCACGGCGTACGGCATCGCGAGCGTGCTCGCCCAGGCGATGCCCACGCCCGTCATCGAAACAAGCAACAGGTACTTCGAATGGATCACCGCCACCGACAGCAGGCCGGCCGCGCCGCAGAGCAGGCAGAGGCCGTGCGTGAGCTTCCGCCCAAGACGCCGCGCGATCCCCGGCAGCGCGAACGAAAAGACGAAGCACACCGCCGAGTACATGGCGAAGCACAGTCCCGCCCAGGCCACGCCGTCGGTGTAGAGGGGCGAGGTCTCGTCCGGCGCGCCGAAAACGTTGCGCGCCACCGCCACCGGAAAGTAAAGCCACATGCAGAACAGCCCGAGCCACGTGGCCACCTGCACCCACGCCAGTTGCTTCATGGTGCGCGGCATCCCGCCGATGGAGCGGAAGATCTCGGCGGCATTGGCGAACAGGCCGCTGCGGGATCGCTTCATCCGCTCGAACTCGTTCATGTCCGGCGGCGGATACTCCTTCGTGCTCACAATGGTCCACAGCACCGCGCCGAAGAACGCCGCCGCGCCGGCGTAGAACGACAGCTTGACGGTCATGGGGATGGCGCCGGCGTTGGACCCGTCGTCCAGGCGGAGCCAGTTGCGCAGCATCCATGGCAGCGCCGAGGCGACCACCGCGCCGAGTCCGATGAACAGGCTCTGCATCGCGAAGCCGCGCGTTCGCTGCTCCTCCGGCAGCAGGTCGGCGACAAAGGCGCGGAACGGCTCCATGCTGATGTTGATGGAAGCGTCGAGGATCCACAGCAGCCCCGCCGCCATCCACAACGCCGAGGAGTTGGGCATCGCGATCAGCGCCATCGAGCTGAGAATGGCGCCAGCCAGAAAGTACGGGCGCCGGCGGCCGAGCCGGCCCCATGTCCGGTCGCTCATGTGGCCGATGATCGGCTGCACGATCAGCCCGGTCAGCGGCGCGGCCAGCCACAGGATCGGAATCTGGTGCGCCTGCGCGCCGAGATACTCGTAGATGGCGCTCATGTTGGCCATCTGGAGTCCCCAACCGAACTGAATGCCCAGGAACCCGAAGCTCATGTTCCAGATCTGCCAGAAGTTCATCGTGGGCTTGTTCATGGATTCACCACCAAGACACCAAGGCACCAAGAAGTCATAAGGCGATTCTCTTGATTCCGTTCTTGATCAGCGGGACGTTGAAGTTGACAAGAAAACCGAGGCGGCAGCCGGTCAGCTTCAAGTAGGTCAACACCTGGGCGCTATGAACCGGCAACAATTCTTCCACGGCCTTCACCTCCACGACAATGCTGCTCTCAACCAGGAGGTCGAGCCGCAAGCCGGCATCGACCTCTATGCCGTCATACTTTACGGGCAGTGAAACCTGACGGTCCACGCTCAACCCACGCTGGCGGATCTCATGGGCGAGGCAAACCTCGTAAACACTTTCAAGCAGCCCGGGGCCAAGCGCGGAGTGGACTCTGTAAGCGGCATCAACCACCGCGCGAGCCACCCGATCCAGTTCTTTGAAATCAATTCCCTTGGTGTCTTGGTGTCTTGGTGGTTCATCTTCCTTCACCGACCGTAGAGCTCAGTCAACCGCCTCAGCCGACCAGCGAGGCCGGCGGTCAGCGCGTCCCGGCGGAAGCGCCAGCGCCAGTTGCCGCTCTCCGTCGCCGGCCGGTTCATCCGCGCTTCGCTCCCC
>CAYZJD010000411.1:0-2984 GCA_964478455.1 uncultured Solibacteraceae bacterium | reverse complement strand
CCCAGCACGGGATGGGGGACAGTATACACCCAATACCAGCGTCGAAACGGGCGGTGTCCTCCTGGGCACTCCTGGTCCTGGGCACGCACGCCGCGCCGCCCGCCCAATCCTCCGCGCCATCAGACGCTACAATGGACGTTCCCATGCTCTTTCTGCCGGAATCGGTCTACCAATCGCGGCGTGCCCTGCTGAAGGACCTCGACCGCGGCAAGCTCACCGCTGAACAGGCCTACCAGCGGATGCTGGAGATGGAGGCCACCGACCACATCGCTCTGGTCGAGTTGGGCCGGCTGCGGCAGCAAGTGGGTGATCGTGCCGGCGCCGAGGAGTGCTTCTGGCGCGCCGTTCAGGCCCAGCCGTGGCACTGGGGACCGTACCTCGGCCTGGCCCAACTGCTTGCCGACTCCTCAGAGCAGGCGCCGCTTTCTCAAGGGCTGGCTGAACTCGCTTTCCGCAAGCTGCTGCTCGATGACGAAGCCTTGGAGAACTTGAGCCACGAACCGCCCTTGCGGGGGTTCGAGGGTATCGAGGGTCTCAAGGACCTTAGCCGGGCTGAGCAAATCGAGTTGGCCGCTGAAGCCCTTCGCCGCCGTCGTGACCTCGAACCGGCGGCGGTGACCGCGCGTCTGCGGCCGCACCGGTTGATCCACCAGCTTCAGGAAGCCGCCGATATCGACGCGCAGTTCGTCGATGTGCTGGTTCAGGAAGGTCAGGCCATCGTTCCTCTGCTGGTGGGGGTGCTGCGCGCCTGGGCGCAGAATTACCTGACCGACGATGACGAATGCACCGTCGAGAACGTGCTCGCCCTGCTCGGTGAGATCGGCGACGCTGCCGCGATCCCGTGTCTGCTGGAGTTCGCGGCTCTCGACAACGTGGACCTCTCCGGCGCCGCGAGTTGGGCCTTGGACCGCATTATTGAGTCACATTCGGACCAGGCTGCGCCGGTAATAGGCGATATCGCTCCCGGTCTTGCCGTACCCGAGCGCATCGCAGTAGTGGAGAAGCTGCTCCGCCATCGCAGGCTGGATGCCTCGGGCGAGTTGTTCATGCGCCTCAGCGAGAATCTGAGCGTCTGCTCCAACGAGGATCGCGAACGCTTCGTTCCTTTGTTGTTGATGGCGATAATCACGGCGCGGGGCCGCCCGGGCCTCGAGCTTGCCCGTGCAACGCTGCGGCGAACCAGCGACCTGTTGTCGCGGAAGGGGCGCGCTTTGTGCGAAGACTTGATTGCAGATCTGGGCGCTGGTTCGATTCCCGTTCCGCCCTCTCCTGAGCCGTCCCCGTGGACGGTGTACGACATCTGCGCCGGAAACGCGGTGTGGGAAGACGACGAAGAGGAAAGCGGGGATGAGGAGGACGACTTCTCGCCCGAGCCGGCGCGTCGGAAGCACACGCCCGGCCGCAACGACCCTTGCTGGTGCGGCAGCGGCAGGAAATACAAGAAATGCCATCTGGAAGCCGACCAGCAAGCTGGCAACGGCGGCGCACCCGCTGCGCGCGGCGACTTCGATGGATTGCGGAGACGGCTGGGCGACTTCCTTGCTCAGGTGGTCCCAAGATCCGACAGCCGCCTCGCGATGGAAGAGTTCTTTGGCGACGACCAGCCGGAAGAACAGGAAACTGCGTCGCTGATCGACTGGATGATGCACGACTGGATCTCGCCGCGTCTTGGTCGCACCGTGATGCAAGAGTACCTGCGCCGCCACGGCTCCAGTCTGCCGGCGCGCGAGCACGCGCTGGTCGAGGCCTGGTCGCGGAGTTTTGTCGGATTGTACGAGGTGCAGGAGGTGCGCGTCGGAAGCGGAATCGAGGTGAAAGACCTGGTTTCCGACAAGGTCTTCTTCGTCCATGACGTGAGCCTGTCGAAACAGTTGGTGCGCTGGGACGGGCTGCTGGCGCGGGTCGTCGAAGGCGAACGCGGGCTCGAGTTCACCGGCGTCGGTGTCACCGTCCCGCGGCAGCAACTCGAACCGCTGAGGGAATGGATGGAGGAGGACAGGCGTCGCGTCGGCTTGCCCTGGCCCGACTACCTGAAACGCAACCTGCCGCGCATCCGCCGCCAGCCGTCCCAGTTGAGCGCGGAATGGTTCGAGTCCCTCCAGTTGTGCAACACCGACGGCGAGGAGCTGCTGTTTTCCAAAGCGGTCTACAGCGTGCTGGACGAAGAGGCGCTCATCAGCGCCCTGAACGGCTGGCCGGAATTGTCCAAGGACGAAGAGGGCGAGCGCCACAACTGGCTCAAGGGTCCCCCAGGTGAGGACGGGCGCACCGTGCTCGGAAGTTTTCGCATTGAGCGCGGGGAATTCGTGTTCGAGTGCAACTCAAAGGCTCGGCTCGAGCGGGGTAAGGCGGAGCTTGCCGCCCGTGCCGGCGCCGCGCTGCGTCACTTGCGCGATGAGTTCACCACGCAGAACGAGATGAAGCGCCGGGTGCGCGAGAAACCGCCCGCCGCCGAATCCACAAAGGATGAAATCCCCGCCGAGGTGCGCCACGCGCTCATCACCGAGGCGCTGGAGCAGCATTTCGCCAAGTGGCCCGACACCGCCCTTCCCGCGCTCGACGGCGAGACTCCGCGCCAGGCCGCCAAAACCGCCGCCGGCAGGCGCAAGCTCTCGGCTCTCCTGCGGGACTTCGAGAACGCCGAGGAGCACAAGCGCCGGGCCGGCGAACCGCACTACGACGTTTCCCGCCTGCGCGCCCAACTCGGCCTCAAGGAGTGAACAGCCGGCCCCGCAGCGTTCTCTCTGCGCTCCCTGCGTCTCTGCGGTTAACCCTGGCCTCAGAACGCCCGCCGCTTCAGCCGCGCGACGTTGAACGTGGCGGTGTCCGCCACTGCCATGACGGCCATCACACCGGCCTGCACGGGATCGCTCACCACCAGATCGGCGGCCTCCGGAACGCTGCCGGCCATGTTGAGGCTGATCACCAGCAGACCCTGCTCGCGGACCTCCCGGACCGCCTTCTCGATCTCGCCGCCCATCAGC
>CAYZJD010000410.1:0-3186 GCA_964478455.1 uncultured Solibacteraceae bacterium | reverse complement strand
CGCAGGCGAGGGTGCGATGCGAAGCCCCGGTCCCGGTTCACTCGCCGCCGGACCTTTACCTGCTGCACTCCTCTCTCCTGATCTGATCCTCTCCTCGCGTTCGGACAACGTCTGAGTTCCGGCCGCCCGGAGTCCATCCGGACCCCGTGCCCGGCCGGAGAAAGGGAGGATTTCATGAGGCTCTCGATCTTTATTGGCGCATTCGCCGGGGCTGTGTGTGTCTACGGACAGGGGACGGAGCCGCGGCTCCGGTTCGACGATCTCGCGGCCACGGCGTTGAGGAACAACCCGGAGATCCTGGCCGCGCAGAAGCGTTACGAAGCGGCGCGACAGCGCCCGGACCAGGAAAGCAGCCTGCCGGAGCCGATGCTGTCGCTCGGCTACGCGAGCAACGGGCGGCCGTGGCCAGGCGCCGGACTGGGCGTCGAGCCCACCAGCAACGCCGGTTTCATGGTGACGCAGGAGTTTCCCTTCCCGGGCAAGCGGAAGCTGCGAGGAGATATCGCCGCCAGAGAAGCGGAGGCCGAATTCCAGCAGTACCAGTCGGTGGAACTGAGCGTGCTCTCGCGATTGAAGGAGGCTTACCACCGGTTGCACCACGCCTGGGCCACGATCGACGTCATGCGGCGCAACCAGGACCTGCTGCGCAAGCTGCTGCGCATCACCGAGGCGCGCTACTCGGTGGGCCGCGCCGCGCAGCAGGACATCTTCAAGGCCCAGACGCAGCTTTCGATCCTGGAGACGCGGATTTTGAAGATGGAACAGATGAAGCGCGCGAGCGAGGCCGAGATCAACACGCTGCTCAGCCAGCCGCAGGACACTCCGCTGGCTCGCCCCGTGGACCTGGCGCCGGGCACTTTGATAGTGCCGCTCGAGGAACTGTACGCGCAGGCGAGGGAAAACTCGCCCATGCTGCGGCGCGAGGAAAAGATGATCCAGCGGACCGAGCTGGCGCTCAACCTAGCGCGCAAAGACTACTACCCCGACTATGCGCTGTCGGCGGGCTACTTCAATATGGGCCGCATGCCGGACATGTACCAGTTCCGGGTGGATTTCAAGCTGCCCACCTACTTCTGGCGGAAGCAGCGGGCGGGGGTGGCGGAGCAGGCGCACACGTTGTCGGCGGCGCGGCGCAGCTTCGAGGCAACCGACCAGACGCTGCAATTCCGCATTAAGGACGACTACCTCATGGCGCAGACGTCCGGACGGTTGATGCGGATGTACGCCGACACCGTGATTCCTCAGGCGAGCCTGGCGCTGGAGTCGTCGCTTGCCTCCTACGAGACGGGAGCAGTGGACTTCCTGTCGGTGCTGATGAACTTCATGACGATGCTTGAGTACGAGGAGAACTACCACGAGGAGATGCTGAGCTTCCACCTGGCGCTGATCCGGCTGGAGGAAATGACGGGGACGAGGCTGATTGATTGAGTCATCGGGCCATTGGGTGATTGAGATGAGACTGCTGAAGGTTGTGTTGATTTTGGCGTTGATCGCCGGAGCATTCGCCGGCGGGCGCTGGTACGGAAGCAGGCGGTCCACGCCTCCGGCGGAGAAGGGCGGGCGCAAGATCCTGTACTACGTGGATCCGATGCACCCGGCCTACAAGTCGGACAAGCCGGGCATCGCGCCGGACTGCGGGATGCGGCTGGAGCCGGTCTACGCGGACCAGGGCCAGCCGGCGGCGAAGACGGAGCGGAAGATCCTGTACTACCGTGACCCGCAGCATCCGAACTACACGGCGCAGAACCCGGGGCTGAATCCGGAAACCGGGAACGAACTGGAACCGGTGTACGCCGAGGAGCCCGGTTCCCTGCCCCCGGGCGTGTTCCAGGTTTCGCCGCAGAAGCAGCAGTTGATCGGCGTCCGGTATGGCGTGGTCGAGATGACGGCGGCCAGCCGCACCGTACGCGCCGCCGGCAAGGTGGAGATGGACGAGACGCGGATTGCACGAATCCATCCGAAAGTGGACGGCTGGATCGAACAGGTCTTCGCGGACTTCACGGGCAAATACGTCAGGCAGGGCCAGCCGCTGCTCACTATTTACAGCCCGGAAATGCTCGCGAGCCAGCAGGAGTACCTGCTTGCTCTGAAGGCTGTGGCGACGCTGAAGCACAGCAGCGTCGCGGGCGTTGACGACGACAACCACGCGCTTGTCCAGGCGGCGCGGCGGCGGCTCGAACTCTGGGACTTGAGTGAGGACCAGATCGAACAGATCGAGCGCACCGGTAAGCCTGTGCGAACGGTAACTCTCTATTCGCCCATCTCCGGCTATGTGACCGCCCGCAACGCCTATCCGAAGCAGCGAGTGATGCCGGACACAGAGCTTTACTCGGTGGTGGACCTGAGCCGGGTCTGGGTGATGGCCGACGTGTACGAATACGAGGCGCCGGCGATCCGCGTTGGGCAGGCGGCGACGGTCGTGCTCTCCTACACGGGCCGGAAGATACCAGCGCGCGTCAGTTATATCCAGCCGTCGGTCGATCCGATGACGAGGACGTTGAAGGTGCGCCTCGAGCTGGGCAATCCCGGCACGGTGCTCAAGCCGGAGATGTACGTGGATGTCGAGTTCAGCGTGGGCGGCGTCCCAAGAATGATGGTTCCGGCCGACGCGGTGCTCGATTCCGGCGAGCGCAGAACGGTGTTCGTGGATCGCGGCGACGGATACCTGGAGCCGCGCCACGTGGAAACGGGCGAGCGCTTCGGCGACCGTGTCGAGATTCGAGCGGGCCTTAAGCCCGGCGAACGCATTGTAACCTCCGGGACCTTCCTGATCGACTCGGAGAGCCAGTTGAAGGCGGCCGCGAGCGGGATGGCGGCGCACCAGCATGGCCCGCCCGCACCCGAGCCGGCGCCTGCGGCGCCTTCCGGGCACGAAGGGCAGCGCCATGATTAACCGCATTATCGAGTTGTCCGCGCACAACAAGTTCATCGTCTTCGTGCTGGTGGGCGCGGCGGTGCTGGCGGGCGTCTGGGCGATGCGCAACGTGCCGCTCGACGCGATCCCCGATCTGAGCGAGACGCAGGTGATCGTTTACTCGCGGTGGGACCGCAGCCCCGACATCATCGAAGACCAGGTGACTTACCCGATTGTCACGGCCATGCTGGCGGCGCCGCGCGTGCGCACCGTGCGGGGCTTCTCGGACTTCGGCTACTCCTACGTCTACATCATCTTCGAGGAGGGAACCG
>CAYZJD010000409.1:0-3208 GCA_964478455.1 uncultured Solibacteraceae bacterium | reverse complement strand
CAGTCACCTTCACCTTTCCGCTGAATCCCTCGACCCTCACGCACTCTCGCTCCGGATCGTAGACGCCGCCTTCGACTCGCTTCGCCTTGAGCCCCGCGGGGTGCGGAAGCCGGATCTCCACCACCTTTGGCCTCCTCTCCGTCAGACTCTCCACTGTCGCCTCGATCCTGCCCGTCCGGTCGAGGTCGGAGACCACCTTCAATGAGAAAGGTCCGAAGTAACTCGCCGCTCGTTCCAGCTCGATCCGCTTGCCGCTTTCCAGATACCGGCGCGGCACTCCGCGGAGCAGCTCGAGTGTTTCCCCACGCTCCATGTACAGCATCCACCGGCTGTCCATCAGGAACCAGCCCTCTTCGTGCGTCTTGTGGGGACTCGCATGGAAGTAGTGCTCCCAGAACGTGTAAGTCTCCCGGTCCGCCAGGCTCGCCACCGTGTTGTAGTACGCCTTCAGGAACGGCTTCACCTCGCCCCGCCGCAAGTGCACGTACGGGTGCCGGCTGTAGTACGGCTGGCTGAACGCCACGTTGAACTTCGTCATCAGCTCGTTGTGAAACGCCAGCAGGAACGTGGCCGCGTCCTCTCCGGGATCGAGGACCTCTTGAAACACCAGGTACAAGGGTCCCAGCAAAGAATCCCGCCCGGCGATCGTCCCGTGGGTGAACCAGTTGCCGCCTTCGGCGTGCAGCATCAGCGGGCCTCGGTACTCCGCCCACGGCGGCAGCGTCGGACACCACGTCCCGTCGCGCAGCGGGATCACCGGAGATCGTCCCATCACCGCGAACACCGTGCTCCGGATGTCTTCCTTCAGCTCCGCCGCCAACGCCGCCCAGCGCTTCGACTCTTGCCGGTCGACGCCCTTCAGCATTTCCGCCGCGCGGCTCAATCCGAGGTACGCGTACCCGTTCAGCATGAACGACCGGTAGGGGTCTTCCGGATCGGCCGTCTTCCCCTCCAGCATCCCGTGGCCTCTCCCGCGCAACTCTTCCCGCAGGTTGCGCTCGCGCCATCGCTTCAGGTACTCGCAGGCTTTCACCAGCTTCGGCCGTATGGCCCGTACCCACTCGTCGTCGCGCGTGTAGCGGTAGTGCTCTCCCATACTCCAGAGGGCCGCCCCGGTCTCCAGCATGTAGCCGCCGAAGTTCTGGATGAAGCCGTCCTCGTGCTGCTTGTCGAGGAAATACATCAGCGCCCGCCGGGCCACGTCGTGCCAGCCCATCGAGTCCATGTATTGAATGATCGGCGAGCTTTCCGACCCGATCGCGCTGTACACCCCGATCGTCGCCGTCAGCGTCCCCTCCGGCTCTAACCCATAGGTGACCAGATCCAGGTGAAGCAGACCCGCCCGCATCATTTCTTCGATGCGTCGCTCGGGAAGATGAATCTCCGCCGCCTGGCCGAGCTTGCCGAGCCAAAAGGCTCGTACCTCTTCGTGCCGCGCTTCGAAGTCCTGCCCGGCCAGTTTTGCGGCGCGCTCCTCCGGGATCGGACGGTGCGGCAGAAAGATCTCCATCGTTGCCGTGACGCCGGGCGTCAGCAACACCGCGACTTCCTCCTCCGCCAGCGGGGCTCCGTTCATCTTCGTCACGGCAAACACCCGGCCCGATTTGTACGCCGCCAGCCCGCGCTTGCCGTCGAACGTCCACTCTTTCTCCGGCATTCCCGCCGGCCACGCGCTCCGGAAGAAGGCATACGCCGGGACTTCGCTCGTGTTCACCGCCATGATCCGCAGGTACAGCACCGTTTCCTCCGGCTGGTTCAGTTCCCCTTCGACCAGCGAGTCGTGCAGCTTCTGCTGCTCCGGCGTGAACATGTGGCCGAGGCCGAAGCCGTCGGCCACGAGAAAATGCGAACCGCGCACTGTGCCGGCGCGCAGCGGCGACGATTCCAGCCCAACGAATGCCGTCAGATAGTAAGTGATGTTTTCGTCGCGTAACTTGCCGTGAAGGATCGGGAGCGCTCCGTCCTCCAGCCGGCGCGTGATCTCGTCGCTCGGTCCCCATCCCCGACCGGCCAGGAAGTTGTACCGCACCGGCTTATTCTGCGCCTCCGGGAGCCTCGCCTCGTGTCCGTGAAAGCGCGGCTGGATCCAGTCCAGCCTCTCCCCGATCGCGAAGATGCGGATGTCGCGGCTCAAGCCCAGCCAGGTCTGGGCCTTCATGTTCCGTGTCCGCCCGGCGGCTTCCTCGAAACTCTCTTCCGGTTCGCTTTCGATACGCCCGAGCTTGGTTTCGAGCCCCAGCGCGCGGACCGCCCTTTCGATCTCCGCATAGGTTCGGCGGTCGTCCGCGGCGGTCACAGCCACGCCATATGCCGGAATCCAGACCGGAAACTCGCGCGTCACGTCGCGAAGGCGGAAGGTGAACGGGTTTCTTTCCGCCGCAATGGTGACCAGCGTCGCCGCTTTCCCGTATCCAGCTTCCGAGCCAGCGACTTCGAACTCGAGGCGGCACGGCCCGGACGGGCCGCACTCGAACGGCCCGCCCCCGCGCACGAGCGACCCGTTGGTCACTTGTACCTCGCCACGCTGAGGCGTCCCGCCATGCTTCCAGACCACCGCCACCCGGCGCGTCTCGGCAAAGGCTATCGACGGAGCCGCTGCAACCAAGGCAGCCAAGATCCCCACTCGCAATGCAGCCATCTTCATCACCACTCACCACTTACCACAGGCCACTTGCCGCATGCCAGAATGTGTCATGCTCCTTAGCCGCCGCCAGTTGATTTCTTCCGCCGTCAGCGCGGGCGCCGCTGCTTCCACTGCCACGCGCCATGGCCCAAAGCCCGAGCAGCTCGACCGCGCCGCCGCGGCTCCCGTGCTGCGGCTCGACGGGCTGCCCTCGCCGGTCATCATCGATTCGATCCGCCTGCTCAAGAAAGACAAGGAGTTTCTCGTTCACGTTCGTTCCCGGGACGGCGCCGAGGGCGTCTCGCTCACTAACCCGCCGCGCGCCGAATACCTTGCCCCAATCCTCCAGCAGCTCGTCATTCCCTTCTTCCTCGGCAAGGATGCGCGCGACCTGGAGAACCTTCTGTGGGAACTCTACCGCTGGCAGGACAACTATAAGCTCTACGGGCTGGCCTTATGGAGTCCCCAGGCTTGGGTCGAGTTCGCCATCCTCGACATGCTCGGCCGCATCGCCCGCAAGCCCATGGGCGCGCTCCTGGGCGACATCGTGCGCCGCGAGGCGGCCTTTTATATCGCCAGCGGCCG
>CAYZJD010000408.1:0-3327 GCA_964478455.1 uncultured Solibacteraceae bacterium | reverse complement strand
CACGCCCATGAATTCCTCGACCTTCGCCGGGTCGTACCAGGTGTCTTCCTTCATGGGGTTATACATCGAGACCCCATCGTCGACGAGCTGGAGCATGTCCTTGTCGCTCGACACGATCACCACGTCCACGCCCACTTCGGCGGCGCGCCGGGCGAGGGCGCCGATGACGTCGTCAGCTTCGAAGCGGGGATACTCGAGGATCGGGATCCGCATCGCATCGAGCAGCCGCCGTACCCACGGGATCTGCTCGATCAGGTCCGCCGGAGTCTCCGCGCGCGTCGCTTTGTATTCGGCGAATTCCTGCTCGCGGAAGGTGGGCCCCTCGCTTTCGAAGACGGCAGCGACGTACTCGGGCCGATATGCCGCCGTGAGCTTTCTCAGCATGTTGTGAAAGATATAGACCGCCTCGGTCGAAATGCCCGTGCTGGTGCGCATCGGCGGCGCCGCGCTGCGCGCGCGTGCATGATAGGCGCGGAAGATGAAGCCATAGGAATCGATCAGGAAAAGACGGGGTCGCGGCATGCCCCCTCATCATACAGCACAGGTCACCAAGAGGCGTTTGGGCCACGGTGCGCACCGCAGAGTGTAGCATTTCTGACACGGTTAGCGTTCCCCAATCGACTGAAAACAAACGGGGAGAAACTGGCGCTGGGATTGCAAACTAATAACCTTCGACAACCACACGCCAGCAAACGCAATGCGGTTCGAGACCACCATTCAGCACCCCGTCGAGACCTCCGGCGTAGGTCTGCACAGCGGCGTGCCTGTCTCCATCCGCATCTTGCCGGCTCCGCCCGCCACCGGAATCGTCTTTCTCCGGACCGACCTTGACCGGTTTCCGATTCCCGCAAGCTGGCGTCACGTCGCCCGCGTCAGTTACGCCACAAGCCTGATGAAACAGGGCGTGCTGATCTCCACCACCGAGCACCTGCTGAGCGTGTTTTACAGCATGGGGATCGACAACGCTTACGTGGAGATCGACAACCTCGAGGTGCCGGTCCTGGACGGCAGCGGCCTGCCGTTCGTGCAGATGCTCGAGCGTGCCGGACGTACCACCTACCGGCGTCGCCGCAGGTACCTTCGGATCAAGCGGCCGGTAACCGTGGAGGACCGCGGCAAGCGAATTTCGATTCTGCCCGCGGACACGTTCGCCCTGACCTGCGAGGTCTTCTTCGATCACCCGCTGGTGGGGCGGCAGGTACTGGAAACGGAGGTTACCCCGGCGCGCTACGCGGCCGAAATCGCGCCGGCGCGCACCTTCGGCTTCCTATATGAATTAGACAGAATGCGCGACATGGGTCTGATTCGCGGGGCGTCGCTCGACAATGCGGTGTGCTTCGACCGGGAGGGCGTCATGAATTCCGGCGGGCTCCGCTTCCCGGACGAGTGCTGCCGGCACAAGGCGCTGGATCTGATCGGCGACCTGGCGCTTGTGGGGAGACCGCTGCTCGGGCACGTCATTGCCGAGCGCGCCGGCCACGCCATGCACGTCGCCCTAGTGTCGCGCATCATGTCGGATCCATCCCTTTACGAGACCGTCAGCTTCGATCAACTGGCGCGGCGCGTGGCCCACGCTCTGGTATTGTAAAGGGCGGTGCGCGCGAGTTTCTGGGGGCAACTGCTCTACCCGCCCAATTTGCTCTCGCTGGCCCGCGTCGCTCTCGCCCCGGTCGCCGCCTCCTCCATCCTGGATTTCGACTACCAGCAGGCCCTCGGAGTTTGCGTGCTTGCCGGCTTCACCGATGCGCTTGATGGGATGCTGGCGCGCAACTTCGGCTGGGCAACCCCTCTTGGCCAGATCCTCGATCCGCTCGCCGACAAGATCCTGATGGCGGCGGTTTTCCTTTCCCTCGGCGCCGCCGGGCAATTGCCCTGGTGGCTCGTGGGGCTCGTGTTCGGACGCGACCTGCTGATCCTGGTATTCAGTGGAGCCGCCATTCACTTTCTCGGACATCGCGAGTTCCGGCCGAGCGTCTGGGGGAAGATCAGCACTGCGGTGCAAGTTGTGACGGCGCTCGCAGCCATCGCAAAGGGCGTGACGTCAAAAAGCGTGGCGCGGGAGGCGGTCTCGGTGCTGGTTTGGCTTGCCGCCGCTGCCACGCTCTGGAGCGGCCTGCACTACGCCTGGCTTGGCCGGCAAGTCCTAGGTTTGCCTCGGACGCAAACGCCGCGCCGCGAGGATTGACGGCAACGCGAGGCGGGATTAGTCTTATTCTGTGGGGGCCTGCATGACGCGCTATCTTCCCTCGCGGCACTATCTATGGGCGGGAGTCGTGGCCTGGTTGATGGCCGCGTTTTCGGGCTGGGTCGCCGTCAACTGGCCTCCGGCCGCCATTGCTCTGCTCTTGTTTCTCGCCAGTTCCGCAGTCTTGGTTTTTCTCGCTCTCCGGCCGGCCGTGGAGATTCGCGATACGCACCTGGTGATCGGGGACCGGGCGATTCCGTGGACCAGCATCCGGCGCGTGGACCGCACCGGCTGGATCTCGCCGCTGATCGTCTACCTGACGTTGTTCGACGGCAGCCGCATCCTTCTGATTTATCCTGGGGACCTCGACTCGTCCAACAGCCTGCTGCGCCACCTGCGCCGCAACGCGCGGGAGGCCCTCATTGATGGGATCCCCTATCGGCAGTTCTGGGGTGACGCCCTGCCGCCTTCGTCCGCTCGCAAGCTTCCGGCCTCGCCGCGCTGCCAGTTGCTGCGGCCGGAGGACGAAGAGGAGGTGGAGCGCCTGTATCAACGGCTGAAGAGCGTCAAGCACTTGGACCCGGACAACTTCAAGGACGAGAAGTAGTCCGTGGCATCTCCGCGATCCCGCCTCCTCGGTTGCGCTTCGGTCGCCCTCCTGGTCGTCGCCGCTGTCGCCGCGCACCCGGTCTTGTTCCCCGAACTGGGGCGGTTGCTCGTCAATGCGGAACAACCCGAAAAGGCCGACATCGCCGTGGTTCTGGCCGGCGACGGCTACGGGCACAGAATCACCCGCGCCGCGGAACTCGTCAGGCAAGACTTCGTTCCGCGCGTTCTGGTCAGCGGGCCGCCGGGCAACTACGGCTTCAACGAGGCCGAGTTGGCCATTCCGTTTATCGTGAAGCAGGGCAATCCCGAAAAGTGGTTCATCCCGTTCCCTGTCGGCGCAGACTCGACGCGCGAGGAAGCGCAGGCGATCGTGCCCGAGTTGAAGAAGCGGGGTGTTCGCAAGTTCCTCGTGGTGACGAGCGATTACCACACGAGGCGGGCCCGCAGGATCTTCGGCCGCTACGCATCCGATCTGGACTTCCGCGTCGTGGCCGCCCGCGACGAGTTCTTCCGCGCCGATGACTGGTGGCGGA
>CAYZJD010000407.1:0-3330 GCA_964478455.1 uncultured Solibacteraceae bacterium | reverse complement strand
GCCTCGAGGAGGCCCTGCACAAGATCAGTGAAGAGCTTCGCAGCCAGTACATCCTCAGCTACACCCCCAACAACAAGCTCGAAGGCGGCTTTCACGAAATCAAGGTCCAGATCGCCGGCCGCCGCGACGTCAAGGTCAACACCCGCCCCGGCTACTGGATGGCCGCCGTCCCCGACTGAGAACCGGTGACAGGCTACGCAATCCCCGATACACAGATCCCCTCTGTGCCCCCGTGGTTTCTCTTCTTCTTGGTGCCTTGGTGTCTTGGTGGTGAGACTTACCGGAACGCCATCGCCGCGAAGCTGACGACGCTCTGCTCGTCGATGTTCCATTGCTGGTAGCGCAGCAATTCCCCGCGAGCTTGCGGCACGGCCTTGAGGAATGTGTAAAGCGGCGCCGAACCGCACCACTTCAAATCGTCGTGGCGCTCCTGCACCCTCTCCCAGAAGCCTGCCGCGTCGCCTTCCTTGACGCATCCGATCCGCGCCTGGTCCCTCGCCGCGACGGCGCTCATTTGGCCGCGGTCCGCAACCGCAGCAAACTGGTCGCCGTAGCGCCGGCCCATGTGCGCCAGGTCGATGCCCAGTACCCACAACAGCCGCTCACCTTCCTTCGCGGCCATCTCGCCCAGCGCCCCGAGGAAGCGCCTGACGTTCTCGTTGTCCTCCGGCCGGCCTCCCTCGTAGATACTCCGTGCGTACGACCCGCAGAGGATCGGTACGATGCGCACGCGGGACCCGTAGAGGTGCTGGAGAAAAACCACCTGGAACTCAATCGAGTGCTCGATCGCGTGACAGTAATCTTCCATCTGCACCGCCGTACCGGCCTCTTCCGCGAGGCGGTTCACGAACACCAGGTCGGTCTCTGCCTCGCCGAATGGCGTTGCGAACGGCTTGCGCGTCAGCCCAAACCGTTCCGGCTCCCCGTAGTGCGACGTGCCGAGGATCACGAACGTGCGCTCCGCGTCCTCCGCCCTCAGCGCCCGGTAGGCAGCCTGGTACGTCGCCCAGCCGCCTTCCGGGCTTATGTGTGGCGCCGCGATGCCGACCAGCGCGCCCGGCCGCGCCGCCGGCGCCTGGCCGTTACTCATGTACTTTTCGAGTGTCGCCCTCAGTTCTCCCGGCTCCGTCGGATACGCCGAGCCCGCGTGCGATGCGGCTCGAACACGCGCGTTCTCAAACGCCGCATGCCGCTCCTGCTTCAAACCCTCGTAGACCTCGTCCTGGAGGAAACCCGCCTTGCTCAGCGAGTCCACTAGGTGCTCCTCGATGTCGCCTACGCGCAAGTCCCCGGTGAGCTCGACCAGCTTCTGTCGCAGGTCGAGGTCCGTTCCCTCGCCATCGAACAGGTGCAGACACTCGGCCAGCAGCGGTGGAACAATCATCGTGGCGTCGGAGTACTGAAAGGAGTCCCGGATCAACAGGCCCGGCCGGCCGGCCACCGGCGAAGGCATGAACTCAAGATTGGTTCGCAGCCGCGGGAGTTTCCGCGCCATCCACCCACCATCATACGGAAAACCGGTGACAGGCTACGCAATCCCCGATTTCCCCGCCCGGCGCTTGTGTGCCCACGCCCGAGACCGGCGGAAGTGGCGCTCAGTCGCCCCCCCGATCACGTTCGATTCCGCTTCTTTGCGGTCTTCTTTCCCTTCCCTCTGCCGTTCTCCAGCGGCTCTCGTGGTTGGTAGCTCAGCTCGCGCGCCAGCGTCTCCACCACCGTGGTAGCCACCTTCACCCGCGCCCAGCACTTATCGTTTCCCTCCACCACCGTCCACGGCGCCACTACCGTGCTCGTCTTCAGCAGCATGTCTTCCACCGCCTGCTCATACGCCGGCCATTTGTCCCGATTGCGCCAGTCCTCCTGCGTCAGCTTCCAGCTCTTGTAAGCGATGTGCTCCCGCTCCCGGAACCGCCGCAACTGCTCTTCCCGGCTGACATGGATCCAGAACTTGATGAGCACCGCGCCGAATTCCCGGAGCTGCCGCTCGAACGAGTTGATCTCGCGGTAGGCGCGGCGCCATTCAGCCTCCGTGCAGAAGCCTTCGACGCGCTCCACCAGCACCCGCCCGTACCAGCTCCGGTCGAAGATCGCGATCTGCCCGCGCTCGGGCAGCCGCCGCCAGAAGCGGTAGAGATAGTGGTGGCTCTTGTCCTCTCCCTCCGGCGCGCTGATCGGATAGACCACGTAGCCGCGCGGATCCACCTCCGCCGTCAGCCGCTTGATCGCACCGCCCTTGCCGGCCGCATCCCACCCCTCAAAGACGATTAGCGCCGGCCGTTTCTGCATGTACACCTGGTAGCCGAGTTCGCGCAACTGCGCCTGCCGCCGCGCAAGCTGCACGTTGTACTCTTCGCGGTCGAGCGCGAGCCCGAGGTCGATGGTTTCCAGCATCAGGCCGCCTCCTCCGTGCTCTTCCGCCCTCGCGCCGCTTTGCCTTTCTCTCTCACTGGCCGCACCGCCGGCACTGCCGCCCCCAGCCGCGCCTCAAGCGCGCGAATCACCGTGTCGAAGATCTTCTTGCGCGAGTACCAGCGCGAGGTCGCCTCCACGATCGTCCACGGCCCGTACTCGGATTCCGTTCGCGCCAGCATCTCCTCGGCCGCCTCGAGGTAGTCGCCGTACTTCTTGTGGCGCGCCCAGTCTTCCTTGGTTACCCGCCACCTCTCCAGCGCATCCTTCTCCAGCGCCTTGAACCGCTGCTTCTGCTCCTTCCTGCTGATGTGGAGCCAGAACTTGACGATCACCGTGCCGTCGTCGGCCAGCATCCGCTCGAACTCGACAATGTCCCGGAACGCGCTGTCCGCGTCCTTGTTCGTGATCAGCTTCTCCACCCGCTCATCCAGCACGCGCCGGTACCAGCTCCGGTCGAAGATCGCCAACTCGCCACGATTGGGAATCCGCAGCCAGAACCGCCACAGCCACGGGTGATTCTGCTCGTAGGTGCGCGGCGGCTGGATCGGATGCAGCTTGAACCCGCGCGGATCCAGCCGCTCGGTCAGCGTCGCGATCGCCGACCCCTTCCCGGCCGCGTCCCAGCCCTCGAACAGAATGATGGACGGGACCTTCTCGTCCCAACAGGCCTTCTCGAGGTCGTAGAGACGCTGCTGCAACGCCGGCAGCGCCTGCTTGTACTCCTCCCGCGCCAGCTTCAGCTTCAGATTGACCTTCTCCAGCATTGCGGATCAGTATACAACCGTCCCGCTGGCGCTACAGCCGCCCGTTGCCTGACCCGTGTTCTACGCCACGCTGTACCGCAGAATCGTCCGCAACCGCTCCGGCGCCACCTGCCGCGGGTCCGAAAGATAAATCTCGTGGTGCGGGCCGCGTATC
>CAYZJD010000406.1:0-3395 GCA_964478455.1 uncultured Solibacteraceae bacterium | reverse complement strand
AGGCCGTGCGGTTCGGCAAGGACCTGACGCTGGTGTCGCTCGGCGGCGAGGTGGTCGTAGATTACGCGCTGCGCATCAAGCGCGAGTATCCGAAGGAGCCGCTCTTCGTGGCCGGTTACTGCAACGATGTCATGTGCTACATCCCTTCGCTCCGCGTCCTGAAGGAGGGCGGGTACGAGGCGGTGGACAGCATGCTGTACTACGGCCAGCCGGGTCCTTTCAATGAGGAGGTCGAGCAGACGATTTTCTCGGCCATCCGCCAGGTGATGAAGCGCGTGGGGAGGAAAGCGCAGCCATAATCCCACCAGCCTGTTTGTCCCTCGGGGAGAGCGAAATCCACGTCTGGCGCGCTGAGCTTGACGCGCCTGCTGCGGCGCATGATCGGCTGAAGCGGCATCTCTCGCCCGACGAACTGGCGCGCGCCTCGCGGTTCGTCTTCGAGGAACACCGGCGACGTTTTGTGGCGGCTCGGGGCATCTTGCGCGATGTCCTGGCACGCTATCTCGGCTGCACGCCGGCTGCGTTGCAGTTCCGCTACGGCCGTCGCGGGAAGCCTGAGGTGGATTCCGGCGGGCTGGATCTGCGCTTCAACCTCTCGCATTCGGGTGGCGTGGCCGTGGTTGCCGTTGCCCGCGGCCGCGAGGTCGGCATCGACGTGGAGCGCATCCGGCCGGAGGCAGCCACGGACGCGATCGCCCGGCGGTTCTTCTCGCCGCGCGAGGTGGAGGCACTGGCCGCGCTACCGCCCAAGGAACGGCTGGAGGCCTTCTTTCGCTGCTGGACGCGCAAGGAGGCGTACATCAAAGCGCGCGGCGAAGGTCTTCGGATTCCGCTCAGCAGTTTCGACGTGTCGGTCGGGCGGGAGGCGGCGCTGCTTGCGGTGCGGGGTGCGCCGGAGGAAAGCTCCCGCTGGACGCTGGCGGAGCTACAGCCGGGTCCGAGCTATGCAGGCGCGCTGGCGTACGAAGGTGACGAGCTGACGCTAACGTTTTGGGACTGGGCACCGGGAACGCTCCCGGCGCCGGACGCGTCAGGAACAGCGTGAAACACTTGTTGCTTGTCGCTCTGGCCGCGGGCGGCCTTGCGGGGCAGTCGCTCGAATTGAGCGCCAGCGCAGGCGCTTTTCGGATGGGCGGCAACAGTCTGGGCTACCTGGGTTATGGCTTGGGCGATGTGCCGTCGAACGAGATGATCTTCAGCGGAGGCGCTGCCCTGTCCTTCCGTTTCACTTACAATAGCAGCCGTTGGCTGGGCCATGAGTTCGGGGCAGCTCGCGGCGCGAATACGCTGACAGCGCCGATCGGCTCAAACGGCATCCTGTTTGACGTCCCGACGAGCACCTGGACTGGCTTTTATGATCTCCTGCTCTATGCCGTGCCCGAGGAAAGCCGATTCCGCCCATTCCTTGCGGCCGGAGCGAACTACAGCACTTTCAATCCGCTTTACCCGCACGTCTTCGGTACCGGGTATGAGAGGAAATTCGGCTTTAACTACGGCGGCGGGTTGAAGATCCCCGTGCACCGCTACTTCCTGTTGCGCGTTGACTATCGAGAGTACGCGACTCCGAAACCATTCAACCTGATCGCGCAGAGCGGGCTGCTTCGACAGAGGGAGATTTCGGCGGGCGTTGGCCTGGTGTTTTGAGCTGGCAGGAGCTCCCCAGCAACCTGCTCGCGGCTCAGCCCAGGTGGAACTCCTGACCGACACGCTGCGCGGCCACGCGGTCCGTGTGGCGTCCGGCGGCCTGCAAGAAGCGCTCGATCGGCTCCAGGTAAGGCTCGCGGCTCAGTTGGAACGTCTGGTGGTGGACCGGGATAATGAACTCCGCTCCTGCGTCGTTGCCCATCTTCCAGGCTTGTTCCGGCGTGCAGTGGACACGGATCCAGGGATTGTAAGCGCCGATGGGCATGATCGCCAGATCCACGGGTCGAGAGGATCTCACCGTCCGGAAGGTATCCGTTATCGCGCTGTCGCCGCCAAAGACGACGCGATACTTGCCTGCTTCGATCAGGTAGCCGTTGTAGCCGCGCCAGGTGTCCGACCGCATTCGCGCGCCCCAATGATTCACTTCGAAGGCACAGATGTGGGCCGGGCCCACGCGCGTGCGGTCACCCCAGCCGATCTCGGTGACGCTGCGGTACCGCTCGGGGCGCAGCAGGTCCGAGGTGCTCCGCGCGGTGACGACGGCCCTGCGCCCGTTTTCCAACTGTCGAAGCGACGGGATGTCCCAGTGATCCATGTGCGCGTGCGACAGCAGAATAAGGTCCACCGGCGGCAGCTCATCGATCTCGACCGCCGGCGCCACCAGCCGCTTGACGCCCAGGGTGAGAGGACCGAAGTTCAACCCGGCGCGCGTGCTGAAAACGGGATCAGTCAGGATCGTGAACCCATCGATCTGGAGCAGCACCGTGGCGTGGCCGAGCCAGGCGGCATGCAGCCCGCTGTCGGGCCACTGATTGGGGTCAGGCCGGTGGGTCGGCGGCTGAATCGGCCGGCTGAACTCGCGTGCGTATTGCTTCCAGAAGCCCGGAGCCTGCCGGTAGAGAAAAGCGCCCGCGCCGGCGAAGCCGGTCACGCAGGCACCGCCGATCCATGTGCGGCGGGACCATTGAGTTCGAGCACTATTCGCCATGGAGATTGGGGATTGCGTAGACTGTCACCGGTTTTCTACCAGCCGTAGCGTTCCTCTCGCCAAGGATCGCCGTGCAGATGGTAGCCGTTCCTTTCCCAGAAGCCGGGGCGATCGTGGTCCATCAGTTCGATGGCCGCCAGCCACTTGGCACTCTTCCAAGCATACAACTGCGGCACGATCAGCCGCGTGGGGCCACCGTGCTCCTGGGTGATCGGCTCCCCGTCATGTGTGATCGCCACCAAGGCGTCCTCGGCCAGGAAATCCCCGAGCGGCAGGTTCGTCGTCCAGCCATCGTCGTAACCGTGGACCAGAACGAACTTCGCCTCCGGGCGCGGGCCGCCGGCACGGGCCAGGAGTTCGCGCGTTGAAACCCCTTCCCAGAGATTGCCGAGGCGGGACCAGCGGGTCACGCAATGAAAATCTGCGAACACCTTCACTCGCGGCAGTTCATAGAACTCTTGCCACGTGAATTCGCAAGGGCGCGTCACGAGGCCGCCGATCCGGAGGCGCCAGTTCCGGACGTCGATTTGAGGCGGCCCGGACGCATCGAGCACCGGCCACTTCTGCGTGCGCGACTGGCCCGGGGGCAGGCGCCGGTCACGGAGAGTGTCCGGGCTGATGATCACATCCGCGCCCAAGTCCTCTGCTGTGGGGATCGCATCGCCCTGAGTCTTGGTGGAGTCCATTCCGAACATCTCAACGTGCCTCAGTTCTTCTGTAATTCCTTCTCGATCGCCTTGATGTCCGACGCCAGGTGCCCTGC
>CAYZJD010000405.1:0-3416 GCA_964478455.1 uncultured Solibacteraceae bacterium | reverse complement strand
GCACCGCCGAAGGGACGTATCAGGAAAGAGCTTCCTGAAGCGCGGCGGCGAGCGCGGCTTCTTCCTCCGGAAACACCGTTCTCAAGTCCAGAAGCAGCCGGTCGTCCTCGATCCGGCAGATGACAGGCGGTGTTCCTTCGCGAAGACGCCGCTCGAGATCCATCACGTCCCGCGACCGGATGGCAATCAGCCAGGTAGGGATCGCCTGTTCGGGCGTCGAGCCGCCGCCGATGACCGAGGTCCCGGGGACTAATTCCGCGTCGAGCCCGCTCAGCCTTGCGAGCAAAGCCTCGGCGCGCTCGCGGACGCGCTGCGGCGTCTCCGAGATCATGCGAAGCGCCGGGATGCGGTCATACTGTTCGAGCAGGAGATGGCGGAGGGTCGTTTCGAGGGCCTGGTAGATGAGCTTGTCGAGGCGCAGGGCGCGGAACATCGGGTTACGGCGCAGACGCGAGATCAGTTCGGGATTGCCGATGAGCAGCCCCGCCTGCGGCCCTCCCAGCAGCTTGTCGCCGCTGAAGGACACCAGGTCTGCGCCCTCCCGGAGGCTCGCTGCCACCAGCGGCTCGTCCACGCCGTGGGGCCGCAGATCCACCACGCACCCGCTGCCGAGGTCCTCATACACGCGCAGCCCGGTTTCGCGGGCCAGCGCCACCAGTTCCCCCAACTCCGGTCTCGCGGTAAAACCGCTGATGCGGAAGTTGCTCGGATGGACACGCATCAGAAGGCGCGTGCGGTCGTTGATGGCGGCGCGGTAGTCCTCGATGCGCGTCCGGTTCGTGGTCCCGACTTCGCGCAGGATGGCGCCGGAGCGCGCCATGATGTCCGGGATGCGGAAGCCGTCGCCGATCTCGATCAGCTCTCCGCGCGAGACGATCACTTCGTGGCCCGCGGCCAGCTCGTGGAGGGCCAGATACACGGCCGCGGCGTTGTTGTTGACGGCGATGCCGGGCTTTCCGAACAACCGCTCGATCAACTCGGCGACGTGGACATCCCGTCTGCCCCGTCTGCCCGCGGCCAGATCGTACTCGAGGTTAGAGTAGCCCGCGACGGGCTCGAAGCGCGCGAGCGGCGCCCGGCCAAGATTCGTGTGGAGCACAACGCCCGTCGCGTTGATCACAGGCCGCAACGACGGCTGCGCCAGCCGCACCAGGGCCTGCTCGACCCTGGCCTCCACCGCCGGTTCCGCCGCACCGCCCGCCCGGATCTCGGCCCGTATTTCGTGGAGCGCCCGCCGGACTTCTTCCACCACCAGGCCGCGCGGAAACTTCTCCAGCAATGGCCCGAGGCGCTGAAGCGCCTCGTCCACCGAGGGCAAGCTCCGCAACCGCTCAGCCTGCTCCATGGCTCGGGTTGACTCCACGCGCCGCCACGGCGTTCACTTCAACATCGGAAAAAGTCTCCGGATGTCGTTGTCCGTTGGCTGCCGCCCGTATTCGGTGATCTCGAACGCCTCGGCCTGCTTGGCGTTCCGTGCCCGCTCGGGTCCGTACCACTTCTCCAGCGCCGTGCGCACCGCCGGCACCAACACCCGCTCCCGCTTGCTGTAAAGCCACTTCCTTCGCGCCGCCGGGTCCTTGGGGACCTGTTCCAGCTCGCCGGCCACCCACGGCAGCCATTCATAGAACTGCGACACGTGAGCGTCGAGGGCGAGAATCTTCTTCTCGAACACGCTGTCGATGTCCACCGCGATGTCGGGCCGGAACGACGCCGGTTTCGTGAACCGGTCTTGGTAATAAAGGAAGACCGGGTTCTTCCTGAGCGGGGGCGTGTCGGGACAGACATTCGGCACCAGCACCATGTAAGACGCATCCTGGACCAGCACGCCGGTGTAGCGATGATCGGGATGGTAGTCGTTCGGACGCGGCCCGATCACGACGTCGGCGTTCCACTGGCGGATCCGGCGGATGATCTGGTGCCGCACTTCGAGCGTGGGCAGCAGCTCGCCGTCGTGGTTGTCCAGGACCTCGTACTCGACGCCGAACCTCCGGCCGGCCTCCTCGGCCTCGGCGCGGCGGCGCTTGGCCAGCGCCCCGCCGCCCTCGCTCTGGTGTCCCGCGTCGCCGTTGGTCACAGAGACGAACTTCACCGCATGGCCCATCTGCGACAGCAGAATCGCCGTGCCGCCGGCGCCGAAGTCGCAATCGTCAGGGTGAGCGCCGAAGGCGATGACACGGACCTTCTCCTGTTGCGCGCAGAGAGAGAACACAAGCAAATACAGCAGCAGGCTCAAGCGGCCGAAGTTCCTACGCACCGAACTCTCCTTTCCAGGTTGCCTCGCGGCCGTTGTACAGGGCCGTGCGTCCGAGGATCGCGATCATTGTACTGTGGGCCGAACGCTCGGCTACGTTCTCGACGTCGCCGCTCAGGATCCGGCCCAGGAACTGCTCGATACCGTCGTAGGTGATGTCCCGCTTGGAATCCATCGTCTCTATGTTCTTCGGGCCTCGGGTGTGAACCATCCTGGCGCGGGACGTGGCGATCACGCCCTTAGTGCCGGTGAACTCCTCGCCGATGCGGCTGAAGCCCGGCGGCGTGAGCTGGTTGGCCTCGAAGTTCACATGAATGCCGTTCGGCCATTCGAAGGAAAGACTCAGGTGGTCGAGGATCTCCATGGTCGTGCGCACCTTCCGGCCTGCGTAGCCGACCGCGCGGAGCGGCAAACCTCCAAGGAACCAGTGCAGAACATCGAAGTTGTGACAGTCCTGCTCGACGATGAAGTCGCCTGAGTAGTCGCGGTAGCAGAACCAGTTGCGCAGCTTCTCCTCCTCGGGGTCGGGGTAAGGCTTGCGCTGGAAAGGATCGCCGCTGATCCAGAACGCCCGGGCGTTGGCCATCTCGCCGATCTGACCTTCCTGAATGCGCTTGTAGGCCTCCAGATACACCGGGCCGTAGCGCTGCTGGAAACCCACGGAGATGCACTTCTTGGGATCCGCCCGGCGGCCCGCCTCAATCGCTATGCGGCACCCCTCGGCGTCCACGCCCATCGGTTTCTCGCAATAGACGTGTTTCTTGGCGTCCACCGCCGCCGCCAGCATTCGCGGGTGCTCGAAGGGGGGCGTCGCAATCAGCACCGCGTCCACGTCGGAGGCGAGCAGCTTCTGGAAGTCCTTGTAAGTGGCCACCTTGTCGAGCTTGAGCTGCTGTTTGCCGATCTCAATGCGATCGTCGAAGGCGTCGCAGAGGGCTGTGATCCGCGCCCGCGGGTCGGCGTGGATGATCGACGCGTCGTACAGCCCGCGGTTGCCCGTGCCGATCAGGCCCACCGAGATCTTCGAGTTCGCCTGTGTGCCGCGCACCGCGCCGGGATGCACGATGGTGAACGTTCCGGCCGCGGCCGCTCCGCTGCTCCGTAAGAAACTCCGCCGGGAAACGGCGGCATGATTCCGTACCATTCGATTCCTCCTGCGGGAATT
>CAYZJD010000404.1:0-3579 GCA_964478455.1 uncultured Solibacteraceae bacterium | reverse complement strand
ACACCGTCATGAAGACCGTGGCCATCAGCGCGATCAGCGCCTGGTTGGTGCAGATATTCGACGTCGCCTTCTCGCGGCGGATGTGCTGCTCGCGCGTGGAGAGCGTCAGGCAGAAGGCCCGGTTGCCGCGCGTGTCCTTCGTCTCGCCCACCAGCCGGCCCGGAAGCTGCCGCATGTGTTTCTCTTTCGTCGCGATGATCCCCGCGAACGGGCCGCCATAACTGGGCGGGATGGCGAAGGACTGCAGCTCGCCGGCGACGATGTCCGCCTCGCGCGCCGGCTCGAGGATCCCCAGCGCCACCGCCTCGCTGAAGACGTGCACGAGAAGCGCGCCCCGGCAGTGGGCGATCTCCGCCGCCGCGTTCACGTTCTCGACGATGCCGAAGAAATTGGGCGACTGTACGATCACCGCCGCCGTGTTCTCATCGAGCTTCGATTCGAGGCCGGCCGCATCCAGCGCGCCCGATCCTTCCTCGTAGCCTGTCTCCTCGACCGCCATCCCCTGGTTCTTCGCGTAGGTCCGCAGCACCTCGCGGTACTCCGGATGCACGGTGCGCGCCGCCAGCACGCGCCGCCGGCCGGTGATGCGCGCCGCCATCATCGCCGCCTCGGCAACCGCGGTCGAGCCGTCGTACATCGAGGCGTTGGCCACCTCCATCCCCGTGAGCTGGCAGATCATCGTCTGGAACTCGAAGATCGCCGTCAGGATGCCCTGCGAGATCTCGGCCTGATACGGCGTGTAGGCCGTGAGGAACTCGCCGCGCGAAACCACCGTATCCACGAGCACGGGACGGTAGTGCCGGTAGACGCCGGCGCCGAGGAAACTGGCGAACCCGCTGGCGTTCTCGGCGCCGCGCGCGCGGAAGTAATCGAGGATCTCGTATTCGGACTTCCCAGGCGGCAGCCGCAGCGGGCGGTTCAAACACAGCTCGGGCGGCAAGTGGGCAAACAGGTCCTCTAAGGATTCGACGCCGCAGGCCGCCAGCATCTCGCGGCGCTCCGAATCCGACTTCGGAAGGTAGCGCAATCTAGCTTTCCGCTCCTATGTAACTCTGATAGTCCGCAGCCGACAGGAGCTGCTTGGTTTCGTCGGGCGCGCTCAGCCGGATCTTCACCAGCCAGGCTTCGCCGTGGGGGTCCTGGTTGAGCTTCTCCGGCGCCGTGGCCAGGGTCTCGTTCACCGCCACCACTTCGCCGGAAACGGGGGAGTAAATGTCGGACACCGCCTTGACCGACTCGACCGAGCCGAGTGACTTGCCTGACTCGACGATGGCGCCGGCCTTGGGCAGATCGACGTAGACGATGTCGCCGAGTTCCTTTTGCGCGTGGAAGGTGATGCCCACGGTGCCGGTGTCGCCATCAATCAGAATCCACTCGTGCTCTTTCGTGTACAGGTAGTTCGCCGGATACATTCCTGCCTCGCCTTCTATTGATACGCAGCCGCCCCGGACCGGAAGCGGAGGCGGCTAGAGCCGCTTGTAGAACGGTGTCGGCGCCGTTTCGGCATCGACCGCCTGCCCGCGGATGACGACCTGGATGGACCGCCCGGTCGTTGCCAGTTCCGGCGGGAGGTAGCACAATCCGATGTTCTTGTTGAGGGTCGGTGAAGGCCCGCCACTGGTCACCCATCCGCGCGGCACGCCATCCACGAGCACCTGGTAGCCTTCACGGGCGATCCCGCGGCCGCGCATCTCAAAGCCTACCAGTTTTCGGCGCGGGCCGGTCCGCAGTTGCCGTTCGAGGGCGGCGCGGCCGAGAAACTCCCCCTTATCCATTTTCACGATCCACTCGAGGCCGGCTTCGAACGGAGTCGTCGAGGCGTCGATCTCGTGGCCGTACAGCGCCATCTTCGCTTCCAGGCGCAGCGTGTTGCGCGCGCCCAAGCCGCAGGGTTTGATGCCGAACTCCTGCCCGGCATCGAGCACGCGATCCCAGACGAGCGCCGCTGCTTCGGGCGCAATGTAGAGCTCGAAGCCGTCCTCGCCTGTGTAACCTGTCCGGGCAATGCGGGCCGCTACGCCGGCGACCTCGCCGTCGGCGAAGTGGTAGTAGCGGATCGCGGCCAGATCCACCACGGTCAGTTTCTGCAATGTGTCGAGCGCCCGCGGGCCTTGCACCGCAAGCTGCGCGTAGCGCTCCGAGGCGAACTCGACCGTCGCGTTCCAGCGGTTGGCGGCGCGCATGTGCTCGAAGTCCTTTTCCTGGTTGGCGGCGTTGACGCAAACGAAGAAGTGGTTCTCCGCCACCCGGTGGACCAGCACATCGTCCACGAAGCCGCCGTGGTCGTAGAGCAAGCCCGAGTACTGCACCTGGCCGATCCGGAGCCTGGAGGCGGCGTTCGTGGTGAGGAACTCCACCGCCGCCACCGCCTCGGGCCCGAGGATCTCGATCTCGCCCATGTGGCTCACGTCGAACAGACCCACCGCCCGGCGCACGGCGTGGTGTTCTTGGAGGATGCCGGAGTATTGGACCGGCATGTCCCATCCGCCGAAAACGACCATTTTGGCGCCCATGCGGCGGTGGGTGGAATGAAGCGGGGTCCGCTTCAGCGCGGAAGGCAGCACCATGAAACCATTGACTTTAGCAGGGAAGCTGAGGGGGCGTCAACGACGCTAGACCCACCTTGATGTGGGTGGCGAGCTCGAGGCCCCTCGAAGCCCCCGCTTGACAGGCTTCCCAACCCGGCTTACATTTAGGTCAAAGGCAGCACGAGGGTGGCGCCATGCTGGATCTGAGCAAGCGGCACAAGCCCGACCTGGAGGAGCGTAAAGTGATCCTCTTGGAGTTTGTCGCCGCGACGGCCATCTTCTCGATCGTCGCCCTCGTCCTCTACATGGTGTTCACGTACCGGCCTGCTTGAGCTGTCCGGCCGGGGGCTGAAAGAGCTCGCGGATCAGACTGAGCGCCTCCTCTCGCGTCGAGACTCTTCCCTCCAGTTGCGCGTCTTCGACCGATTCCAGCATCTGTTGAAACGCCGGTCCGGGCTGGTAGCCGGCGGCGATGAGATCGCGCCCGGTGATGAGACGCGGCGGCTTGAGCTTTTCCTCCGGCAGCTCCTTCAGTTTGGCCCGCAGGAACTCGTAGTGGTCGAGGCGGCCGTGGCTGGCGACGCAGTCCAGGCGGTGCAATTCCAGGTGCTCGTCGAAGTGCGGCTGGCGGAGAAAGCGTTTGAGCGTGCTCTCGCGCATCCTCTCCACGTCTTTGAAGCGCAGATGATTGGCCACAAGCGCCTCCACACGGTGGATCTCGTCGTTGGAGAAGCGGAGCCTGGCGAGGATTCCCCGCGCGATGCCGGCGCCGAGCTCGGCGTGGCCGTCGAAGCGGATGCGCTCTTCGACGCGGAAAGTCGCCGGCTTGGCCACGTCGTGGAGCAAGACACCGAGCGCTAGGGTGAGGGTCGGCTCGTACATGGCCCCGAGCATCAGCAGGGTATGAACCCACACGTCGCCCTCGGGGTGGAATTCCGGCGGCTGGGCGACGCCTTTCATCGCGGCCGCCTCGGGCAGGATCTCCGCCAGCAGGCCTGAGCGGTCGAGCAGCTCGAAGCCGCGGCGGGCGGCGCCCTCGGTCAGGATGCGC
>CAYZJD010000403.1:0-3582 GCA_964478455.1 uncultured Solibacteraceae bacterium | reverse complement strand
CGGGGGGGGACGGGTGTACATTCGTCTTGAACCGGATCCGAAAACGGAAATTCCGGCTTAAATGAATCCGCCCTTATAGGAAAGTCCATGCGCGGATTCCCCCTCCTCGCCGCCCTCGCCCTATCCTCTCCCGGCGCCCAGGTTTGGACGGTGCGCGTGGAGGAACCCACTGGCCTGTACCGACGCGGCGACGAGGTGATCGCCGTCCCGCTCGGCCAATTGGGCGGGAACCGCAACGGCTTCCGCGTGGTCGACACCTCCGGCGGTGAGTTGCCCTGGCAAGTGGCCGGAAAGGAGTTGCTGTTTCCAGTCTCGGTGGTGCCCGGAGAGCTTCCCGCCTATCGGGTGACCTGCTGCCCCGAGCCAACCGCGGCGTCCTTCAAGAGCCAGATCACGCTTCGCAAACTCGGCATGCGCCGTGTCGAGTTGGGCAACAGCCGCTTCCATATGGTCATCGACACCGGAGCCGCTGCCATCATCGAGGCCTATAACCTCACTGCCGGACCTCAGCGGGTGCTGAACCTCGTCGAGACGACGCCGGAAGACCCCAAAGCCCTGCGTGACGACATGCACGCCTCCGATGCCAGGGCACTGCCGCAAACTGGAGTAACCGGCGAGAACACGGGCTGGACGAGCCTCGGTGGAAGCGGCGAGTTCACAGGCGTGGAACTGCTCGAAACCGGCCCGCTGCGCGGAAGACTGCGCCTCCGGCGCGCCGGCGAAAGCTGGGAAATGGTTTGGGCCGCCGCTGGCACCTCTATCCGATGGAAAGCCCGTCGCGGCTTCCGATTTGCGAGCGTCTCCGCTTCGCCGTACCTTCCGTTTGACCGGTTCGTGGGTGGCTCGGAATACGAGTGGCCGGCCGGCCCCGGCGGCGGCGAGCCTCCAGATCACCGCATCGGGGCTCGCCAATGGACGAAGCTGCCCGGCGGCCACTGCGTGTACTACCGCAAGGACGACAACTACGGAGCGCTCGGCATCGTCGCGCTCGACACCGACCTGAACTGGCGAGGCGTCGGTTCCCGCAGGTTCCAGGCCGAGAAGGCGGCGGGCGAAGCGGAGATCGCCGTCACATTTCCCGAGTGGAAGGGCAACGAGACGGTCCTCGAGGCGCGACGAGAGAGCGGGATTCTCCGCCAGCCGTTGCTCGTCCGGGTCGAGGGGCCGATGGATGACAGCGTCGCCATCCTGCGTCCGGCCGCCCGAGAACCGCACTATGAAATCCGGACGGGCGCTGCGCCGTCGCCGCCGTTTCAACCCGACGCACTGTCCCTCGACGGCGAGTGGGAACTCGCCTATGGCGACAAAGGAGCCGCCCCGCAATCCGCATGGCGCAAGGTCAGCGTGCCCGGCACAGTTCACACGCAGTGGCTCGACCCGGCCGACTGGTACACGCGAAAGGCCGAGTGGCTCAGCGGCAAGGAGTGGTGGTACCGAAAGCGATTCCTGCCCCCGTCCCGATTCCTCGGCCGCCGCCTGCGCCTTCAGTTCGACGCCACCGACTACTACGCCGACGCCTGGCTCAACGGCGCATGGCTGGGACGCCACGAAGGCTACATCGATCCGTACGAGTACGAAGTCGCGAAACACGTCAGGCCAGACGTCGAGAATGAGCTTCTCGTTCGAGTTTGGACCCCAGTCACTTACTACTGGCGTCACCGCCCTTACACGATCAAAGGCGCCTACGGCGCTGTGGATCAGAAGCCCGATGACATCACCGCCACCGGGATCACACGCTCCGTCAGGCTTCTGGCATCGGATCGGGCGATCATCCGCGACGTCGCCGTCGATACCCGCCTCGTCGAGAACGGCGCCGAAGTCGAAGTCAAGATTGATGCCGATGCGCCCGAGGACGAATACCAGTGGCTGCTCACCCTCGCGCCTCGCAACTTGCCTTCAACCGAGACCTACGCCATCCGTGCGCCGGTCGCCGATCGGCAAGCCCGCTTCGTGATTCCCGTGGCCAATCCCCGCCTGTGGTGGACCTGGGACCACGGCCGCCCCGATCTCTACACCCTCGATATCCGGCTCCTCAATCGAGAAGGCGTCCCCATCGACGGCCGCGCGCTTGCCGTCGGCATCCGCGAAATCGAGAAGATCGGCTGGCACTTCTACCTCAATCGCCGGCGAATGTTCATCCGCGGCACGAACTACTACTTCAATTTGTTCCTGTCGGAAATGAACCGCGGCGGCTACGAGCGCGATCTTGACCTGATGCTCCGAATGAACGTGAACATGATCCGGTTGCACTGCCACTTCACGAATCGGGAGTTTTACGAGCTCGCTGACGAGAAGGGCGTGCTCGTCTGGCAGGATTTCCTCGAAGCCTGGTACCCGCGCGACGCGGACTTCTCCCGCCGCGCCGCCGCCCTCTACGACGCGCACATCCGCTACGTGCGCAATCATCCGTCGGTGGCAATCTGGGCGACGAGCGACGAAGAAGACCTGGAGAACTATGCCGATCTCACCAAGCACCTTGCGCCCAGGCTGTTCCTGTACGATCCGCAGCGGCGCGCGGTCGTGCGATCCACCGGAAGGTACGGCGATGCGCACGTCTACCACGGCTGGTACGGGGGCAGCATCTGGGAGTACGCGAAGATGACCGAGCCGTTCGTCTCCGAGCTGGGTGCGACCTCGCTGCCCAACTACGAATCGCTCATCAAGTTCCTCCCCAACCACTGGCCCATCCGCGACCATGCCGCCGAGTGGACCTTCCGGAAGCTCCAGATCCCCGAGGCCATGCGAGCCTGGGGCGATCCAGGCCATCTCACGCTCAGGGAGTACATCCCCCGGACACAGCGGTACGTCGCTCGGCTCTTTCAGCTCGCCCTGGAGCGCATGCGACGCCTGAAGTACCAGCCCGCCGGCGGGATATTGCACTTTCACGCGATCGACACCTGGCCGTCTGTGACGATGGCCGCCATCGACTTCTACCGGACGCCGGCCAAGGTGTTCGACACCGTCCGCCGCAGCTTCGCGCCGGTCCTGGCCAGTCTCGAATATGATCGTACCGTCTGGAGGTCAGGGGAGGAGTTCCGCGGCGGCCTTTGGGCGGTGAACGACACCTGGAGCCAGATTCGCCCGGCCGTTGTTTCCTGGCGGATCCTCGATTGGGCTGAAAAGGTAGCCGCCTCGGGCGAGTTCAGCGCTCCACTGGAGCCGGATTCGTCCACCAAGCTGGGCGAAATCCGCTGGCGGGCGGCGGCGCCGGGATATTACCGCTTGGTGGCCGAGGTCAAAGATGGCTCTGGGGTCCGGCTCTCGGAAAACATCTACGAGTTCATCGTGAAGGCCGCCGCGTCCGCTGGCCCCCGGCTCAGGCGCTGAAGGAACTGCCGCACCCGCAGGTCGACTTCACGTTCGGGTTGTTGAACTTGAACCCGGAGCCTTCCAGCGTTTCCATGTAGTCGATTTCCGCTGAAGGACGTACTTCTGGTTTCTTCCCGCCGGCGGCGTGCTTGGTGGAGATACACCAGGTCTACGGCGACCTCGTGGCGTGGCCCAAGGGCAAAGTGGAGGAGGGCCGCTTCGCCGGCGTCCTCTTCGGCCTACAGACGACCGGCCCGGAGGGAAGCACGCGGG
>CAYZJD010000402.1:0-3650 GCA_964478455.1 uncultured Solibacteraceae bacterium | reverse complement strand
CTTCTCTGCCCCGAGTCGCCAGGGACGTCTTAACAACACCGTGCGTCACGGGGCAGAGCGGTCTGATCCCTTTTTCCGGCGCACTCAGCAGCCTGCTGGAGACTGGGAGACTGGCGTGCCACTTGAATAGCCGGGAGGACGGGTGTACCCTCGTGGCGACCCCAGGACTCGGGGACGGAACTCCTGGACAGGAGGTAAGTGCAATGAAGAGACGACTTGTTTTGATTTTGGGCACAGTGATGTGCCTGGGACTGAGTGTCGGATGTCGGCGACCGGCCGGACTGTCGGAGGCCGATCGGACTGCGATTCGCCAGGTTGGCGAGGACTATGTGAAGTTGGTGAACGCAAATGACTCGAAGGGCGCAGTGGCCCTCTATACCGACGACGCCATGGTGATGGCACCCAACGAGGCGGCGGTTCAGGGCAAGGCCGCGATCCAAGCCTGGATGGAGGCCCCCCCGCCGATATCTAATTTCCAAATGCAGTCATTGGAAATCGAGGGGCGAGGGGACCTCGCCTACGACCGTGGAACCTATTCCGTGACGGTGACCCCTGCCGGGGCGGCCCCCATCGAGGTCCACGGCAAGTACCTGACCATCTTGCGCAAGCAGGCCGACGGGTCGTGGAAGGTTCAGCGCGACATCTGGAACTCCGACCTTCCGCTGCCGGTCCCCGAAACACCGGCCGCTCCAGCGAAGAAGAAGTAGACCCCCGGGGCCACCCTCAGGACGAAAACGAGCGGAACACTGGCTTGAGTTCCCAGCCGCCGGCGTTCTATAGTAGGCAAAGAAAAAGCGAAGACCGCGTGGACGACCTCCAGGAACAGCTCGCCATCCTCCGGCGTCGGATGCGGCGTATTGACCGCAAGTACGCAACGCGGCAGCCGAAGGCTGGCGAGGCCGCCGAGGAGAAAGCTTCGGATCGCGGACCGCTCCACTGGTTCATCGACGAGTACTTGAGCGGTGATGTCGTCGAAACGCCGCACGGCAGCCACTTCGAGACAGAGAAACTCTACGAGCGCCATCGCCGCCACGGCAGCATGGACATCTCCAACCTCGCTGAGTTGCCGGAAGATCTTCTCGACGCGCTCTCCGGCGGGGAGGCGCCGGCCACGCCGCCGTCCCGCTGGGCCTTTCTCGACACGGAGACCACGGGCCTGGCGGGCGGCTCGGGAACTTACGCGTTTCTCATCGGCGTCGGGCGGATCTGTCCCGAGGGCTTCCGCGTGCGGCAGTTCTTCATGCGCGACTTCGGCGAAGAAGGAAGCCTGCTTCACGCCCTGGCCGAGCACCTCCAGCAGTTCGACGTCCTGGTTACTTACAACGGCAAGGCTTACGACCAGCCGTTGCTCGAAACGCGGTTCCGCATGGCGCGCCGGCAGCCGCCCTTCGAGCGCATGACCCACCTGGATTTGCTCTACGGCGCGCGGCGTCTCTGGAAACTGCGCCTGGAAAGCTGTCGCCTGGTGGACCTGGAGAGCCAGATCCTCGGCATCGTTCGCGAGGGCGATCTGCCGGGCGAGATGATCCCCTACGTCTACTTCGAGTACCTGCGCACAAAACAGGCCTTCCGGCTGGTGCCCATCTTCCATCACAACGTGATGGACATCGTGACACTGGCCTGCCTGACGGGAATCGTGCCGCTCGCGTTCCGCTCGCCCGGCGAGGCGCAGCTTTCGCACGGAGCGGACTGGGTGGGCCTGGCGCGCTGGCTGCTGAAGGCCGAGCGGCACGAGGAGGCCCTGGAGCTTCTGCGGCGCGCCGTCGGGCTCGGACTGTCGGACGATCTCCTGTTTTGCACGCTGTGGGAGATCGCGCTGATCGAGAAACGCCTCGCGCGCGAACCGGCTGCGCTGACCGCGTTCACCGAGCTGGCGACCACGCGCAATCCGTTCCGCGTTCCGGCGCTGGAGGAACTCGCCAAGCACTACGAGCACCGCGAGCGGAACTACGCGATGGCGCTCGAGTTCACCCGCAGCGCGCTGGCGCTCAATGACTCCGAAGCGCTCCGCCACCGGGCCGAGCGGCTGAAGCGGCGGCTGGAAGCGCCGCAACCCCGCCGGTTGCTCTGAGGGACGCATGGCGGTCGCCCAAGACGCAGCGCGCCGCTCGGCGCTCCGCTTCATCGTTCTGTGCGGCGTCATCAGCCTGTTCGCCGACATGACCTACGAGGGCGCGCGGAGCATCACCGGGCCATACCTGGGCCTGCTGGGGGCGGGCGCGGCGGTGGTGGGCGCCGTGGCGGGCGCCGGCGAGCTGACCGGCTACGGGTTGCGGCTGGCCTCCGGCTGGTTCGCCGACCGCACTCGCCGCTATTGGACGCTCACGCTGGCGGGCTACGCCGTGAACTTGCTTGCGGCGCCGCTGCTGGCTTTCGCCGGGCGCTGGGAAATCGCGGCGCTCCTCATTCTGCTCGAACGGGCCGGCAAGGGGCTGCGAACGCCCGCGCGCGACGCGATGCTCTCGCACGCCTCGCGGACCGTCGGCACGGGCTGGGGCTTCGGGCTTCACGAAGCGATGGACCAGATCGGCGCAGTCACGGGCCCGCTGATCGTTGCCGCCGCCATCGCGCTTCGAGGCGGCTACCGGGTTGGCTTCGCCGTCCTCTTTGGTCCGGCGATGGCGGCGCTGGCCGTGCTGGTTGCCGCCCGCCTGGCGTTTCCGCGCCCCGCCGAACTCGAAGTCAAGCGGTCTGTTCCCTCGGGGGAGAGACTGCCTCGCACGTTTTGGCTTTACCTCGCCGCGACAGGCCTACTCGCGGCGGGTTACGCCGATTTTCCCCTCATCGCGTTCCACCTCAGCGGGAAGGCGCTGATTGCGGACGGCTGGATTCCGATTCTCTACGCGGGCGCAATGGCGGTGGACGCCATCGCGGCGCTGGCCGCCGGCCGCTGGTTCGACCGTCTGGGCGTCCGGACCCTCGCAGCCGCGGCACTCGCGTCCGCCTTCGCCGCGCCGCTCGCGTTCACCGGCAGTCGTGAGGCCGCCCTCGCCGGCCTGGTATTGTGGGGGATCGGCATGGGAGCGCAGGAATCGGTGATGCGCGCGGCCGTCGCCGAGATGGCGCCCGCGACCAAGCGCGGCACGGCCTACGGCGTGTTCCATGCCTGATACGGGATCTGCTGGTTTGCCGGCAGCGCGCTGATGGGCGTGCTGTACGATGTTTCCATCGCCGCACTGGCCGTCTTCTCCGCGGCAGCACAACTGGCGGCCGCGACCCTGCTGCTTGTGCTCGCCAGAAACCGGTGACGCGCTACGCAATCCCCGATTAGCGGAACGCGCGGTTCGTTAGACTGTTGGCTGATGAGGCGCTGCGCCGTACTCCCGCTCCTCGCTGTCGCGAAGCTCGACGTGCAATCAGCCCAGGAACCGCTGCGTGTCACCGCGCGGCTGGTCGAGGTGAGCGTCGTCGCCGAAGACAAGAACGGCCGGCCCGTCGCCTGTCTCACCCGCGACGACTTCACTCTCCGGGACGGCAACCGGCCCGAGAAGATCGCCTTCTTCAGCATCGAGTCCTCGCGGCCCCCATCGCCGCCGCGCGTGCTGCCTCCGAATGTCTTCACCAACCGCATCGAGGAAACCTCCGGCGCCGGCGCCACCGTCATCCTGTTCGACGGCCAGAACACGCGGCTTGTCGACCAAGCCTACGCG
>CAYZJD010000401.1:0-3694 GCA_964478455.1 uncultured Solibacteraceae bacterium | reverse complement strand
GTGATTTGCGGCTGGAACCTGAAGAGCCTGGCGGCGTGAAGTACAATCGAAGACGAGCGACAGGATGATCTCGGAGTATCTCGACGCCGCAATGCGGCGCGCGCGGTACGAAATCATCGACGATCCGGAGCCGTACTACGGCGAGATTCCCGACTGCCCAGGTGTTTGGGCCAGCGGCCGTAATCTGGAAGAATGCCGCCGGAACTTGAAGGAGACCCTGGAGGGCTGGCTCATCCTGAGCCTCCAGAGAGGCTTGCCGATCCCGGCGCTCGATGGCATAACTCTCCAGGCTGTAGCTCCGTCGCTGGCCGATGGCTAGACTCCGGCCAGTGGAGTGGAGGGAACTGGTCAGACGGTTTCGGGCGCTCGGTTTCGAGGGTCCAGTCTTCGGCGGCAAACACCCATTCATGATTCGGCATGATCTCCGGGTCGCCATCCCCAATCCCCATCGGTAGGAAATTTTCGTCAGCCTTTTGACAAGGGTGCTCCGTCAGGCGCATATCACCCGAGAAGACTGGGAGCGGGTCGGGACATCGTAATCCAGCGCGGCGTGCGCCCAGTTTACGGCAGAAGCCTCGCCGAGGCGAAGCCGTGCGCGGGAAGGTCGAGCCTAAGGCGGCCTCTGTTCAGCGGCAAGTTCCCGAGATTCCTCTCGACAAGGTCTGTTCTCTTTGCGCTGCGCGCGCCCGGAGCCACAACAGCGAGCGGGGTGGATCCACCGGCCACCTCCCAAACGCGCAGGATGCGGCCGCCATCAGCCGGGTCGTCAGCCGGCTTGAAGCACGTGGCCAGGGCGCGGCGTGGATCGACGGACACCGGAGGTTCGGTCCTCACCGCTGCCGGCAAGCTTCCCTGCATGACGAGGAGGGGCGTCGCCACGGTGCGGCTCCACGTGATCGCCTCCGCTTGGTTGTATGGACCTGTGTGCGCCCGGAGGGAATAGCGGAACCGAAGGTCGGTGACGCTGTGCTGGTCGCGCACGACTTCCTTGTAGTTCTGGTCGTTGCCGAGCGCCTCGAAGCTCAGCGGGTCGAGGTCGAGGCGAAGGGCGAAGGCATCGATGGGCGCGATGGTCACTCCAGGACCATCCGGCATCGAAACATCGACGAAGCCCTGTACCGCGAAGCGGCGGGTGTCGGATCCGGGGAGAAGATCGCCTCCCGGTTGCGGAGCCGGCCGGATGATGGCTCCGGGCGTCTCGAGGCGAAGGACGGTACCCTTCGAGTGGACCGGGAAAAGGTGGCAGAGCCTCTGCTCCACGGAGGTGACGGGCTTGTGGACGCGGATGTCGAAGTCCACGCGGTCGAGGTCGGCGAAGACGGTGACGAAGGAGGTCACGGTGAGGCTGGCGGCAACGCCGGTGATCCGTAGCGTGGCGAAGACGGGGCCGGCGGCAACCACGCCGGTCTGCACATTCGACAGGGTGTGCTCGCGGCCGTCGAAGTAGACCGTTTGGCCGAGTGAGCGGGCACGGTCGCGGCTTACGAGTTCACGCCCGGTCGCTTTGTGGATGATGCTGCCGATTCCACCGGTAACCGGATCCACGGCCAGTCGATAGAACGGGCTTTCGAGGCCGGCGGGGAAGGCGCTGAGCTGGTTCCGTTCACGAGCGGGCCCCGGCCCGCTGGTCCAGTTGAGCGTGAGGAGACCAAAGCCCGGCGCCTCGGGCGAAAGGAAGCACAACTCACGCCGCCCTTCCCGCTCGACGGCCTGCGATGCCAGCACAACGTCGCCCGCCGCGATCCGGAGGCCGTCCTTCGGCTCTTCGATGCAGACCAGCCCGGACCGTGGCACGCTCAGGCTGTTGAACAACGTAAGACCGCTCGCCTTCCGCAGGCCAAGCGCGCTCCACGCCTGCTCTCTCAGGTCGGCGCTCAGCCGCAACAGTTCCTCGCTCCAGTTGCGCCGCAGAGTGGCATTCACGTTCTTGTTAGCCTCATCGGTTCCGTTCCAGGCGTGGTCCGCGAGCATGGACCATACCCACTCGGCACGCTCACGCGTGGTTCGCGTCTGCCCGGCGACCTCCGGCCGGACATCCATGGCTCGCGCCAGCAACGCTTCGGCTGCAAGGAACTGCCGCTCCCCCTCGCGCAGGGCGGCGACGTAGCCGGCGAGGCTCACGGGCCACAGGTCCCAGGAATGGCCTAAGCATCCCCGCAACACTTTCAGGAAGGGTACCCTGGCTTCCGCATCATCGACGGCGCGGCAGAACTGCGGCAGAGTCGCGCTGAACAGCCTGGGCCGGTCGCCGCCGGCGCTGTTGTAGCGGATGATCGCTTCGGCAAAACCACGGGCTTGGTCGCCGCTCTTGGGCGAAGTGTCGCCATGAGTACCGCTGGCAAGGATCGCGGGTACCGGATACGCGGAACCGAGCCGCTGATATTGGGGCAGCGCTTCCTCCAGAATGAGCTTCGGCTCTCGCAAGAGCCGGGCGCCCTGGGTGTAGTTCGCTTTGCTCGATGCCCAGGCGTCGAGGATCACGCGCAGGCGGGATCCGTCCGGCCCCTCGAGCACAAACAAGGGTGGGTTCGTGAGCGCGGCGAACGTTGAGTCGTAGTCATAGAAGGGCACGGACACCCAGCGAATCCCCGCGCCCGAGAGGAGGGACGCCATTCCCCAAGGCAGCGCGGGCTCCTCGATGTGCTCGGCGACGTCGAAGCGCACGCCCGTCTCCTTCTCCAAACGCCGCGAAGGGTAGAGCGTGCGGAGAGCACTTTCGATGCTTTGAAAAGCCCAGAGCGAGTTGTTGAGGAACGGGCTGACGTAGAGCCTGCCCTCGCGGATCCTCGCGATCAGTTCCTGCTTGCGGCCCGGGTACCGCTCAAGGAAGCACAACGCCTCCTGGGTTACGGACATGTTATAGCGGCTGCGGTTCTCCGGACGTTCGCCGTCGGTGTGCCGCATCTCGTCAAGGTGGGCGCGGACGAGTTCGGCGAACGCGCGGCGCGTCTCCTCCTCGTTGAATCCCCAGGTGTAGTCCGAGCAGGCGTCATTGGTGATGTAGACGGTCCAGGCCGCCGGGCCGGCGGGCTGTGCGGATAACGGCGGCAGGCCGGCGGCGGCCAGTCCGGGCAGTAAGCAGATCACGCGGATCATGAGACTCCTACAGTACCTCAGCGGCTCGCTTTCGACCTGGCACGAACTGCCATAATGCTCGAAGACATGCCTGCCGGTACGTTTGACCGCGTGCTGCTCGCCCTGTTCGTGGTGGTTGCGCTGGCGCTGCTGTCGCCACGGATGCAGAAGCCGCCGCGGGAGTGGTTCCGGTGCCGACCGCGGGCGTTGTTCCTCGTGCCGGCGGTGTTGTGCGCGTTGTTCTTCCTCTTTCTTGGATTGCACGCGGCAGCGGACCGGCGCTTTCTGCTCCTCCTATGCGCCTATGCGTTCGCGCCCGCGGCCCTTGTTTACCTCAACGGGGCCGGCGGCGCGCCGCGAGCAGGCAGGGAGGCCAGGCCCTGGCTCGACCTTGCGGCCGTCCTGCTGCTCTGGCTGCCGCTCGAAATGAACCTGGGCGCCGAGTTGCTGCCCGGCCCGCTCAGGGGGACGGCACACAGCATCGCCTACGGCCTTGCGGTGGTGCTCGTGCTGGCGCTGTTCCTGTTGTTCCAGGCGATGCCCGGGATGAAGTACGTTGTGCCGGCCGAAGGCCGCGACGCGCTCCGCTGGCTGGGCGTCGCGGTGGTTGTGATTCCCG
>CAYZJD010000400.1:0-3720 GCA_964478455.1 uncultured Solibacteraceae bacterium | reverse complement strand
CCGGAGCGTTCCTCGGGCGAATGCGAGCGCGGCACGATGCGCAACGTGAAACAGCCGACCATGTTGTACAGTTACCTGTGCGCGGTGTCGCCCGCGCGCCGCGCGGCCTGCGTGCAGATTCTTACGCGCACCCTCCGCGACGAACGGGAACAGTGGGTCAAGGACCGGCTGGACGCCTTCATCGGCACGGTTGTGTCGCGCACCGCGTCCGCCGAGGTGCTGCTGGAAGGCGGGAGACTCACGGTAGGACCCCTTCCGCCGGCGGGAAAGCCAAAGGAGCGCGCCGCCCCTTTGCGTAAGGTGAACGAGCCGGTCATCGAGGTGAACAACGACCATTATCCGACCGCTGTGTTCCAACGCCGCATTGTCGAGGTGGAGGATGCATCCCGCCAGCGCTGGCTGGCGCTCGAAGAGGACATGTGCACGATGAGGTTGGAGCCGGTCAAAAGCGACCGTGAAGTGACGGTGGCCGCGATCCGCGACGACGACAAATTCCGCGCCCTCGACCGTGTCCTCGATGAGACCGGCTTCGACGACCTTGCGGAAGCCCGGCTGGCGGAGAGCGGCAAACCCCGCAAGCAGATGCTCATCGCCATTAAGCCCAACTTCATGTTCGCTTATGACAAGCGGGACCACACCACTTACACCGATCCGGAGCTGGTCCATCGTCTTGTAAGGCGCTTGCGTGACCGGGGCTTCGAGACCATCCGCGTTGTCGAGGCGCAGAGCACCTATGGTGAATACTTCGACAAGCGCAGCGTGCGGGAGGTGGCCGATTATCTGGGGTTTGACGGTAGCGCCGGCTACCAGGTCGTCGACATGACTCTCGACGCAACGGAACAACGGAATTTCGGTCCGCATCTCGGCCTGCACCCAGTTTCAAGCACGTGGCGCGACGCGGATCTGCGAATCTCATTTGCGAAGAACAAGACGCACGCTTATTCGTTCTACACGCTCACGCTCAAGAACATCTACGGCGCGCTCCCGCTGGCGAACAAGTTCAAGGAGTACCACTGCGATCGCGACATCTACCACACCACGATGGAGTACTTAGCGGCGTTCCCGGTCCATTACGGACTGGTGGACGCCCACGTGAGCGCGGACGGCCCGTTTGGCATCTTTGCCGATCCGGCTCCGAACCTGACCAACACGGTAATCGGCGGCGGCGACCTGGTGGCCGTCGACTGGGTGGCGGCGACCAAAATGGGCCTCGACCCGATGATCAGCAAGTACATGAAGCTGGCCGTCGATCTCTTCGGGAAGCCGCGCATCCGGCTGGTGGGAGACGCCGGCCTGTACCGGCCCTGGCTGAACGTGCCGGTCGCGCTAACTCTGTTCACGCACAAAGGACTCGACGCCGAACACTTCTTCGGGAACCTGTTTTACTCGGCTTGCGCGCAGATGGATGAAGGCCACTTCCACCACAAGAGCAATGCCTGGCACATCCGGCTCCTGCGCCGTCTGACGGTTGAAATGCGACGGACGTTCTTTCTGCGGACGGGCGAAAATCCGTCCCTGGGGAACCGCCTGGCGAGCTGGGTCTTTTACAGGCTGGGCTTCTGAAGGGAGGTGCCGGACTATGCCGAACATACGATATGTGTGCATGTCGGATTTGCATCTGGGCGAAGAGGACAGCCTGCTGACGGCTGTCACGGACACGGGCGAGCTGGATCTGAGCTCTCCCAGTCCGGTGCTGCGCCGGCTGGCCGAGTGCCTGTCGGAGCTGATCAAACACAACGACGCGGCCGCGCCAAAACCCACCCTGATCCTGAACGGCGACGCGCTCGAACTGGCGCTGGCGAGGGACGACGAGGCAGCGCAGGTCTTTCTGCAATTCCTCGCTGAAACGATGCCCGCGGGCAGCGAGTTGTTCGGTGAGCTCGTCTGCCTCGCGGGCAACCACGACCACCACCTGTGGGAGACGGCTCGGGAGACGCAATACGTCAACTACATTGGCCGGCTTCCCTCCGACGCTCCGCTCGAAGCGCCCTGGCACACCACCAAAGTCTTCATGGATATGCAGGGCAAGGACAGGCTGGCAAGCGGCTTTCTGACTGCCATCGCGCATCGTCTTGCCCATCTGGCGCAGGCAAACCTGGAAATCCTGATGGCGTACCCGAACTTCGGCCTGGCGGGGCCCGACCGGTGCGTGGTCTTTCATCACGGCCACTTTATCGAGCCGCTCTACCACTTGATGTCCACCGTTGGCACGCTGCTGTTCGAGGGTCGGGACGTGCCGTGGTCGCTCGATGAACTGGAGGGTGAGAATTTCGCCTGGATCGACTTCTTCTGGTCGGCGATGGGGCGTTCGGGCCGTTTCGGCGAAGACGTGGAACGTGTTTACGAGGCGACGGGAGACAAGAAGAGCCTCGAACGCTTGACGGACGCACTCGCCCACAACATCGCCAAACGCTACAACCTGCAACTGCACCTGCCGGACTTCGCCGAGGAAGCCGTGCTCAAGCATTCACTACGCGCGATCATGGTACGCGGGTTGGCGAAGATTCAGGAACGCCAGCAGCTTTCCCAGTCACCCGACGAAGTACCCCTGACGCAAGACTCGCGAGAGGGCTTGCGCTGGTATCTCGAGGAGTTGCTGCCCAACCACGTCCGCGTCAAGGACCGGCGGCCCTTGCAGGAGCCGGTCACGTTCGTGTTCGGCCACACGCACAAGCCATTCGAGCGCGTCATGGGTTACAAGCGGTTTTCCCGTCCGGTCCAGGTGCTGAACGACGGAGGTTGGATTGTGGAATCGATCCGGCCCGAGCCCTTGCGCGGAGGCGCCGTGGCGCTCATCGATGAGAACCTGAATGCCGTAAACCTGCGCATGTACAACGAAGACCGGTTCGAAGTGCGCGTGGCCGATGCCGCGGAGTCCGATGGCGGCGCGCTGCGGGATTACGTTCAGAGTGTCATTACACAGGACCCGCGGCCGTGGCGGGCCTTCACCCAAACGGCGGAGGCGGAAGTCAGACGCCGCTCCGAAATGCTTGCGTCGCGGCTCAAGAAAGAGTAGCCGCCTACCGGCAGATTTTCAGACACAACTGCATCTGACGCGCGCCGTCAGCCGAGCGGACCACGCCGATTCCTGAGCAATCTCCCGGCGTGTTCCGGACAAGACAGGAGGAGTCTTGCCCACCGCGGCTTTCTTCACCGCCAGAGGAAGGTGGTGATGCTCGTTGCCGGCGCCGAGGCGCGGAAGCTCCGTCCGCCGGCCTGGACGGCGAATCCGGCCTCCGCTTTGCCGGAGTTCACGACTTCAAGCACCTTGGCCCCATCCGCGTTCTGAAACGCCACGAACGACAGCCCCTCCACGCCGCCCTCGCTGCCGATCCGTACCGCGCCCCGGCGAACAAACTTACTAAAGTGAGCCAGGTAGTAATAGAGCCCCGTGTAGACCGGCTGCTTCTTCTCCGTGTCGATGATCACCACCGCGTGCTGCGGATTGTCCTCGGGATTCTCGTGCTTCAGAGAGACGAGCCATGGGCCGCCGTTATGGTCCAGGATCATATTCCAATAGACCCAACCCGCGGCCCAGTTCCGCAGGTCGGCGATGATCATCCGGCCCCAGCGGTCGCCGTCCTCGAAGCCGTAGACGGGCATCGGCCTGTGATCGATCACCTTGGCGTAGCAGACCTCGGTTTGCCAGACCGCCAGCCCGGGGTACTTCTCGTGCAGTTTGCCCATCGGCTCGCTGCCCTCCTTCTCCCACTGGTAGCC
>CAYZJD010000399.1:0-3816 GCA_964478455.1 uncultured Solibacteraceae bacterium | reverse complement strand
CAGTGACGCCTCGAACCGCCGCTGAGAAATCATACTCCGGCCGCATGGTGTCACGGTCGAGATTCCGACCGCGACGGCTAGCTTTCTTGTTCATAGCGCCTCCGTTCTCGTCGGGTGGCCCGCCTCGCGGAGATCAGGCGCGTACGTGGCGGCCGCTCGGCGAAGGCCACCACTAAGAGCCGTCTCCGGTTCGACATGCCGAGCAAGACATACCGCTGTTCGCTCAACGAGTGATCCGGGTCCGGCATAAGAAGCGCCAGCGGATCCCCGAACGACGTTGATGGCTCATCGAATGTCACATCGTGCTTTCGAGCGTTCGCCTCCGCTTTTTTCGGGTCCCACTCGAATATGTAACCCACCCAACCACCTCACGACAAGCCCCAGGATCATGCACATGTGTAAATCGACAAGAGCACCCCGATCGTCCGCCACTCGGATTGGCACGGTGTCTCACCAACCGTGCAACGACCCTCACGCAGATCGCTCAGGGCTTGGTCAGCCAGCGCACCGGACGACCCGCCGCAACACTTCCCTTCCCTCGGTCTGGCGGTCGCACGCAGCAGCGTTGAAGTCGGGGAACCCTGCTGGGAATGCGGCCAGTTTCGTAACCGACGGCCTGCCAACGGCATTCTCGATCACTTCAATCCTGCTCGCAACGCTAAGCTTACTCAGCCTCGGCGGCCGACGCAAATAGCAGGCTTCAGACCGACGGCGTGATACTTTGCGACACGGCCCTCGCGCCGCCGGATGTGCAGAAGGAACAGAAGTCCCTTGGGGAAGCCTGACCTTCTCTGTTGCGAGGGCGGCCGGCCAGACTGACTCACCACCGGACCGCGCGTGGATGCTGCTCTGTGGCTGCGCCCGAGCGGTCCGGGCGGCTGTCGTACAATCGGACTCCGGGTGACTCCTATGCGGATTGCTTGTGCACTTCTTACGACCGTTGTTCTTTGCGGCTCCGCCACGGCCCAGGGCGCGGAAAGCAGCGCGAGCGCGCGCTTGCGCATCCTGATCCTGACCGGCCAGAGCGACACGCAGTACCACGACTGGCGTCTCAGCACGCCGTTCCTTCGCGGCGTGCTTGACAGGACTGGCCGCTTCGACGTGAGGGTGCTCGAAGAGCCGCGCGGGATGACCGCGGCCACGCTGGCCGGCTACGACGCGCTCCTGCTGAACTACCTCGGCCCGCGCTGGGGGGCGGAGTCCGAGCGGGCCGTCGAGGAATTCTTGCGGGCCGGCAAGGGCCTCGTCGCGGTTCATGGAGTGAGCTACGGCGTCTTTCTCGGGATGGAGTGGAAGGGGGACAGGTGGGGGCGCTCCAGCACCGGCGATCGCGGATGGAAGGCGTACCCCGACATCCTCGGCGCATCGTGGACGCCGGAGGACCTGGGCCATGCGGTGCGGCACGTGTTCCCGGTGAAGTGGGTGGACAAGGAACACCCCATCAGCAGGGGCCTGGAGGAAACGTTCCTCGCCAACGACGAGCTGTATCACAAGCTGGCGCTGCGGCCGAACGCGCACGTTCTGGCGACGGCGTTCAGCGACGCCAAGCTTGGAGGAACCGGGCGGGAGGAGCCGATTGTGTGGACCGCATCGTTCGGCGCCGGCCGGACGGTGTACATCCCGCTGGGACACGACCTCGAGGCCATGTCGCAACCCGGCTTCGTCACGACGTTTGCGCGCTCGGTCGAATGGGCGGCGTCAGGCAAGGTGACGCTACCGGCCAGGATCAGCGCAGCCCCGGAGGCGCGCCATGACGCCGTGCGCGTGCTGGTGGTGACCGGCGGCCATTCGTACCCGGTCGATTTCTACGCGCTGTTCGAGGGGCGCGATGATTTGAGGTGGCAGCACGCGGCCACTTCCGCCGAGGCCTTCCGGCCGGATGTGAAGGACCGCTTCGACGTGATCGTGTTCCACGACATGCGCGAGGACCTGCCGGAGGCCGAGCGCGCCAGCCTGCGTGAGTTTGTGGAGAGCGGCAAGGGCGTCGTCGCGATCCATCACGCGATCGTGAACTACAGCGCGTGGCCCTGGTGGCATGAGGAAGTCATCGGCGGCAAGTACTGGGTCAAGCCCAGCGGCCCGCATGGAAAGTCGGAGTTCAAAGAGGACGTTCAGGTGATCGCGCGTCCGGCCAAGGGCGCGGGAGATCATCCCGTCATGCGAGGGGTGCCGCCGCTCGTCGTGGAGGACGAGGTCTATCGCGGCATGTGGCATTCGCCGAAGATCAAGGTGCTGATGGAGACGGACCATCCTCTGAACGACCGGCCGGTGGTTTACGTGGGCCCGCATCCCAAGGCACGCTCGGTGTACATCCAGCTGGGACACAGCGCGGAAACGTATCACCATCCCGGGTATCGGAGGCTCGTACACAATGCCATCTTCTGGGCGGCGGGGAGGCTGAAGTAGCGGGCCGTGCTCGACGCACGGGAACATGCGGGCTGTCCCCGGTTTTTGCCCGGTTTTTAGCGTTCCAGTAAGAGGAGGAAGTCGGCGTCGCCGGCGGCGTTGCGCGCCGGGGGCGTGAACTGCTGGCGGCGCGAGTCCGGGAACGGCGTGCCGGCAGCTTCTAGGTAGGAACCATCCGTCGGATCGAACCAGCTCGCCTTGACGCGCCCGTTCATCTTGCCGAGATCCACGGTAATGGTCCTTCCCTGCGGCAGATAGAGGATGGCGAGAGCCCCGTCCTGAGTGCAAGCTGCGCTGACGTAGTCGAGTTCGCCGAAATAGCCGCGCCCGCCCACGATCAGTTCACCGAACTGGTCCGGAACAAGCGTGTGCCAAGGCCGCGAGGTGAACAACTGCTTCGCGTGCGCCAGCTGCCGTCTCCCGGGAGCATCGAGCGAGCCGCGCCACTCCGGGCTGAAGCGCCAGATGTTGCGGTGACCGTAGGCGTGGCCTCCGAGCGCGCCGCTGAGCACGGCATGGTAGACCTGCCGGCGAACCCGGTGCGGCGCGCCGCCTCGTCCGTCGTTGCTCTCCTCCTCGTAGCCGCTCTCGCCAAGAATGATGGGCCGCGCCTTGCCGGGCCGGTTGTATTCGCCGAGCACGTGGATGTAGGTCTCCTGGTAGGTGTAGGCGAGGTTGATCCCGAGCCAGGCTTCCGGCTGGAAAAACGCCGCGCTCGAGTACTCCGGACGGTTGTGCACCATGATCAACTGGTGCGGGGCGAACTCGTGGATGCCGGCGGCGATCTCCGCCAGTGCGCGGGTACGCTCGACCGGGTTAGCGTCGCCGCCGAGGATCCAGACGATGTGGTTGAAGCCGCGATACCGCTTGCCGAGGAAGCGTCCGTAAGGGCGCGCGTTTGACTCTTGGAGCTGGTAGCGCCAGCCATGGGGATCCCGGCCGCCCCAGCGGATCCACAGCGGCGCCACGGCCACCAGGAGGCCGCGCTCGAGGGCGGCCTCGAGCACCGCGTCCACATTCCGCCAGTACGCTTCGACTGGCTTGAGGATGTCATCCGGCGGATCGAAGGGGTTCACCCCATCGAAGTTGGCCATGGGTGGCTCTTCCTTGGCGAAGGTCTGGATCTGGATTGCGGTGAAGCCGCGCCTCTTGACGTCGTCCAGGTAATCGGCGGCCTCGGCGGGCCGGAGCCGCTTGGGAAGCTGCCAGGCGGTGTCGGCATGGTAGAAGAAGGGCTGGTTTTTCTGGTCCACGAGATACCGGCCGTCGAGGCTCGCCTTGAGCGGGAACAGCGGCTCGGCGGCGGCCGCCTCCGGGACACAAAGCAACAAGGGCGCGAAGATCGGGACGCAGACGAGGAGACGCATTTCACGTCCAGCATACCAGCGGCGCTGAGATAAACTTGTTGCG
>CAYZJD010000398.1:0-3823 GCA_964478455.1 uncultured Solibacteraceae bacterium | reverse complement strand
CCGCCGGCATCAACGATCTCGCCGCGCGTGCGTGCCGGCGGAATGCCCCGCTCCCGGAACCAGGCGTCGATGAAGGCGCCGTAGTCGCCGTTGGGCACGAAGCAGATCTCCTGGCTGTCGCTCTTGCGGGCCACGGCCAGTCCCATCTCCCCGGCCATGGCGCGCACCTGCTCCTTGGTGAACTCGCCGAGCGGGAACATGGTCCTTGCGAGCTGCGCCTGGGTGAGGCCGAAAAGGAAGTACGTCTGGTCCTTGGCCTCGTCCACGCCTCGCAGCAAATGGTACCGGCCCGTCTTGTCGTCCTGGCGGATCCGCGCATAGTGGCCGGTGGCGATACGGTCCGCGCCGACCGAGGCGGCCATGTCGAGGAACTGGTCGAACTTGATGTGGTTGTTGCACAGCGTGCACGGGATAGGCGTACGGCCCGCCAGGTACTCGTCGACGAACGGCCGGATCACCTGCTCCTCGAACCTCTGCTCGAAGTTCACGACGTAGTACGGGATGCCGAGCGTTTCGGCGACGCGGCGCGCATCATAGACGTCATCGAGCGAGCAGCAGCGGCCCGTAGCTCCCTCGCTCGAGAGTTCGGGCAGACGCCGCTGGTTCCAGAGTTGCATCGTCAGGCCGATGATCTTCCGGCCGGCACGATGCAGCATCCCGGCGACGGTGGAGCTGTCCACTCCGCCGCTCATGGCCACCGCGACAAGCGTTTCAGGCATAGGCAGGGGACAAACGCCGAAGATGGGCGGCAGCTTCGGCAACGGCCGTGATCAACGCGTCCACCTGCTCGACGGTGTTCGCGCGGCCCAGAGAGAAGCGCAGCGAAGCCTTGGCTTGCTCCCGTGTCAGACCGATGGCTGTAAGTACGTGCGAAGGCTCGACGGCGCCGCTCGAGCAAGCGGCCCCACTTGAGACGGCAAAGCCCTTGAGATCGAGGGCGATCACCATCGCCTCGCCCTCGATACCGTCGAAGCGGATGTTGGTCGTGTTCGGCAGGCGCGATCCGTTGGCACCGTTTACGAAGCAGCGCGGTACCCGTTCGAGGATTCCCTGCTCGAGGCGGTTGCGGAGCGCCGACAGACGCATTGCTTCGAGGTCCAGGTTGGCGCACGCCCACTCGGCGGCAAGCCCGAGTCCGACCGCACCAGCCACGTTTTCCGTACCCGGGCGTCGGTCGCGCTCATGGTGGCCGCCAAACAGAATGGGAACAAGCGGCGTGCCCTTCCGAACAAACAGGGCGCCGATACCCTTTGGTGCGTAGATCTTGTGGCCGCTCGCTGAATAGAGGTCGACGCCCAGCGCCGGCACGTCCACGGCGATCTTCCCCAGCGCTTGCACGCCGTCGGAGTGGATCAACACCCCCGCCTCCCGCGCGATCCGGGCGATCTCGGCGACCGGCTGGATGACGCCAATCTCGTTGTTGGCGTGCATTACCGAGATGAGGACCGTCTCCGGGCGGAGCGCGCGCCGGACGTCGTCGGGATCGACGTTTCCACCGGAGTCCACGGAGACATAAGTCACCTCCACCCCTTCCCGCTCAAGCTGCGCGCACGTGTTGAGCACGGCGGGGTGCTCGATGGCCGTGGTGATGACGTGCTTGCGTTCGCGCCGCGCCTGCCGAACCACGCCGAGGATGGCCAGGTTATCGGCCTCGGTGCCGCCGCTGACGAAGACAATTTCCCTCGGATCGGCCTCCAGCAACCAGGCTGTCTGACGCCGGGCCAGCTCCAGCCTCTGCTTGGCCGCCTGCCCATGATGGTGGATACTGGAGGCGTTGCCATAGATCTCCCCCAGCGCCGGAATCAGCCCCTCGAGGACTTCCGGAGACACGGGTGTCGTAGCGTTATGGTCGAAGTAAAAGCGATCCACAGGTGATTCTGACTCCATTCTAACAACCGATGCCGCAAAGCCTGATCACGCTGACTACGGATTTTGGGCTGTCTGATCATTTCGTCGGGGCGATGAAGGGCGTGATTCTCCGCATTGCGCCTCGCGTCCGCATTGTGGAGATCACTCATGAGATCACGCCGTTTGAGATTCCCGAGGCGGCGTTCGCGGTCGCGCAGGTCTACCGTTTCTTCCCGCCGAAGACGGTACACGTGGTGGTGGTCGACCCCGGGGTTGGAACGGCGCGGCGGCCCATCCTGGCAGAGGCGGCTGGGCAGTACTTCATCGGGCCCGACAACGGGGTGTTTTCGATGATCTACTCGCGTGAGAAACACAAGGTGCGCGAAATCACGGCGGAGAGGTATTTCTTCCGGCCCGTGAGCAGGACCTTCCACGGACGCGACATCTTCGCGCCGGTAGCGGCGCACTTAGCCCGCGACGGCGGCCCGGCTCGGTTCGGCAGGCTGATCCAGGATTACCTCAAATCCAGCTTTGACAAGGCGGTGCGCACCGGCAAGCGCATGTGGACCGGCAACATCCTGAAGATCGACCGCTTCGGCAACCTCATCACGAACTTTCCGTTCGAGGATTTCGCCGCAATCGAGCACCGGCCGTTCGAGATGACCATCGGCCCGCGGCGGATCACACAATTCGTTCGCACGTACGCCGAGGCCGCGCCGGGCGAGCTGGTGCTGATCGAAGGCAGTTCCGGATATCTGGAGGTGGCCGCCAACCAAGGGTCAGCGGCTAAGATCGTTGGCTGCGCCGTCGGAACGCAGGCTGAACTGACGGTTTGGTGAGCTGCCGCATGAGCGTCCCGGGACCGAGTTCAGTGGCTACGCAGACCCTGGTCACGGTCTCCATCCTGAACTACCAGCGGCCAGAGGTTTTGGCGCGCGCGCTGGAATCCGTTGTCACCCAGGATTACCCCGACTTGCAGGTGGTGGTTGTGGACAACGGCTCCCCAGAGGGCGGTATGTCCCAGTCCAGTCGCCGGTTTCCCCAAGTGGAGTTCATTGAGCTGGGGGAGAACATAGGGACCGCCGCTCGTAATCACGGGCTCCGAGTTGCCCGTGGCCGCATTGTCGTCACTCTCGACAATGACGTCTACTTCGACCACCCGCAGGCGATTCGGGAAATCGTCACGGCGTTTGAGCGTCATCCCAAAGCCGGCTGCGTCGTCTTCCGAATCTACCATCCGGGAAGCGGGGAACTTCACCGCCGGGACTGGTGGCATTCGCGTCAATGGCAGGTATCCGAACACGAGGAGTTCGAGACGCACTTCATCAGTGAAGGGGCCGCCGCGTTTCGTCGCGAGGTGTTCGACGCCATCGAACCGTACTGGGGGCCGCTCTTTATCACCCACGAGGGCCTGGACCTCTCGCTCCGCCTGCTGAACGCGGGCTGGGAAATCTGGTATGTTCCGTCTGTTAAGGTTTGGCACATTCACTCGCCGGACGCGCGCCAGGACGGACGCTCTTTTTACTTCAACACGCGCAATCTGTTGCCGGTCGTGTATCGCAGCTTCCCTTGGGCGCGCGGGCTCGCCTACCTGCTGCCCCGCCTGGGGGCTCTCGGGTTCTACTCTCTCAAGGCAGGCTTCTTCTCGCGCTTTGTTCGGGGCTTGCTCGACGGGCTGAAGCTCATCCGCACCGCCTCGGGAACCAGGCGTCCGCTTCACGCGAGGACGTTCCGCAAGCTACGAGCGCTGAAGAGGCCCCAGGACAATCTGCTGGCCCGGTTCCGCCGGCACTGGCACGAGGTGGAGTTCTGATTGGCGATTCTACACTTCGGGGTGCAGAATCTCCTCGGTTGAGCGGGCCGCCAGGCCGGCAATGCCGGCGGTCGCGCCGGCAGAAGGTCCGGCGCGGCACCCGCCGCAGCCATCCGCCGGCAGGACTGCCGGCGTGGCGCGCAAGACTGCGCGCTCCACACC
>CAYZJD010000397.1:0-3833 GCA_964478455.1 uncultured Solibacteraceae bacterium | reverse complement strand
CCTACGCGACAACGGCTCCCAAACTGGCTCACCGGCCGCGAAAACAGTTTCAGTGGATGGAGTCCAGAATCTGCTGGAAGCGGGGATGCTTGCGGACGTTCGCCAGGTGGGGATCGCGGAGAAACCACGATCTCCGGCGGTCGCCGCCGCGCACGCTCTTCTCCAGCCAGGCCAGCGCATTTTCGGTGTCGCCGAGGACCGAACAGATTTCGGCTGCCGGGACCGTCGTCATCGGGAACAGTTCCGCCCAGCGCAGGGCCTCCTGGTCCGCCTCGCGGCGGGCGGCCTCAGCCTTGCCTTCGCATGCCAGTAGCAGGGCCCAAGTCAGGCGGAGCCAGTAATTGCTCCGGTCCTCCGGGCGTGCTCGGCCCAGTACTTCGCGCGCCATGGCCAGTTCTCCCCGGTCGAGGTGGGCCAATGCCAGGCCGGTGATCGCATACATTAGGTGGGCATTCTGTTCCAGCGCCTTCTCGAACTCCCGGATCGCAGACTCCGAGTCGCCCGATTCGCGGTAGATAAAGCCTAGGCCTACCCGGGCAATAATCCACACAGGCTCACGCTCCAGCACCTGCCGGAGTAGCCGGATCGCTTGCGGCGAATCGCCTCGTAAATGCAAGAGGTTCGCGAGCCAGGGCCTGGCATCGCGTTCGGCGGGGTCGAGGCGGATCGCGATGTTGGCATGCTTCTCCACTTCCTCCCAGCGCCGCCTGTAGAAACTGAGTGCGGTGAGGTAGCCGTGATTGAGGGCCGAGTTGGGATCCTCGCGCTCGACACGCTTCAATTCGCTCTCCGCGCGGTCCAGCCAAGCCGGGTCATTGGAAAGGCCCGCGTCGATCATCACGAGTTGGTACATCCCATAGCGGCTACGCCCAGCCGTGAAGCTCGGATCCAGTTCGACGGCGCGTTGCACGAGCCGGATCATGCGGGGGAGATCGAAATCCGCCTGTTCTACGGCGATCGCCCGCTCATAGTACTCGTTGGCCTCGGCAACCGGAGAGTGGCGGTAACTGGGGCCGGGAGCCGTCGGTTGCCGCCGGGCCGTTTGCCACACCGCCAACCCAGTCACGACCAGCAGCATCGCCAGCGCCACCGCGATCCGGGTGCGTTGCCGCCGCAGTAACTTCGCCGCCCGATACATGATCGTCTGTCTGACCGCCCGAACCGGCCGCCCCTCGAGGTAACGCCGAAGGTCCAGGGAAAGCGCGGCGACCGACGGATAGCGGAAGCGTGCCTCCTTGCGCAGGGCCATCATCACGATGCTGTCCAGGTCGCCTTTCAATTGCGCCTGCTTTGCGACAGCGCTCGGCTTGACCGGCTCCCGCTCGCATACGACCCTGGCGACCTCCTCCGGCGACCGTGTCTGAAATTCGTACGGGCGGCGGCCCGCCACCAGTTCGTAGAGCAGCACCCCGAGCGAATACACGTCCGCCGACTCAGAGAGAGGCTCGCCCCGCACTTGCTCGGGGCTGGCGTATTCCGGCGTCAAAACCTGCAACGGTCCCACCGTTAGGGTGGTCCCCGGCTCCCCCACTGCGTGCAGGACTTTCGCAATGCCGAAGTCCAGCAGTTTGGGAACCCCGGCGGCTGTCACCAGGATATTGGACGGCTTTAGATCACGGTGCAGCACGTGATTGCTGTGGGCGTACTCCACCGCGCCACACACCGTGCAGAACAACTCCAACCGCGCACGCAGCGGTAGCGCCCGCTCGGAACAGTATGAGGTGATCGGCCGCCCATCGACGTGCTCCATCACGAAGTAAGGTAGCCCGCCGGCGGTAGTGCCGCCATCGAGCAAGGCCGTGATATTCGGATGGCTCAGCGAGGCCAGGATCTGGCGCTCCTGCTGAAACCGGCGCAATACTACGTCGGTGTCCAGGCCGCGGCTGACCAGTTTGACCGCCACCTCCTTCTCGAAGGCGCCGTCCGCACGGACGCCACGCCACACCGTGCCCATGCCGCCTTGCCCGATCTCCTCGATCAGCCGCCAGGAGCCGACCCTCTGGCCGGCGAGGTTTCTCGGCGCCAGGCCGGCCACCGCCTCTGCGATTTCCTCCGCCGGAGACTTTTGGATGAATTCTCCGGCGCTCTCGTTGGCCGCGAGCAAGGACTCCACTTCCTCACGGATATGTTGCTGATCGCAAGCGGCGGCCAACCAACGCGCCCGGCGCCTGGCCGGCTGGGACTGCGCGGCTTCGAAGAGTTCCTTGACTCGCTGCCAGTCGTCGGGGCTCATGGCAAACGTCCAGATTGCGATTGCGAGAGGCGACGATACAGCCAGGCGCGCGCCACGGCCCAGTCTCGTTTCACAGTTGCAGGACTAATTCCCAGCGATGCCGCGGTCTCTTCGATCGAGACACCTGCAAAGAAACGAAGTTCCACGATGCGCGACTGCTGTGGGTCAATACGCGTCAGTTCACTCAGGGCTTCGTCCAGCGCCACGACATCGAGATTTCGCTCTCGCCCGGCTACCAGGGACTCGTCGAGCGAAAGCACCACCGTGCCCGAGCTTCGCTTGAGCCGTTGCTTTGTGCGCGCGTGGTCCACCAGCACGCGCCGAAGCATCTGAGCGGCAACGGCGAGAAAGTGTGCCCGGTTGTGCCAGTCCACGCGTGTCTGGTCGACCAACCGCAGGTATGCTTCGTGCACGAGCGCAGTGGGCTGCAACGTGTGCCCCGCCCGTTCCCGCCGCAGAAGATGGCCCGCGAGCTGGCGAAGCTCATCGTAGACGAGGGGCACCAGTTCCTGCAACGCACGTGAATCGCCGTTGCCCCACTCCGCCAACAACTGGGTGGCGTCCGAAGCCCGCCTTTCCATTCCGCGTCCTCGTGTCCCTCCAGTGTATCAGGGGTGAATAACAGGCGCGCCCCAAGTACCCCCAAGTTGTTTAATCTGCTCTAACAACGATCTGATCAGAGGAGTCGGTTGAGCTGTGAAAGTTCGAAACGCGTCCACGATGGGGAGCCGACCCAGACCAAGGCCCTGGCCGCCGTTATCGGGGGGTGCTCCGGCCTCACCCCCATCATCCCCGCCCGCGGCCAGAGCTTCGAGCTGGAGTGAGAGGCGCTCTCCCCACCCGTGGCGCACGCTTCAGTGAGAGGCGCTCTCCCCACCCGTGGCGCACGCTTCAGTGTGCTGCGGCGAGCTTCAGCTCGCCGTTTTCTTGCGCTTGCGCCACGCTGTCCTACTGCCGGTCAAAAAACCTGACGCGGGGCGGCTTGTCGGGCGCGGGCGGTCCTGGCTGGCTGTACATGGTGAGGAATTTGCCATCGGGTGAGACGACGACCTTGTAGATGCCGACCACCGTTCCGTCCTTCTTCTTCACCGCGCCCTCAAACGTCTGGGCATCCACCCGCCGGACCCAGACTAGCTCCGCGCCGGCACGGGAGCCGGTGACCGGGTAGTCCTTGCCGTCGTAGCTCGCGGTCCAGTGCACCGAGTACGCCACGCCCTCGGCGTTCGTGATGTGCTCCGTGGTCTTCAGCGCGTTGCCCTGCGCCGCGAAGGTGAGGATCTGGCTCTTCGGGATCTTCGCGTAGGCGTCCGATTTAGCGTGATTCAGCTTCCAGGTTCCAATCCAGGCGTCACCGGCCCACAGCGCGGTGGAGAGGACCGGCGTCGCCAACACTGCAACCGCCCGTCGGCAAACGGGTGCTGCGTGCATAACTGCTCCCTCCTGCTTGGATTCCACACCAGGATTTCCGTCTATAACGGCGTCGGCTTTGTCAAGCGACACCTCGACTCTTTGGAGCCGGGAGCAGAGTCAAGGGCGGTCCGACAGTTTTCGTCGGACCGTTCATCGCAGACCGTTGACGCTGCGGATGGCTCCCCATACA
>CAYZJD010000396.1:0-3835 GCA_964478455.1 uncultured Solibacteraceae bacterium | reverse complement strand
GCTCGGAGATGTGTATAAGAGACAGGAGTTTGACCGGCGGCCTGGGAACGGCTGATATCACCGAGAGGGTGTGGAGCGTCCATGCGCGAACGAATCTCTCCTTCTGCCGGCGCGACCGCCGGCATCGCGGGCCCGGCGGCCCGCTCCACCGGCCATTCGCTATCATCGAAAGAACGGCTGGACATTTCATCAGCGTGGAGGAGAATTCGGGAATGAATCCGAATACGAGCACCGTGGCCCTTGTTGTATGCGTGACGCTCTTTGCCGGAGCTTGTAGAGCCCAGGAGAAGCCTGTGGCCACCATGGATGGCGCTCCGATTTACGAGCGCGACCTCGACGTCAAATCCCAATTGGCGCAAGTCGAGCAGCAGGCCTACCAAGTCCGCCTGCGGGCACTCGAGAGTCTCATCGAGCGGCGCCTGCTGGAGAAAGCAGCGGCCAAGGAGAAGCTGACGGTCGAAGAATTCCTCAAGCGCGAGGTGGACGACAAGGTTCCGGAGCCCTCGCCACAGGAGGTGGAGGGCTTTTACTGGGCGCAGAAGGACCGGGTCACGCAGCCGCTCGAGGTGGCCCGTCCGCAATTGGCCCGCAATCTGAAATCGATCAAGGCGGCCGATGCCCGTCAGAGGTTGCTGCGTTCCCTGCGCGAGAGCAGCAAAGTGGCGATTCTGCTGGACCCGCCGCGCATGAGCGTCGTGGTCGGCAACGCACCGCGGAAGGGAGTGTCCTCGGCGCCGATCACGATCGTGGAGTTCTCCGATTATCAATGCCCTTACTGCAAGCGCGCCACGGCGACGATCCGCGAAGTGCTGTTGAAGTACGAGGGCAAGGTCAGCCTGGTGTACAAGGACCTGCCGTTGCCGATGCATCCGGAGGCGCAGAGGGCCGCCGAAGCCGCCCGTTGCGCCGGTGAGAGCGGCAAGTATTGGGAGTATCACGATGCCCTGTTCGCGGCCGCTTCCCTGACCCGAGACTCCTATGCGCAGTTGGCGAGCAGCATCGGTGTTGAGCCGGCGAAGCTACAGAGTTGCCTCGATTCCGGCAAGCACCGGGCCGCCGTCCAGGCGGATGCCGAGCAGGCCAAGAGCCTTGGCATCAGCGGCACGCCGGCCTTCCTGATCAACGGGATCTTCTTGAGCGGCGCACAGCCGGCCGAAGCCTTCACTCGAATCATCGATCAGGAGCTGGAGCGGATCGGCGCCAACCGGGCAGGGGGCTAACACACGCATACTTGGGGAACTTATGAACAAGTGACGTCTCTGTGACGTGTACGCGTCTCCGGATCTGGCAATGACCGGCGGCGCGGGACCCCTTTGGGGACCGGGCGGCGGGTCGAACACATGGCACGCTGTGACCAGCGACAGGCGTGAAACCGGGTTGACTGGTTGATGTCGTGGGAGACCTCAGAGATCAAGGGCGGCTACGCCGATTGCCAGACCAGCCGCACGGAGCTCGTGATCCTGGGTGGCCAGGCTCAACTGCTCCCGCCTTGCCAAATCCAGGTAGGCGGCGTCGTAGGCTGTCAGCCGATGCTCGCGGGCAAGTGTTATCGTCGCCTGCCACACCCAGAGTGCCTCCCGCCGTTCGACCTGAATCGGGAGCCGCCGCAACGTCGCCACGAACGCGGCGATACCGTCCTGGGTGATTCGTTTCCGGCGTTCAGCAAGTGCCAGGGCGTTGGCGATCTCAAATGGCCACAAGGCTGGCACAACCGCGTGAGTCGTATGGAGGGCGGCGAGCACCGCACGGCTGTACGGGGTTTGTGGGCAAAGCACCAACTCAGGGTGATCGAGGCGTCCACCACAAACGGCGGCATCGGTCAGTACTTATGCGCCTGGTGGATCAGATCTCGAATGCGAAGGTCCGCTCCCAAAGTGAAGCCGTGCTTTTCGGCGAACTCCAGCATGTCCTTCACGGCTCGCCGCCGCTCATCGTTCTGAGCGAGGGCCTGATCGCTCTGGTTCAGGGCTTCCAGGGCACTGACCACTACCTGCTCCGCAGTCTGATAGCGGCCAGAGCGCAGTTGCCGCTCGATCAATTGTTCGCCGCGGGAATCGAGATGAATGTCCATGCCAACCCTGGTTCCAGTATATCAGCAGGCTAACGGCCGATTCGAACTAGTTAACTCCGGAACCGACAGCCGCCGCTGAGACGTTCTGTCCCGGGGGCGTGTCGGACCTCCACACAACAGGTGGGATTCTCGCCAGTTTTCCTTTTGTTTGCAACGAGTTAACCTGGAAGTAGAACTGCTTATCCCCGTGTGGGTATTGGCATGCGACGCGGTCTGTCCATCAGCGCCCTCTTGCTGGTCTTCCTGACTTCTGCTCCCGGCGCCACGCTGGAGCGGCTCAGTCTGGAAGACATGATCGAGAAGTCCACGGCCATCGTGCGGGGGCGCGTGCAATCCTACCGGCCGTTGTTGCGGGGTCCGATCATCTATACGCTGTACACGGTTCAGGTGGACGAGCGGTGGAAGGGTGCTGAGGAGTCCGAGTTGGAAGTCGCCGTGCCCGGCGGCGTCGCCCAGGGCTTGCACCAGACGTTCGCGGGTGCGCCGTCGCTCGTCTCCGGCAACGAGTATGTCCTATTCCTGTGGCGCGGCAAGAGCGGGCTGACGCACGTGATCGGGCTATCGCAGGGCTTGTTCCGCGTGGAGGGCGACAAGGCTTACCGTGCCGCCAGCACGGAAGCGATGCTCGATCCGAAAACGGGCCGGATCGTGGATGATGCTTCGCTGCGCATGGAACTCGGTGAGCTGCGGTCGCGTGTGATGTCCGGTGTTCGGAGGCGCGGGAAGTAGACGTATGGCTCGGGCGCGGGCAATCCTCGGGTTAGCGCTGGGCTGGTCGCTGGCAGCCGGGGTGCTGTTCGCGCACTATCATTTCCTGCACTATCCGAGCCGCACCGGACCTTTCACGCCGATTCCCGAGAAGTTCGACCTTGACGCGCTGCCCGAGCGCACCCTCTTGCTGTACGTCGCCGAGCAAGGCCCCGACGCGCTGGCCGCGGGTGACAGTATCGCCTCGATCGTCAGCCAGATTCGCATGGCCGCCGCGGCTTGGAACAGCGTCGAGGCTTCCCGGATGCGCCTGGGCTTCGGCGGCTTCTTCTCCCAGGGCACTTCGCAGAGTTCTCCGAGAGTGGAAGTATTGTTCGACGAAGTGCCGCCGGGGCTGGTCGCCCTCGGCGGTCCGACGACGCGGGGTGAGACGGTAACCGGCGACGACGGCCCGTTCGTGCCCATCATCCGATCGGTTCTGATCTTGCAGAACGATCTTTCCGACAGGCCGAGTTACAGCGACGCGTTCTTCCTGTCGCTGGTACACGAGATCGGCCACACCATGGGTTTGCAGCACACGCTGACTTCGAGCGTCATGTCCACGGCGGTAACGCGAGCCAGCACGCGTTCCAAGCCGCTGGCGGCCGACGACGTCGCCGGCATCTCTCTGCTTTACCCCGCGCCCGGCTTCGCGGCTCAAGTTGGGAGCATTTCGGGCCGCGTGACGATGGACGGCAGCGGAGTGCACCTAGCGAGCGTGGTCGCCCTTGGGCCTGGTGGTTCAGCAGTCAGCACATTAAGCGACCCGGACGGCCAGTATCGAATCGGCGGCCTGCCTCCTGGGCTGTACTACCTCTATGTCCATCCTCTTCCACCGGCGCAACAGCCGGGACTGGGACCCGCCGACATCGTGCTGCCGACGGACGCGCAGGGGGCGCCCTTCCCGGCGGGCGGCAGCTTTGAAACGCAGTTCCATCCGGGCACAAAAGAGATCTGGCGCGCGCAGGTTGTGCCGGTAGCGGCCGGCGCAAGTCTGGAAGGGTACGACTTCTCGGT
>CAYZJD010000395.1:0-3839 GCA_964478455.1 uncultured Solibacteraceae bacterium | reverse complement strand
CAAACCTGAAGATCTCCTGAAAAGCGGCGGGGAATCTCAGCCCAAGCGCCCTGGTGGGGACGCGGGTGTTCGGAGACAGGCCGCACCTCGGAAACCGGACCTCCCAGCTCCACCTGGCCATACGCAAGAATTCTCTTCGGCGCATCCGACGGATTGTCCGAACGGCGCCCGCCAGCCATGTCAGCGCTTTCAGTAGACGACATTCCAGCTCACTTGCAGCCGCGTGTTGACGTGGTCGTCATTGAGCGTCACGCCGCTCTTTAGCTGGTAGTCCACGCCGACGCGCGAGTTGTTCCCGATCCGGCGAAGGTAGCCGAAATTGAAGGCGCGAATGTTGCGGCCGGAGACCGGATCGCCGTTGAACTGGTCGTAGCGCCAGTATAGGTCATTGTTCCGGGTCAGCTTCAGGTTCGTGAAGACCGCTCCTGCCGACGAGTGGGCGCTTGGGCGGAAAGCCGGGGCGAATTCCGGCTCGATGCCGAGCAGGGTGGAAGGCATGTTCCCGGCGGCGTACTCGCCGCGGACTCCCAATCGTCCCCAAACGAACTGGAGATCGGCGCCATAGTAGTTCTCCCGATTCGAACCGGCGAAGTCTGGCGGGAGGCGTTGCCTTCCAAGCTGGGCCGAGATCCCGGCCGCCAAGGGGAAGGAGGCGAACACCTTGCGGGCACGGAAGTTGTAGTTGAGTTGCCGGTTGTTGTCCTGGAAGAAGCGATTCCCATTCAGGGCGGCCGCGTATACGCTGACGCCATGGAACGGCGATCCAGCCGAGTCAAGCTTCGTCATCACCATGACTCCGCGATCGCGCTGGCCGGGAAAGAAGTAGCCCGCGAAAATCCCTCGCTCCGGAGCTTCGCGTATGCTGCTCGACTGCTGAATGTCGAAGCCAAAGGGCTTCACGAACTGGCCTGCGCGGATCGTGGTGGACCCGTTCAGGTAATACTCAACAAAAGCGTCATTGACGATCTCGAACGACGATCCGCCGGGCGCGGGGTGATACTGAATCTCAAAGCCCAGGCCCACCTTGTCGGAAACCCGTCCGGCCCACCGCGTCTCCATTCGCGTGAGCAGGAAGTTCGGTCTGACCGCCTTATCGGCCGCACCCCTGATGGGAAGGGCCTGATAACGCGACTGTATGAAAAGCTCGGGACGACCACTCAGTTCGTGCTCCCGCTCGTCGCGCCCAAGTTCCGGCAAGAGGATGCGCTCGGCGAAGTCGCTTCCGGGCTCGGCTGCCGTTTCCGTCGCCGCGGGCGCCACCTGAGCCTCGACAGGAAGCGTCTGGCGGGGCGATCCCTGTTTCAGGGCCGCGAGTTCGCGGCTCGCGGCTTGCATTGCGCTCTGAAGTTGCACGAGCTGGCGTTGGGCCTCTTCGAGCATCGCCTCCAGCTTGCGGATGCGCTCTTCAGCCGGCTGCCCGGCGCGCGCCGCACGCGGCAGCAGAACCGAGAGCAACACAACAGATGACAATACGGTCCAGCGCATGATTTCCTCACTCGATTTGCGGAGATAGGGAGCGGCGATTCTCAAAGTACTCGCGAATCGCGGCGACCGAGCCGACGGCGGCGATGCGGCCTTGGTCCATCACGAGAACTCGTTCACCGATCTCGAACGCCTCCTCCCGGCTGTGCGTGACGTAAAGCAGGGTAAATTGCAGCCGTTGGTGCAAGCTGACGATCTCCCGGCGCAGTCGCAGGTTCAGCTCCAGATCCAGGCTCGACAGCGGCTCGTCCATGAGCAGGATTCGCGGTTCGAGCACGAGGGCGCGCGCCAGCGCGACCCTTTGCTGCTGGCCGCCCGACAAACTGCCGGGTTTGGCCGTGGCGCGATCGCTCAACTGCATCAATTCCAGGGCGCCGCGAATCCGTTCGTCGGCCTCACGCCCCGGCACGCGCCTGGCGCGCAGGCCAAAGCGCAGGTTGCCGTCCACGCTGAGGTGCGGCCAAAGCGCGAGGTCCTGAAACACCATCCCCACCTGGCGTGCTTCGGGGGGGATGAAGATTCTTCCGTTGGCCGCGACGGCTTGTCCGTCCAGCTCGATGACGCCCTCGTCCGGGGCGAGTAAGCCGGCGATCAAGCGCAGGATGGTGGTCTTTCCGCAGCCGGAAGGTCCGAGAATGGCCACACGCTCGGCGGCGGCGATCTCCAGCGAGAAGGCGCTGACCGCACTGCGCCCGCCCAGCCGCTTGCTCACCGAGGTCAAGCTAGCTGATGCCGCCACGCACCCCTCCTTTCAGCAGCCCCGATGCCGCCAGCGGCAGCAATGCTGCGCCGATCATGAGCATGCACAGCGCCGCTATCAGTTCCGGAGCGCCATTTGCCATCAACGTGAAGGTCCGCACCGGGAGGGGATCGTACCCTGGAGGGTAAACAATCATCGAGATCCCCACATCGCGCAGGCAAAAGAGGTAGGCGACCAGCCAGCCAGCGAGCAGGCCTCTGGAGGCCAGCGGCCCAATGATGACCAGGAGCCGGCGGGGCCAGCTCGCTCCGCAGACTTGTGCCGCATCCTCCATTGAGTGCGGAATCTGGCTCAGGGTGGCCACTGTCGCCCGGCTGGTCAGTGCCGTGTATTGTGCCGCGTAGCCAAGCAACAGGATCGCCGGAGTGCCATAGATCAACCCGGACCAGGGCTGGTTCCAAACGAGAACGAGGCCGATGCCCAGAACCGTCGAGGGCACCGCGAATAAGAAGAGCATTAGGGCATCAACGGCGCGCCACGCCCGCAGCGATCGGGTGTGGACGAGGTAGCCGGCGAAAAAGCCAATCACCGTGAGAATCGACGCGCCGGCGGCGGCGTACAGCATGCTGCGCACCAGGCTGTCGCCGGCGCGGGCCAGAGCTTCGCGATAGGCTTGCCCCGAACCCGCCGTCGCGGCCAGCCCGGCATACGGAATGGCCACCATCAGAAGGACGAGAGCCCCGGCCGCTATTGCCGCAAGTCCGCGATATCGTCCCAGCGGGATTCTCTCACGGGGCTCTGCCGGCCCGAAACGCAGGGCCTTGGGCGCAGTTTTCAGAAGGTTCCATTCGAGAACGAGCAGCAAGAGCGCAGCCAGCAACAGAGGAAGTGCGGCGGCCGTGGCGGCGCCGTAATTGAAGAATGCCGAGAACTGCGTGAAGGTCTCGACCGGGAACACGTCCAAGCGCAGAAAAATCGGCACGCCGAACTCGCCGAGGGTCAGCAGAAACACGAGGCTTGCCGCCAGGGTGATGCCGGGCCACACCAAGGGGAGCGTAACGACGCGAAGCGTTGTGGGCCAAGGCGCTACCAGCCTTCCCGCCTCCTCCAACCGTGGATGGACTTGTTCCAGCCAAGCCATCGTCAGTAGGACGATCAACGGGCAGAATGCACTGGTCAACACTAGTGTGCAGCCCGGCAACCCGAAGAGTTGGAGCGAGGTCCATTCCGAGATTGCTTCGCCAAGGATGCGCGACAACCAGCCGCGCCTGCCAAGCACATCAAACCACGCCACCGCCGTGATGTAGGGAGGAAGGACGAGAGGAAGCGTAAGCAACCCCGCAAACGCTTTCCGAAACGGCAGGTTGGTGCGGCCGAGCAGAACGCCGAGAGGCACACCCAAGACGGTGGCCAGTATCGTCGTCCCGCCTGCCAGGGCGAGGCTGTTCGCCGCGAGGGCCGGCGCCCGCTCCGATCGCAGCAGATCGCGGTATAAGGCGAGGCTCCACTGCCCGTTCACCTGGAGGCTCTTCGCCGCCATGACCGCTAGCGGCAGCAAACCGGCCACGGCCAGCAGCCCAACCGCCGCCCCGAGGGTGATGCGTCTGGCCAGCACCGTCGCGCCGGGTCAGTAGCCGACCCACTCCTTCAGGAAAGG
>CAYZJD010000394.1:0-3959 GCA_964478455.1 uncultured Solibacteraceae bacterium | reverse complement strand
GGCCAGCTCCTGAAACACATCACCTGCGCCTGCGGCGCCCCGTGCAAAGGGTTCGTTACCGGTGACTGGGGCCTGCCGCCGGGCGTGGAGGTGGAGGATCTGCCACCGGAGGAAATGCTGCCGCCAGCCGAGAAGTTCCCCCAAATAGGGAGCGTCGAAGAGGCCAAGAAGCTGCTTTCGGAGGACAAAATCCTTGCCCTCCAGATGATCGACCAGGCCAGCGAGGATGACCTGGCGAACAAACAGGTCGCTGCTCCCTGGGCTCCCGGCGTGGAGTATGCTCTCGGCCGGCATCTCCTTCAGATGGTCCAGCATCTCGACCGGCACAAGGGGCAACTGTTCTACTACCTGAAGCTTCAGGGCAAGCCGGTCGGCACCGCGGACCTCTGGGGCTGACGGCAAGCGCCGACGCGCGGTCCTGCGTCGAAGGCGGACCTGGGCGCGCGAACCCCGGCTCGTCAGAGCCCAAGTAGAATGCGGAGACGGTCCTCGATAGCCGCGAGTGTGCGCATTAACACTGAGCCGCACCGCTCATGCAGCCGTTCCTTTGAGACCGAACGCACATCCTCGCACTTGATGTAGCTCGTCTGCCGGAGGAACCAGATCTCGCTCCGCGAAAGCTGAGCCTCTGGCATTGCTCAATCCTGGCCGTCCCTGACCGTCTTCTCCCAGGCCTTTCGCTCGGCGAGTTCCTCCCTCCAGGCGGACTTCTTCTTCCGGAGCGCCGCGAAAGCGCGGTTGGCTTCTTCAAGGAACTTCTCGCGGCGGTACTGCTCCAGAGCCTTGTCGAGGGCGGCCTGCATGCTTTCGCTCTCCTCGCGAGCCCCTGCCAATTCGTCTACAGGAGCTTGTCCAGGAAGCGTTTGGCGGCCTGGATGCCTTCGAACTCGGTGAGCCGGCTGCCCTCGTACTCGATGCCGACCCAGCCGTTGTAGCCGGCGTCGAACACGATCTTCATCATGCGGTGAGCGTCGAGGGTCCGCTCGTTGCCGTCCGGGCCGAAGTCGCTGCACTTGAAGCTGACGCCCTTGGCGAAGGCCATCAGCTTGCGCACGCCCTCGTACTTGTCGTACTGCTTGGGGAAGTTGCCGAAGTCGGGAAGCGTGCCGAAGTTGGGCAGGTTGACCTTCTTCATCAGCTCCACCACCACGTCGGCGTCCGAGGAGATGCCGCCGTGGTTCTCGATGATGACGTTGATGTTCCTGTCTTTGGCGTAGCCGCAGAGGTCGCTGAAGCTCTCCGAGCAATAGCCGACGAAGGCGTCGATCTCGGCCCGCGCCTTCGGCTGCTTGTCCGGATACATGTTGACGCGGATGGCGTGGCAGCCCAGTTCGGCGGCGATGTCCACCCACTTGTAATGGTTCCGGGCGGCCTTCATGCGGTCGGCCTTCTCCGAGTGCCCCATCAGGCCCTCGCCGTCGCACATGATCAGCACGGCGGTAGTACCGGCCAGCTTCATGTTGCTCTTCAAGCGGCGGAGGTAATCGGCGGTTGGCGCTTCCCACAGGCCGTTGACGAACTCCAGACCCTCGATGCCGAATTGCTCGCGGGCGATCCGCGGGAACTCGAGATTCGTCATCAGGCGCGAGGCGATCGCCTTGTGCAGCGACCATTCGGCGAGCGAGATCTTGAACTTCCTGTCCTGCGCCTGGGCGCGCGCCATCCGGGGCATGCCGGCAAAGCCGGCCGGAACGATCTTCAGCAAGTCGCGGCGAGTCATGGAGGTTATGATAGCAGCGGGGCGTGACAGGCGTTGGCAGGGGCCGGATCCTGCGTGCGACGCATAACAGTGGGCGCCAGCAGACTACGGGACTGTGTGGAGTTGCCGCTCGTTCTCAATCGTGATGCGTGGATTGGGATTACGCGGGGGAACCGGCAAGCCAAGTTCCTGCAATACGCGCACGTGCTCCAGCATCCCCCATTTCGCCTTGTACAGACAATCTTCCACCGAGTGCCCAACGCCGGAAAAGCCGTCGAGGTCGGGCGAGTAAAACCCGAAATAGTCTGGCTCTTGGGTGGCTTCGATAACAAGCGAATAGTTCAAGTCAATCATTTCGCTCTCTATAGACCCCCGCTGCCTTCAAGATCGCATGGCACGTTCCGCTCGGAACTTCCTTGGCCCCGTGGCGGTCGACGCGAGATAGATCCACATGGCTGGCCGGGCGATTCAGTTCGCCAGTTCGCGCAGGTCGGAGATCCAGTAGTCGGGCGACCAGCGGGCCAGTTCGTCCGGGTCGCCGTAGCCGTAACGGACGGCGCAGACCTTGACACCCGCGCGGCGGCCGGCCTCCATGTCGGGAGCCGAGTCGCCTACCAGCAGGCACTCCTCGGGCCGCGCGCCGAGGGCCTCGAGCGACTTCAGAACCACGTCCGGCGCCGGCTTGCTGGGGAAGCCGTCGGTCCCTTGCACATGGTGGAAGAACTCGAGGAGTCCGAACTTCTCGAGCACCTGGCGCGTGGTCGGCGTGCCCTTCGTGGTGGCGGTGGACTTGCGGCCGCCGAGCCGGGCGAGGGTCTCGCGCACGCCCATGTAGACCCTCGTGCCGCGGTGCTCCCGCGCGTGGTAAAGCGTGCGGTAGCTCTGGAGCATCTCTTCCATCCGCGGCTGCGACACGCCGGGCATCACATCCTGGAAAAGGTCGTACATGTGGCGGCCGATGTAACGGCGGAGGAAGCTCTCGGGGATGCCGTCGGCGTCCGATTGCGCGAGGACTTCTTTCACCGCGCCGCAGATGTCGGCGGCGGAGTCCAGCAGCGTGCCGTCGACGTCAAAGAGATAAACGGGGTAGGGAGGGATCACGCCGGCTGCGGACGCTCTCCCTGGCTGAGACCGGGCAGCCGCCGGCCCTCGGGCCGGATCACTTGCTGGGTGGCGCCGTCGCCGCCCTTGGATCGCGAGTCCGGCTGTGCCAGGGCGACGCCTTCGATCAACTGCTTCACCTCGGAGCCTTCGAGCACCTCGCGCTCGAGCAGCGTCTCGGCGATGCGCACCAGAGCTTCGGAGTTCTCCTCGATGATGTCCTGGGCGCGCTGGTAGGCGGTCTCGACCAGCTTGCGCACCTGCTCGTCGATCTTGATGGCGGTGGCCTCGCTGTAATCGCGGTGCTGGGCGATCTCGCGGCCGAGGAAGATGTGCTCCTCGGTCTTGCCGAAGCTCAGCGGGCCCATCTCGCTCATGCCCCACTCGCAGACCATCTTCCGGGCAAGGTCGGTGGCGCGCTCGATGTCGTTGCCTGCGCCGGTCGTGATGTGCTGCATGAACTTCTCCTCGGCGATGCGGCCGGCCATCAGGATGGCGAGCTGGGCGTCGAGGTATTCCCGCGAATAGGAGTGCTTGTCGTCGATCGGGAGCTGCATGGTCACGCCGAGCGCCATGCCGCGCGGGATGATCGTCACCTTATGCACCGGGTCGGCGCCGGGCATGATCGCCGCCACCAGCGCGTGGCCGGCCTCGTGGTAGGCGGTGTTGCGCTTCTCGGCGTCGCTGATGATGAGCGACTTGCGCTCGACGCCCATTAGCACTTTGTCCTTGGCGACCTCGAAGTCGTATTGCGTGACCACCTTGCGGTTCTGCCGCGCCCCGAGCAGGGCCGCTTCGTTGACGAGGTTGGCCAGGTCGGCGCCGGCGAAGCCCGGCGTGCCGCGCGCGATGACGGACAGATCGACGTCATCAGCCAGCGGCGTCTTCTTGGTGTGGACGCGCAGGATCTCTTCGCGGCCCTTGACGTCGGGCCGGGCGACGACCACCCGCCGGTCGAAGCGTCCGGGCCGCAGCAGGGCGGGGTCAAGTACATCCGGCCGGTTGGTGGCGGCCATCAATATGACGCCTTCGTTGGACTCGAAGCCATCCATTTCCACCAGCAACTGGTTGAGGGTCTGCTCGCGCTCGTCATGGCCGCCGCCGAGACCGGCGCCGCGCTGCCGGCCGACGGCGTCGATCTCGTCGATGAAGATGATGC
>CAYZJD010000393.1:0-3962 GCA_964478455.1 uncultured Solibacteraceae bacterium | reverse complement strand
CTATTCCGCGACGCAGGCGGCGGCGGTGAGCACCTCGGCCAGCTTCCCCGCCCGCTCCCCCGCCGCCTGCGTCGCGGAATAGACGCGGTAGTAATCGGCCGGCTTCAGCTTCGCATCCCAACTGAAGCGCGCCTGGTACGCCGCGGTCGGATCGACGATGCGGTGCCGCCAGTGAATGCCCAAGAGGCCCTGGCAGCCGAAGTTCACCGCGCGGTCGAGATCGCTCCGGAAGCGGTGCACGTGAAGTTGCGTTAGCCACATCGCCGGGTCGTCCTCGATCCACGGAATCGGCCACCGCTCGCGGCCTTCGAGCCGGCCGAAGACCTCGTGGATCGGATCCCAGCCGAGCGAGTCGCTGAGGCAAGTGAAGATGACGTCGCCCGGCAGCATCTTGTGGAAATGGAGGAAGTGGCGCGCGACGCCGCCCCATCCGCCGATCACCAGCCGCTTCTTCGGCGCGTGGCGGCGGAGGAAGTCGTGCGCCGCAAGGAACGGCGTCACCGAGAGCGGCTGGCCCGTGCGGCGGCTGTCCCAGTTCATCTGCTCGTCTTCCCACAGCCAGACGTAGTCCACCGCCGGATACGCTTCCAGGAGCTGCGCGAGCCGGGTCTCGAGCAAGTCTCTGGCAGCGACTGACTCCATGTCGAATCGCGGCCCGGGCGTTCCCCGCTCCGGCATTCGCTCCGCCCGGACCTCCGGAGGCAAGGCGCGCCAGATCTCGTCCGGGATCTGGTAGGGCTCGAAGCCGATGCCGGTCTTGATGCCGAGCCTGGCGGCGTGCGCAAACGCCCCCCGCAGCAGGCCGGTCGTGCGCGCGGCGATTTCCCAGGGGTCGCGCCCGAACCGCGTGGCGTCGCTCGCGAAGACCTCGCCGTCATAGAACTGCGACGCTCCCATGGTGAAGCTGGACGTGCGCTGCGGCAGATAGCCCCAGCGGTTGCTCGCCGTGCTGTCCAGGTACGCCAGGTGCCCCACTCCGGCAAAGTCGAAAGAGAGGTACGACTCGGCCCACTGGTTCCCTCCGGTGTAGACGTGCATGCCGAAGGTGTTGAACCGCATCCGAAGCATGGCCTCGAAGTACGCGCGGAAGTCCTCTTCGTTGTAAACGGTGATGCAGTTGAGGAAATCCGGCCAGGGCAGTAGTCCCCGCACGGCGAAGCGCGGCGCGGCCTCCCATCGTTCGCCCGAGGCGGGCAGCACCAGGTTGGCGGGAAGCTGGAGCGGGTAGCTCTCCCCATCGATGCCGAAAAAGACTCCCTGCCGTTCGAGGAAGTCGAACACGGCATAGGGCAACACCTGCTCGCCGGCGGCGGAGAGTGTCACTGTGCCGCCACTGGCTTCGACCGAGTACGCCTCCGGATTGCGAAACCTCTCCGGCTCAACTCGAAGCCGGAAGAGAAGATCGGCGCCGGCCAGTACCGGATCCGGCGAGGCGAGGCGCACCTCTTTGCCGGCAGCAAGCCGCGCTAGGCCGCGCAGCAGTTCGCGCTCGGCAAGCTGGCGGCGGAAGCCCGGCGACGCGGACGCCTCGATGAGGATTCGCCCGCCTCGCTGTCCGCGAAGAGGGAAGGAAGCGGCCGCGGCGAGGGCCGCGCCAAGGAACTCTCGCCGGCTCTGATCCATGGTCTTCTCCTTTCCTTGCCTACGGCTTGGCCACGATCGTGACGTGCCGCCGGCTCATCGTCGGCCCGGGCGCGTCCGGGCCCTCGGGCTGGGCCGTGGCCTTCAACAGGTACTTGCCCGGCGCGTCCGGCGCTCGAAGCCGGAGCACGTACGTCTCCTGTCCGTTCGCCGGAATTGCGAAGCTCGTCTCCGCTTTGGCCGTATCTCCGAGCGACAGCGCTAGCCGTCCCTTGGCGGCGCGCGCGTAGTCGTTCACCATCATGACGACGAACTCACGCTCCTCGTCTGCCTTAAGTTCCGGCTGCCAGAAGCGGATGTAGACGCCCAGGGGCTTGAACGCTTCGCCAACCCATTCGGCGAAGCGCGGTTCCAGCTCCAGTTTCTCGATGTCGCGGAAATGATCTGAGGTATACACACCCGGGTAGCTCGACATCAGGTAGACGAAGTGCAACACCCCGGCGTAGTCGCGGTACGCCCGCCAGAACTCCGTCTTGCCGGCCAGAAGGTACGCGTTCATGGCGAACCGCTCCTCGGCGGTGGCGTTCGCGCCGAGCAGGTTCTCGTACACTTTGTCCGTGAGCACGGTCGGAGTCCCGTCGCGGTTAAGCCAGAGCCAGCCGTATTCGTTGATGATGGCCGCGTGGCCGCTCGGCACGTACGGGCCGCGGCCCCGCCCCGAGTGCTCTTCGAACTCGGTCATGCGGAACGGCTTGTCCGGCTGAAATTGTGTCCGGCTGTGCTGGTACGGATGATCCTCCACCGGGTCGTCCGGTCCCGCGGGCACGTTGTAGCTGTTCTCCCATGGGCGGTTCGAGAGATCGAGCCCGCGCACAGCTGGGATCACCTTCTCGGCGTACACCGGGTCATAGGATTCGTTGTTCGCGTCCCAGATGGCGACGCTCGGATGGTTCCAGTTGTCGCGCATCCACTCGCTGTACTCGCGAATCAGAACGTCCGCCGGCCACGCCTGCCGGTACCTGCCGCTCCAGGAGGAATGGCCGGTCCAGATGAAGTACTCGTTCTGGATCAGCAGGCCCGCTTCGTCGGCGATCTCCAGCCACCTGTCCGGCGCCGGGCCGATGCAGAAGCGGAAGCTGTTCCAGTTCATCTTCTTCGGGATCTCGGCCAGCAGCTTGCGAACCCAGGATTCGGTCCAGGGCATCCGCCCGCATTTCGGGTCCTCGAAGAACCGGTGGAGCGTGATGTTGGAACCGCGAAGGAAGTAGACCTTGCCGTTCAGGTACGCGCGGCGCGTCGGCGTGTCGAAGCGGAACTCGCGCATGCCGAAGCGCGTGGTTGCGCTGTCGCCGCCGGTGGAGGATTCCAGCACGTACAGGAACGGGTCCTCCGGCGACCAGAGCCGCGCGTTCGGGATGCGCAGCATCTGCGTGACCGTCTTCTCCTGGCCAGGCTCGAGTTTCACCCGCTCGCCCGCCGTGGCTACAACACGCCGTTCCTTCCAGGTCCTCACGCGGTGGAACAGCTCGAACGCCTGCGCGGTGCTCGCGTGGTTCTTCAGCTTCGTCTGCACCTCGATCATCGAGGTCTGGATGTGCGGCGCGACCTGGATGGTCTCGATCACCGGGTTGTCGCTAAGAAGGAGGGACACGCTGTCGTAAATGCCCGGCGTCCACTTGTTCTTCTCGAAGTCGGTGCCGCACGGCTGGTCCTCGGGTAGAACGCCCGGGTGGGCGCCGATGCGCACGATCAGTTGGTTGTCCCCGGCCCAGTCCATCGCTTCCGTGGCGTTGAAGTAGCCCGCGGTGAAGCAGCCGAGGTGCTCGCCGATCTTCTCGCCGTTGAGCCACACCGCCGTGCCGAACTGGGCCTTGTTGACTTTGAGGATTGCCGCCTGCTTGCGCGCGGGAGCGCGGAAGGTCCGCTGGTACCAGAAGTAGTTGCGGTCCTGACGCGGCACCCCGCGGGTGGAAACCATCGCCGACTCGGGCAGCATGCCCTTGCTGATGCGGTTCGAGATGACCTCGCGGCTGTCGAACATGTCCACGTTGGGGAAGGCGGGCGTGGCCAGGTTGGCCATGCCAGGCACCGGAACCGCGTGGCCGAACGACTTGGGGATCTCCTCCGCGCCTTTGCTCTCTTCGATCCGCCAGTCGCCATCGAGCGGCACGGTGATGCGCTCGGCCAGTCCGCCGGCCGGGCCAAGGACCAGGAGAACGGCTGTCAACAGAACCGCGCATCGGAAATGACGCTTCATCGATTCACCTCCCTGTATGGAAGCCACGAGAGACCAATCTTATCGAAGCGCGGAAGCGGCGGCGCGCGGGGCCGCGGCGCGCTCCGGCGGCAGATCCGCGTACGCTCGAAAACCCCGCTCTGCG
>CAYZJD010000392.1:2355-3963 GCA_964478455.1 uncultured Solibacteraceae bacterium | reverse complement strand
TTGCCAGTCTGAGTACAGAGGAACGTCTGCGGCTCTTGGAGATTCTCTGGGAAAGCCTCTCCGCGGGGCCCGAAGCCATCCCTCTGACAACTGCCCAGCGGGAGGAGTTGGACCGGCGGCTGGATGAACTGGATCGAGAAGGGCCGGGCGGCATTCCGTGGGAAGAGGTACTTCACAGAATCCGTAGCGCCGGTGTGTGATGCCAATCGTCGTCCGCCCAGCGGCCGCAGCGGACATTGAGGACGGGTTCCAGTGGTACGAGCGCCAGCGTCCCGGCTTGGGCGATGAGTTCCTGGCGGCTGTGCGCTCCACCTTCAACAGCATCAGCGCTCAGCCAGCCTTGTACCCCGTCATCTATCGGGATACCAGGCGGGCGCTGCTCCATCGGTTTCCTTACGGGATCTTCTACCGTGTGTACGGAGACGTGATTGTCGTCGTTGCCTGCATGCACGCGAGGCGCGAGCCGAGGCGATGGAGATCCAGAACGTGACGGCCAAGCGGGGGGCTGGAGTGGAGCAGCGTTCGGCTCGGTTTACATCCTATTACGACCACCCACATCCGCATGGTTGAGCGGAACATGGCGGGATTCGGAAGGACGCTGATCATTCTCGGCGCGGTGGTAATGGTGATCGGGATTCTGATCACCTTCGGGGGGCGGCTGCCGTTCCGCATCGGGCGGCTGCCGGGAGACATCATCATTCGCGGCAAGAACTCGGTGTTCTACTTTCCGCTAATGACGTCGGTGCTGCTGAGCCTGCTGCTGTCGCTGGTGTTGTGGCTGGTCCACCGGCGGTGATTGCGTAGCCTGTCACCGGTTTTGGTTTTGACTTTCGAGAGTGTCACCGGTCTTCAGGGGAGCGAGTCAGCCGCCGAAGAAGTCCGTCTTGATCTCCCGGCAAAGCCCGCTGAGCTCGGGGAAGATCAGCGATTCGCTGATTCCCGCGATCGCCAACTCCCTGCGGATGTGCGCGACGCACGCGGCCGGGATCACCATCCGCCGCAGGCAGGGGCGCTCTTTTCCTCCGCGACGAGCGAGCCGATCCAAGGCGCCCCGTTCGGCGCCATGGATCGTAAACACGCCGCGCTGCGCGGTGATTCGCTGGTTGGCGTGAATCGGCGTAATGGCGAGCGGCAACTGCGCCTTCAACTCCTGCCCGGACTGGAGCGGAGCATGGCCGGCCGCTCGCGCGTCATCCGCCGGGAAAAGCAGGTACTCCCCGAAGGTCTCGCGATTCAGCCACCACGGATTCATGGCCCACACCGCGGCATCGACGCCGCCGGCATTGTCCCGGAGGGCGAAGTAGAGGGCAATCAGGGAGCTTTGCGTCCAATCGAGCAACCTCGTTGGGAGACCGTAGTGCTGCATGAGGAATAGCCACTCCCAGTCCGTTACCGGAAGCCGCTCAAGGTAATTCGGCGCGCGCAGCTTGAATGTCTCCAACAGCGTGGCCTCGCTGTAGTACTCGGCGCCGACCCCTTCAACCCAACCGGAGAGCCGGTACCAGCCCGGCTCCAACGACCACGCGACATTCCCGTGACCTCGAAACCACGGCTGGAGGTACCAGTCCACTCCCTTCGGGGTCCACTGGTGAACAAGCTGTTCCGCCG
>CAYZJD010000392.1:0-2255 GCA_964478455.1 uncultured Solibacteraceae bacterium | reverse complement strand
TGGACGGGGCCGATGCGGTCGGGGGGCCAGTAGACGAAGACGGCCTTGCCGTAAATGCTCGAGCGGGAGATCGAGCCGATGGAACGGCTGTCCTTGGAGGACTGGCGGTGGTCACCGAGGACGAAGTAGCTATTCTCGGGAACCCGCTGGGGAGGCATGTTGGACGCGTCGCGGTGGGCCGGGAGCACGTAGTCTTCGCGGAGCGGCTTGCCGTTCACGTAGACCGTGCCTTTGTCGATCGAGACCTCCTCGCCGGGTAAGCCGATCACCCGCTTGATGTACGACTTGCTGCTGCCGGCCGGGTACCAGAAGACGACCATGTCGCCGCGTTCGATCCGCTCAAGGCCAAAGCGATACGTAAACTTGTTGATGAAGATGCGCTCGTTGGGGACCAGCGTTGGCTCCATGCTGGTTCCCTCAACTTGAACGGGCTGGTAGATAAAAAGGATGATGACGGCGGCGATGATGAGCGACAGCAGGAGATCGCGGGCCCAGGAAAAAAGGGGACCGAGCCTGCTTCCATGCGCAACGGCGGGCGCGTCGGAAAGCGGCCCGGGAGTTACGTCGTTCATAGGTGCGCCAACCCAGCAGGACTATGACCCATTATAGCGGCATTGCCGAGGGCAGAGCGGCGCTGATCATACCGGCGCTCGACGAAGAGGAGAGCATCGGAGCGACGCTGAAGCAGATTCCCTGGCCCTGGTACCGGCGGGTGATCGTGGCCGACAACGGGTCGCGGGACCGGACGGGAGAGATTGCGAGAGCGAGCGGCGCGGTGGTGGTGCGGGCGCCGGAGCGGGGATACGGGGCGGCGTGCCTGCGCGGGCTCGAGGCGGTGCCGGAGGACGTGGAGGCGGTGGTGTTCATGCAGGCCGACGCAAGCGAGAAGGCGGAGGAAGCGGCGCTGCTGCTGGAACCGATCTACGAAGGGCGGGCGGACCTGGTGATCGGCTCGCGGACGCTGGGGATGGCGGAGCGGGGCGCGATCCGTGCACACCAGGCACTGGGCAACCGGCTGGCGGTGTGGCTGGTGCGGGTTCTGTTCGGCCACCGGTACACGGACCTGGGACCATTCCGCGCGATCCGGCTGGAGGCGCTGCGGCGGCTGAACATGCGCGACCGGGACTACGGCTGGACCGTCGAGATGCAGGTGAAGGCGTTGACGCACGGCCTGCGGGTGCTGGAAGCGCCGGTTTCGTCGCAACGCCGGCTGGCGGGGGAGGAGAAGGTGGCGGGGAGCGTTAGGAGCAGCGCGCTCGCCGGGATCAAGATCATCTGGACGGTGCTTCGGTTAGCGGCGTCACGCTGAGCGGCCGGCCGGTAAGGATGCGGGCGAGCGAGGACATGGGCACGGCGCCGGCCTTCAGCGCCTGTTCGTGGAAGGCGGGGAGGCGGAAGCCTGCGCCTTTGGCGCGGCGGGATTGCTCGCGCACGCGGAGCCAGTCGCGCCAGCCGGTGTAATAAGTGGGGAGCTGGCAACTGGCGAGCTTGGCCCGCTTGAGCTTGGCGGCGGCCTCTTCGGTTTCCTGGAAGCACTGCTTGACCATGAGATCCATGGCCTCCTGGTCCGACATGGACAGAGTGTGCAGGCGGATATCGAGGATGGTGTTGGCGAGCATCCGAAGCTGCTGCTTGAGGAAGGTGAGGCGCAGCTCGGGACTGCCGGCGAGGTAGCCTTCGTCGAGCATCATCTGGGTCGAATAGACGGCCCAGCCTTCGACGCAGGGAGCGCTGCCGAAAACGCCTCGGAGAAGACGGCGGACCGGCGGCTGGACGTCGTTCGCGTACTCGAACTGGACGTAGTGGCCGGGCATGGCCTCGTGGATGGTGAGCAGCTTCAGGCCATAGAAGTTGTACTCGCGCAGCTTGGATTCGACCCGGTCCTTCGGCCAGTTCTTGGGAATGGGAGTAATCCAGTAGAAAGCGCCGAGTTGCGGCTCGAGCGCCGGGGCAGGGGCGAAGCCGCCGACGGAGTAAATGCCGCGTATGAACTCGGGCGTCTCGATAACCTTGAGGTTGTCGCGCGGAGGGAGCGGCACAAGGCCCTTGTCGCGGACGAACTGGCGCGCTTCGTCGAGATCGCGGCGGGCATCGTGAAAGTAAGCGTCCGGTGCGGCGTGTCGCTGGGCGATCCTGGCGAGCACCTCGCCGACGATGAGGTTGAGATCGACGCGGTCCTTGTGGGCGGGGTACATCTGCTTGTGGAGCGGGAGGGCGAGCTTCCACATTTCCTGGCGGGTGGCGCGGAGGTCGGA
>CAYZJD010000391.1:0-3971 GCA_964478455.1 uncultured Solibacteraceae bacterium | reverse complement strand
CCGCGGCGCGCCGCGGGCGACCAGGTCGGCGTAGCTCCTCGCGCGCAGCCGTTCGGCAAAGTGGAACGCATCCCCCGCGCGTCCCATCTTCAGCAGGAGGCGTACGAGCGCCACATAGACCTGGTACTTGTCCTCGATGTAGCCGGCGCGGAAGCGCTCTTCCCGAAGCTGGCTTCGGACGGACTCGATGGTCGAAGCGGACCGGCGGTAGGCATCCACCGCTTCCGCGTCGCGGCCGAGCGCTTCCAGAACCTGTCCCTGCGCGAACCCGAGCCGCCAGCCAAGTTCAGCATCGCCCGCCACCGCAGCGATTCGGTCGCCCGCCGAGTAGTTCTGAAGCGCCGCCTCGGTCTGTCCCCGCGCGCGCTCCGCCTCGCCCAGGGTGTAGAGGGCTTGCGCTTCGAGGAGCGGGGCGCCGGCCGCGCGGGCGACCTCAAGGGCCTCCTGCGCCCGCGCCCGCATCTCGTCGAGACGTCCCTGGTCGCGGAGCGTCATCGCGAGTTCGATGAGGCCCAACGTGATGTGGCCCCGGTCGTCGGCCCTGCGGGCCTGCGCCAGCGCCTCGCGATAGAGGGCGGCCGCGCGGGCATAGCGCTTCCGTCGCCACTCGATTCCACCCAGCGCGATGAGGTTGGCGGTCACGCCGCGGGGATGGCCGATCCTGCGCGACAGCGCGGAGGCCCGGCGGAAATAAGGCTCGCCCGTCGCCAGATCGCCGAGGATCAAGTGCAAGCTCCCGAGATTGGAGAGACCCTCGATGAGCTGCTGCCGCAGGCCGGCGCGCTCATAGACCTGAACCGCCAGCCGGTACTCGTCGAGGGCGGCGCTGTACCGGCCCAGCCGCAAGAGCGCCTCGCCTTTCCCCTTGTGCCAGTCGGCTTCTTCTTTCGCGAGGCCCGCTTCCCGCGCCAGCGCCAGGGCGCGATCGAACGTGGCGAGGGACTCCTTCACCTCTCCCAGCCCGATCCGGCACACCGCGATATTGCCGAGGTCGGCAGTGAGGGACGCTTTGTCGTTCAGGCGCTCGCTGATCTCCAGAGCCTGCTTGTAGTAGTCCAGGGCTTCGCGAAAGCGGCCCAGCAGCAGATGCCAGCCGCCGATGTTGCCGAGAGTGTAGCTCTCGCTCCGCTCATCCTTGTTGGTCCGGTGCAGCTCGAGCGCCCGTCGGTAGTGTTCAATCGACCGGCGGTATTGGCCCTGCTCGTCCAAAACCAGCGCGAGATTGTTCAGCGCCCCCGCTTCCAGTTCCGGGTTGCGCACCTCCTTCGCGATGGCCACGGAACGTTCGTAATGAGATGTTGCCCGCGCGTAGGCGGACATTTCCCAGTAGACCAGCCCGAGGTGGTTGTGCGTCTTCCCTTCCTCCAGGCGTTCGCCCAGAGCCTGCTTCGCCTCCAGCGCCCGGTGCAGATGGTCAAGAGCCTTGGGATATTCGCCGAGGCGCTTGTAGCAGTTGCCGATATAGCCGAGGACGATGGCTTCACCCCGGCGATCCTTCGCCTGGCGGTACATGCCCAAGGCGCGTTCGAACTCGGGAAGCGCGGGGCGGGGTCCTTGCTCGGTGTAGAGACTCCGCGCGCGCTCGAGAACGGCGGCGGCGTCCGGCGCCTGGGTCAGCGAGTAGAGCGCCAGCGCGAGAAGGAAAGCCACGCTCACAGCATCACCTGCTGGCAGCCGGCAAGACCGGCTGCCCCACGGCCTTGCCCGCCCTACCTCGTTTCAAATCCCACGGTCTTGGACTTGACCGTCTTCCCATCCGGCAGATAGGCAAGGACGGACACGTAGTACTTCTTGCCCGCCTCGAGGCGGACGGTCCCGGGGACCCGGATGTCGTTCGTCTCCGCACGTTCTTCCCAGATCAAGGCGCCCTCTGCCGTCATGAGACGGACCTCATAGAAGAGGCTCCGCGCTACTGGACTCCACCGAAACTCGAGGTTCCGGCCGGCGAGAACCGCGCCTTCGCCGGGATGGATCAGCTCAAGCTCGAGCGGAACGGAGGTCCTGCTGCGGACCGCCTCCGGACTCTGCGCGGGCAAAGGAACGGTGACGGGCACCGAAACGACCGCCCTCGGGATCTCGGGGACCACCGGGGGCATGCCGGGCTGAGGCTGGCGCATCCAGAGGAATGTCGCCAGTACGACACCCGCGGCCGCAGCCCCGGCTGCGCTCCAACCCCACGCCGGCGTCCAACCACGCAGCGGTGTCGTGGAGCCTATCTCTCGCGCGCGGACCAGAAGATCTGCGGGAACATTCGCCGGCACGTGGCCACCGCTCAACTGCGCCAGCGCGGCCACCTGGTCCAGACAGTAGCCGCACCGGGAAAGGTGCGCTTCGATCTTCCGTCGCTGGTCATCCGCCAAGCGGTTGTCCGCGTATGCGGCCAGGAGGTGTTCATCCAGGCACCGCCAGCCCCGCTTCGGGCCGGTTCGACGCCGCGCCCGTAGTGCTCGAATGAGTTCGTGGTCTTTCATACTGGTCGCCGGTTCCTGCCTTATTTACACGGACGGGACCGGCAGTTTTCCGCTCTCCACGGCCAGGCGCAGTTCCGCCAAGACCTCCCGAATCTTCCGGTCCGCCGTCTGGGCGTCCTTGAACCCGGCCAGCCGGGCCACTTGATCGAGCGTGAGTTCCTCCTCGTAGCGCAACCTGATCAACAGCCGGGACCGGTCCGGCAGCCTAGCGAGCGCGCCGTGCAGCGCCTCGCGCTGGCAGCCGCGGATAGCGAGCGATTCAGGGCTTGGAGACGTATCCGGGACTTGCCTTTGCAGACCGTCTGGTCCGGTGTCCAGCGGCTCGACCGCCGGCTTGCCGGAGCTGAGCAACCACAACTGGCGCGGGTTCAGCGACTGCCGGATCCGCCCAAGGGCCTCCTCCATGTGCTCGCCCGTGAGCGATGGATGCAGGGATACCAGCGTGAGGAGCGCCTCGTCCGTCCGCATCCCTTGCTCGTAGACGCACCGGAACACATCCTGTTCCAGCTTCGGCAGCCTGGCAATCGACTCGAACAACCGATGCCGCCCGAACTCCTGACGCCTCCAGTCGAGGCAGAGGTTCCGAACGACCGCCCGCAGCCATGTGGTGAAGAGCGCTGGGCCGCCGGGCCGGAACTGCCGCAGGCGGCGGAACCGCCGCCGGCTCAATTGCTCGCAGACGAACAAGAAGCAATCGGCCGCGTGGTCGGCATCCGACTCGAACAGGCGAACCACTTGCAGGATGACCGGGGAGTAGAGCCGGAGGAATTCCGTCCAGGCCGGCTGCGGCGCGCGCGAGCCGAGCCCGCGCCGGATTTCACGCGCGTGCGAATTATCGTCCGATGCCGGAGGAGTAGACATCGTGAGCGCTGGGGGCAACGGCTGCGCCCAGTTACTCCCTCGTTCGGGTTTATGCTACCACCGGCGGCAAGGTGCGGAATCCGGGCCCGGGCGATCTGCCGGCGCGACCGCCGGCATGGCAGGCCCGGCGGCCTGCTCCACCGGGCCTCAGTCAGCGGCGGAGGTCAGCTTGGCGGCTCCGGCGCTCTCGATCCGCATGCCGTAGAAACTTCGATAGACGAAGATCATGGACACCAGCAGGAAGCAGCCGGCGAGAATGTGGCTGAGCATCGGGCCCTGCCTGGCGGTCACTGAAACCGCGAGCTCGACGGCCAGCAAGCCGAACAGCGTCGTGAACTTGATAATCGGGTTGAGCGCCACCGAACTGGTGTCCTTAAACGGATCGCCCACCGTGTCGCCGACCACCGTGGCCGCGTGGAGTTCCGTGCCCTTCGCCTTCAGCTCGGTCTCGACTACCTTCTTGGCGTTGTCCCAGGCGCCGCCCGCGTTCGCCATGAAGATCGCCTGGAAGAGGCCGAACAGGGCGATCGAGATCAGATAGCCGATGAAGAAGAACGGCTCCAGGAACGCGAACGCCAGGGTGGCGAAGAACACCGTCAGGAAGATGTTGAACATGCCCTTCTGCGCGTACTGCGTGCA
>CAYZJD010000390.1:0-3978 GCA_964478455.1 uncultured Solibacteraceae bacterium | reverse complement strand
TAAGAAACCCGGAGATTCTCGCCGCCCTCGCCCCACCTATAGAAACAGGCGGGAAAGGAGGGCTCATGAAGCAGCCTGGTCAGCAACACGAGGGTTCCCCCCATGCTTGGCGCCGCCGGGAGCTGGCCCGTTCCAAGCTGGAAGCGGCGACGGCAACACCTGCTTCTAACGGCCGGGGAAACTCCGGGTCTGCCGCCCTCCGGCAAACGCTGCTCCAGAAGAGAGCGGATGTTCTCTCGAGCCTGGGGGTCAAATTCGACACGCTGGCCCGGATGGGCCGGGTCGCCGACGAGGACCAGGCCCAGATCAGCCACGAGGAATTCATCTCGCTCCGGCGAAACCTCGTGCAGTACGAGGAATTACGGCTGGTGGAGGAAGCTTTGGACAGGTTGAACTCCGGTGGTTACGGCGTCTGCCAGGAATGTGAAGAGCCGATCGCGCCCAAGCGGCTTGAGGCCGTGCCATGGGCGCGGTATTGCATCCGCTGCCAGGAGCGGGCGGCCGGCGCCCAGAACGACGCATCCCCGCCCGAGTTCCCGGTTCCTCCATGAAGGCGGGGCGCAACCGCACCCTGCGCGGCCGTCAGGGGCGGCGGAGGGCCGCCAGCCACTCTTGGTGTCTTGGTGGTTGTCCGCTATCCTTTCGTCTTGCGGAGTTCCTCCACCAGCGCCGGGACCACTTCGAACAGGTCCCCCACGATGCCATAATCGGCGACCTCGAAGATTGGGGCGTTTCGGTCCCTGTTAATGGCGACGATGGTCTTCGATCCCTTCATGCCGACCAGGTGCTGGATGGCTCCCGAAATGCCGACGGCGAGGTACAGCTTGGGAGCGACGGTTTGCCCTGAGCTGCCGACCTGCCGCTCCATCGGTACCCAGCCGTTGTCGCAGATGGGCCGGGAAGCGCCCAGTTCCGCTCCCAGAACATTGGCTAGCTCCTCGACCATCGGCAGGTTCTCCTTTTCCTTAATCCCGCGCCCGACGGAGACGATCATGTCAGCGGTGGCCAGATCCACAGCGCGCTGGGCCTCCCGGAACGGCTCGCTCGGGCGCGTCCGGATGGCGGCGGCATCAAGTTCCGGAGTGAATCCTTCCACCGGGGCGGCGCCCGCTCGAAGCTGGTCCGCGCGATACGCGCCCGCCTGGATCGAGACGAAGTGTGGCGGCGGCCCGGTGACCCGCGTGTCCGCGTTCAGCTTGCCCTGGAAGATCTGGCGGACGAGAACCAGTTGCCCGCTATCGATGGCGCAGCGAATCACGTCGCTGGCCAGCACGGTCGCAAAGCGCGTCGCGAGCTTCGGGCCGTAATCGCGCACCCGGTACGTGTGCGGCAGCACCACCAGTTCCGCTTGCGCTCTGCGGATCAGCGCTTCCAGGGCGGTGGTGTAACCGTCCGCGGTGTAAGCGGCCAGCAGCGGGTGCTCCACGGCCCAGACTCGATCGAGCGCCAGGCTTCCGAGTTCTGCCGCAAGCGCCGAAACGGAGCCACCAAGCACGGCGGCGGCCACCGGGCGGCCGAGCGCCTCGCCTAACTGCTGGCCAGCCGCCAGCGCCTCGAATGACAGCCGGCGCCACACGCCGCCCTGCTGTTCGGTGACCACCAGGATGCTCATAGCACGCGCGCCTCGAACCGGAGCTTCTCAACAAGCTTCGCCGCGGCTTCTTTGGCCGGCCCTTCAATGAGCTGGGTCTGCTTGGTCCGCGGCGGGAAGTACACGCGCTCGACCTCCAGCACCGCTGTGGCGGCGACGCCGAGGCCAGCGGCGGTCAGCCCGCGGATCTCCTTCGTCTTTGCTTTCTTGATGCCCATCAGCGTCGCGTAGCGGAGCTTGCTGATGCCGGACTGGATGGTGAGCACCGCGGGCAGCGGCATTTCCACCTGCTGGAACCAGCCGTCCTCCAGTTCGCGCTTGAGCCGGACAGCGCCGTCGAGCTTCTCTACTTGCATGATGATCGTGGCGTGCGGGAGGCCGAGAAGTTCCGCCAGGATCACCCCGGTCTGTCCGGCGCCGGTGTCCTCCGATTGCAGGCCCGTGAGAATGAGATCCGGCTCCTCGGGGCCGAGCGCGGCCGCCAGCAGGCGCGCCACGCCCAGGGCGTCCCAGGCGGTCAGGTTCTCCTCCTCGATATGAATGGCACGGTCGGCGCCCTTGGCGAGCGCCTCACGGATGGTCTGCGAAGCCCGCGCGGGACCGGCGCAGAGGGCCACAACCTCCCCGCCGTGTTTCTCTTTGAGCTGGAGCCCTGCTTCGAGCGCGTAGGCGTCAGGCTCGTTGATCTCGTAGGTGAGGTCGTCTTCGGCGATCCAGCGGCCGGACGGCGCGATCCTGAGCACGGATTCGCGGGCCGTCACCTGCTTGATGGCGACGACGATCTTCATGGGGCCTCAGCCCTGGTATCGCTGGAAGACGATCGCGCCGTTCGTGCCGCCGAAACCGAACGAGTTCGACAGCGCGTAGTCGATGCGCATCGGCCGGGCGTGGTTGGGCACGTAGTCCAGATCGCACTCCGGATCGGGGAACTCGTAGTTGATGGTCGGCGGCGCGACCTGGTCGCGGGTGGCGAGTACGGTGATGCCCGCCTCCAGCCCGCCCGCCCCGCCCAGCAGGTGCCCGGTCATGGACTTCGTCGAACTGACGGCCACCTTCCATGCGTGCTCGCCGAAGCATCGCTTGATGGCGATGGTCTCGACGCGGTCGCCGACGTCGGTCGAGGTTCCATGGGCGTTGATGTAGTCGATCCGGTCCGGCTCGATGCCGGCGTCGCGGATCGCGTTGCGCATCACCCGCAGAGCTCCGTCGCCGTCCTCGCAAGGGGCGGTGATGTGGAACGCGTCCCCGCTCATGCCGTAACCGGCGATCTCGGCCACGATGGGCGCGCCGCGCCGTTGCGCGCGCTCGAGTTCCTCGAGGATCAGGATGCCCGCCCCCTCGCCGACGACGAAGCCGTCCCGGCACTTGTCCCACGGGCGGCTGGCCTTCTCGGGCTCCTCATTGCGGGTGGACAGGGCCCGCATGGCCGCGAAGCCCCCGATGCCCATGGGGCAGATCGGCGCCTCGGCGCCGCCGCAGATCATCACATCGGCGTCGCCGCGCTGAATGATCTTGTACGAGTCTCCGATAGCGTGGGCGCTCGTCGTGCAGGCAGTGGCGGTGGCGGAGTTCGGCCCCTTGGCGCCCGTGCGGATCGAAACGTAGCCGGAGGCCAGGTTGATGATGGTTGCCGGAATGAAGAACGGAGAGATGCGGCCCGGGCCCTTCTCGAGCAGGTTCTTGTGCTCCCGCTCGATCACTTCGAATCCCCCGATGCCGCTGCCGATGTACACTCCGACCCGTTCCGGATCTTCCGACTTCAAATCGAGACGGGCGCCGGCGATGGCGAACTCCGTCGCCGCGATGGCGAAGGTGATGAACCGCCCCATCTTCTTCAGTTCCTTGCGCTCGACGAACTGGGTGGGGTCAAAGCTGCTGACCTCCCCGGCGATCTGGCAGGAGAAAGCCGAAGCGTCGAAGGCGGTGATGCGTGAGATGCCGCTCTTGCCCGCGCGAAGCGCTTGCCAGGATTCTTCGGTTCCGATGCCCACCGGCGAAAGCAGGCCGACGCCCGTGACTACCACTCTGCGCGACAAGACAGTTCTCCCTCAGACCAGCACGCGGGAAACAATGTTACTTCTTGGCGAGCTTGCCCTCGATGTAGTCGATGGCATCCTTGACGGTGCGGATCTTCTCGGCGTCCTCGTCGGGAATATCAAGCTCGAAGGCCTCTTCGAACGCCATGACGAGTTCGACGATGTCGAGCGAGTCGGCGCCCAGGTCGTCCACGAAGGACGCGGTGCCGTCGACGGCCGACTCGTCTACGCCGAGCTGCTCGACGATGATCTGCTTCACCTTTTGCTCAACGGACATGAGACCTCCAATGTCTACAAACCTAGAGATTCTAGCATGGTACGGAAGAAGGGCAAGCGGGAATTGGCGGGTGA
>CAYZJD010000389.1:0-4040 GCA_964478455.1 uncultured Solibacteraceae bacterium | reverse complement strand
ACGAGGCCGATCTCCTCCTCCAGCTCGAGCAGCTCCGGCTGCGGCGGCGTGGCCCGGAGGAAATGGACGGCGTCGGAGAGAATCCGGCTGATCTGCGAAACGAGTTCGTGCAGCTTCTCCACCTGCGCCCGGGGTTTGGATTCCTCAGGGGGAAGCAGGATTTCGAGATAGTAGGCCACGGACTCGATGGTGCTCAGCGGCTGCCGCAGCTCGTGAGCGACGTTCCGGACGATGGCTGCCACGTCCACTGAGTTGCTGCGGCCAGCAGGAGCAGTGGCTTCCAGTGCGACAGCTTGCGCGGATTCCGACATGAAGTTGACGACCCGTGATTATAGCGCCGAATGGCGATGGCGGGGTTTGGTGGACCTGACGGGATTCGAACCCGTGACCTCTTCAATGCCATTGAAGCGCGCTCCCAACTGCGCCACAGGCCCACAATGGCAGCCAGTCTTCATTATAGTACAGGGATGATCGACCGACAGCGGGCGTGGACGATTCTGTGCCAATTCACGAAGTCGGAGAACCTGCGGAAGCATGCGCTGGCGGTGGAGGCGTGCATGCTGGCCTACGCCGAGAAGCTCAGTGAAGACAGGGAGGCGTGGTCCGTCACGGCGGTGCTGCACGATTTCGACTGGGAGATCCATCCGCAGGCGCCGGACCATCCGCTGAAGGGCGAGCCGGTCCTGGCCGAGCGCGGCGTTCCGGAGGAGATCCGGCGGGCCATCCTCTCGCACGCGAACTACTCCGGCGTGCCGCGGGAATCGAAGCTGGAAAAAGCGCTGTTCGCCTGCGACGAGCTGGCCGGATTCCTGACCGCGGTCGCGCTGGTCAAGCCTCACAAGAGCATCTTCGAGGTGGACGCGCCATCGGTGCGGAAGAAGATGAAGGACAAGGCGTTCGCGCGATCGGTGAACCGCGAGGACATCGTGAACGGCGCGGCCGGGTTTGGCGTGGATCTCGACGAGCACATCGCGACTTGCATCCGCGCCATGCAGGAACGTGCGGAGGAGCTGGGGCTGAAGGGAACGCCGGCTACGGCTCCGTGACCGCAAGATAGCGGTCCACGGCGACGTCCCTCAACAACTGCACCGTCCCGCCGGGCCAGCGGATCTCGATCTCCTTCGCCGAAGCGTCCTTGCCAAGGCCGAAGAACACCGTGCGGTCGCTCGAGCAGGCGAAGCCCGTGGACGTAGTCACGTGGTTCCACTGCTGGAGGCCCGAAGCGCCTCTCAGGCGGACGCGGGCGCCGATGGCGTCGCGATTGCCGCGGCGTCCGGTGAGACGCAGGGCCAGCCAGTGGTTGGGCGCGGGCGACGTGTTGCGCAGCAGCTCGGCGCGGTCATTGAGGCGCGTGACCACGACGTCCACCTTGCCATCTTCGTCGAAGTCGCCGAAAGCCGCGCCGCGGTGGAGCGCCGGCTGTTGGAGGGCCGGCCCAGCCTGCCTGCCGTAATCGGCGAACACGCCGTTGCCCGTGTTGGCCAGCAGCAGGTTCGGCTGGCGGGACTTGCGGCTGGAGAACAGCTCGGTGTTGTCCTGCACGTCGCCGCCGGCGGCAAACAGATCCTTCCAGCCGTCGTTGTTGAAATCGAAGATGCCGTTGCTCCAGCCGCTGGCAGGCAGCGTGTGGAGGCCGACCTGGCTCCGATACGTCATGTCGCTGAAGAAGCCGCGGCCGGCGTTCAGGAACAGCGGGAACGTCTCGTTGGCGAGCGCGGCCACGAACAGGTCTTCGCGGCCGTCGTTGTCGAGATCGCGGAAGTCGGCCCCCATCGAGGAGACCGCGCGCCCGTCGTTGTTGTAGGCCACGCCGGCCCGCATCCCGATCTCGACGAACTTGCCCGCGCCTTCGTTGCGGAAGAGGAAATTCGGCTCCGTGTCGTTGGCGACGAAAACGTCGAGGTCTCCGTCCTGGTCGTAGTCGGCGAAGGCCACCCCCATTCCTTTCCCCAGGTGGGCGGCGATACCCGAGGCTTCGGACACATCGGTGAACGTGCCATCACCGTTGTTGCGGTAGAGGTTGTTGGGCAGGGCTTTGTAGTGCTTGGGGTGGCAGTAGGTGCGGTAGCCCGCCTGCATATCGCCGCAATACGGCTCTTGCTCCGGCTTCCAGACGCAGTAATTGACGACGAAGAGGTCGAGCAGACCGTCGTTGTCGTAATCGAACCAGCCGGCGGCGATCGCCCAGAGTTTTCCTCGTTTCGGGTCGAGTCCCTCCAGGCCCGCGCGCTTCGTGGCGTCCTCAAACGTGCCGTCGCCGCGGTTGCGGTAAAGGAAGTTGCGGTTCAGGCCGGGCAGGAACAGATCGACGTGGCCGTCGTTGTCGTAATCGCCGGCGGCAACGCCCATGCCGTATCCGGCGCCGGGGACTCCGGCCTGCGCCGTGACGTTGGTGAACGTGCCGTCGCTGTTGTTGCGGTAGAGCGCGTTGTAGAAGCCGGGGCCGGTTTTCTCTAGCCCGGGGATGCCTGCGCCGTTGACGAAGTAGATGTCGGGTCGCCCGTCGTTGTTGTAGTCGAACACCGCGACGCCGGCGATCATGGTCTCGATCTGGTGCTTGTTGGGAGTAGCGGAGTTGCGCACGACGAGGTCGACGCCGGCGCGTGAGGCGATGTCGTCAAAGGTGATTGGATCCACCGGCGTGTCCGGCGCACCAAGGCTTGCGGTCCACCACGCGCAGCACATGCCCGCCAGAACGCAGGAGACGACCACCGGGCGCGCGCGCATCGCCTTCATTCTGACACTGAACGCGCGGCCGCCATCCGCGAGGCGGATGCTAGAATCGCAGGTGGTTCGACTCCCACTCACTTCGGCCGGTCGAGTCTCCGTCCGAAGCAGGCCTCGCCCAGCCGGCTTAGCCGATGTCGATCAATTCTTCCCAACCGAGAGCGTAGCCGACGGCACGCTTCACCTCCATCTGACGGCTTTCGCTGAGCGTGCCGGCGCGCCTGACCAGCCATGAGCGCGCGACCGTCCGAAGGTTGTCGCAGTTGGCCACACAGGGCTTGGGCAACCCTTCGGGCTGCCCTAGGGGCACCTCCACTGGAATGTCGCGAACCGTCGTTGTGATCTCCGCGACGATGAACTTGTTCAGATAGTCGTAAGCGTCATAGCGGCTCAAGAGGAGTACCGGCCTTTTGCCCGCCGCACCGGGGATGTTGGCCCACCAGGTCTCGAACTGTTTCACCGGCGGTAGTCCTCGGGGTTGGCCCACGTGTCAGCTTCCGACTCGGAATCGGGCGTGGCCCCGTACGCCCGGCGCATGCGCGCGTACTCCGCTTCGCGGATCGCCTTGCGCACGGCGTTCCGAATGAACTGGGCGCGGCGCCTGCTCTTGGGCGGCGCGACTTGGTTCAAAGCGTGGTACGTGCCTTCGTCGATCTGAACAAGGATAGACTTCATATATATAGTCTGATTATATACCCGCTTGCTCAGCCGGGCCACCTAGCGACGTTGAGAAGAGGCGGGCTAGTCTCCCGCCGGCAGCCAGCGGTCGATCGGTCAAGCGAGCGGCTTCTGTCCACGGTCCCGACAGCGAGCGACTGGCCGTGGCGGGCGCCGGCCGGGTCGGCATCCTACTCCATGGAGCGGAACAACCGCAGGCGTTCTCGCAGGCCTTCCGGCATTCCGGCATTGTCATGCGGCGGCCGTCCGCGAGGCGGATGCTAGAATCGGTCTGGAAGCTAGTCTTGGCCGGTGCCGGGCCTGGTCTTCAAAACCAGCGTGCGGCGCGAGAACGTCGCAGGTGGGTTCGACTCCCACTAGCTTCCGCCAGGGGACGTGCGGCATGCCTATGCTGTCAGCCGTGCGATGGGTTCCGGCGCCCTGGGACATCGTTCGCGACCCGGCGCCGCTTCCGCTGTTGGGCTTGGGCGGCTATCTGCCGAGCGAGCCTGAGGCCATGTGCGCGGCCGAGGAGATGAATGCGGATCACAAAAGGGGAGGCTTCTCTTGAACGAAAAAGCAACAAGGGGAAGTCCTGATCAGATGCGACGGCTCACTTGCGGTTCAGGAAGGACATCAAGTGGACCATCTCCTGT
>CAYZJD010000388.1:0-4057 GCA_964478455.1 uncultured Solibacteraceae bacterium | reverse complement strand
CGGCCGGATGCGCCTTCGGCTCACCCTCCGTTTTCAGAAGTCCCGAAACGGCTGGACAGTGAGACGGGTTGGCGCCCAAAGACGCAGGCTGAAGTCAGCTCCGGCCGAGCAGCGGATTTCGGACACGGAGCCCCGGGAAGCGCGAGTAATCACGGTCAGCGGACCAAAGCTCGCGAACGGCGTGGGCTTGACAGATCGCCGCGACACGGGCGTCGTGAACAAGCGGCCCGAGCGTTCTTCCCGCCGCCAGCAGGGGCTTCAGGCGCTCCCAGTACCCAGGCTCCTCAGCGACCACCCGCAGCGAGGGGCTCTCCAACCAGTAGTCGATCTGGAGAATGGCGTCCTCAAGCGGCGTCGGCGGCCTGTAGAGGCGCGGATGCGTGACGACGGCAACGAACTCATGGATGCAGGGCCACGGAATCACCCACGGCGCCGCTCCTTCCGCCAGCTCCCGCACACACGCCAGTGCACGCTTGTGCCAAGGCGAATCTTCCCGAACGGAATAGACGAGAAGGTTGGTGTCAACGGCGATCATCCGCCATGTCCTTCGTAGATGAACGAGCGGATGGTTGCCCAGTCGTCGTCGCAGGCCAGCCCTTCACCTCTCGTGGTGACAGTCTTGAGGCGGAAGCCCCGGCCGATAGGCGGCGAGCCCCGGAGGACGGCTTGCAGTCCTCTCTCGAATACCTGGCGCAACGGAATGCCCTGTTGGGCAGCGTAGGCTTTGGCCTGGCGCAGTAAGGAGTCAGGAAGTTCGACCGTCGTCTTCACGAGGTTCATCGTACCACTTTTAAGGCTCCTGCAATACGGGAATATGGCAGCCGCTCATGGTGCAGGCTGCGGCCGTCGCATGCGGGCTGTCCCCTTTCGCTCACAGTCCCCGGGACGTGTGACTTGAACGAGTCGCCGCGCGCGGCGGGGGAACATGCGGGCTGTCCCCGGTTTTGTTCCTACTTCCGCTGGGACGACTCCAGGGCCTGGTCGAGGTCCCACAGGATGTCGTCGAGGTCCTCGATACCCACCGACAGCCGCACCATATCGGGCGAGACTCCTGCCGCCTCCTGCTCCACCAGGCTCAACTGCTGGTGGGTGGTCGAGGATGGGTGGATCACCAGGCTGCGGGCGTCGCCGACGTTGGCCAAGTGCGAGAAGAGCTTCACGCTGTCGATGAACTTCTTGCCCGCGTCGTAGCCGCCTTTGATTCCGAAGGAAAAGACAGCGCCGGCGCCCTTGGGCAGGTATTTCCGCGCCAACTCGTAGTAAGGGTTGGAGGGAAGCGAGGGGTACTTCACCCAGGTGACCAGCCTATGGCTCTCCAGAAACTCGGCCACCGCCAGCGCATTGGCGACGTGGCGGTCCATGCGCATGCTCAGCGTCTCGATCCCTTGCAGGAACAGGAAGGCGTTGAACGGGCTCATGCAGGTCCCCATGTCGCGCAGCCCCTCGACGCGCGCCTTGATGATGTAGGCGATGTTGCCGAAAGTCTGAGTGAAGACCATACCGTGGTAGGCGCGCGCCGGTTCATTGAGTTGCGGGAAGTCGCCTTTCGTCCAGTCGAAGCGGCCGCCGTCCACAATGATGCCGCCGATGCTGTTGCCGTGCCCGCCCATGAACTTGGTAAGCGAGTGGACGACGATATCTGCGCCGAAGTCGATCGGCCGGCACAGGTACGGCGTGGCGAAGGTGTTGTCGATCACCAGCGGGACGTTGTGATCGTGAGCGATTTTCGCCACCACCTCGATGTCCAGCACGTTGCCGCGCGGATTGGAAATCGTCTCGGCGTACAGGCACTTCGTCTTCGGCGTGATCGCCTTGCGGAAGTTCTCCGGATCGTCCGGGTCCACGAACTTTACGTTGAAGCCGAGCTTGCGGAAGCTGACGTCGAACTGCGTGTAAGTGCCGCCATACAGCGTGCTGGCCGACACCATCTCGTCGCCCGCCTGCATCAGGCTGCTGATGGCGATGAACTGCGCCGCCTGGCCGCTGGACATGGCCAGCGCCGCCGCGCCGTTTTCGAGCGACGCCACGCGCTCTTCGAGCACCGCCGTCGTCGGGTTCATGATCCGCGTGTAGATGTTGCCGAACTGCTGGAGAGCAAACAGCGCGGCCGCGTGCGCGGAATCCTCGAAGACGTAGGAAGTGGTCTGGTAAATGGGCACGGCGCGCGCGCCCGTGGTCGGATCCGGCTTGTAGCCGGCATGCAGCATTCTCGTGTTGAAGCCGAACTTGCGTTCTACCGTGTTGGGGTCTGACATTGTGCTCCTATCGCAGCCATTTGTCCAGGTGTTCTTTGACAAAGGCGTCGTCGTTGAGGTGCGGGTACGCCCGCAGGACCCGGTCGATCTCTTCCATCTGTCCGGGCGAGAGGTCTTCAGCCGGGTTCAGGCACCAGCGCCCGGCGAGCAGTCCCTGCCGGCGCAACACCTCGTGGATGCCCGGGATGCAGCCGTGAAAGTCGTGCGCTGGGTCGAACAAGGCGGCGTTGGCGTCGGTGACCTCGGCCGCCAGCCGGAACCAGTCGCCGCAGATGGGGTGCGCGTGCTCGTGCAACACGCAGTAGTGAATCGACTCCAGCATCTCCACGGCGCGGCGCGTCCAAACGGCCCAGTGTCCAAGCAGCCCCCCGACAATGCGCATGGTCCGCTCGCCGAACCGGAACTCGGTCAGCAGGTCGTAAACAATGGTGTCATCGTTGCCCGTGTACAGCGCGATCTCGTGCCCGCGCCCCGCCTCGGCCACCGCCCGCACCACGTCGAGGGTCTGATAGCGGTTGAACGGCGCCACCTTGATCGCCACCACGTTCTCGATCTCCGCAAACCCCCGCCAGAACTCGTACGGGAGGACGCGTCCCCCGACGGCGGGCTGTAAGTAGAACCCGAACACCGGAAGGACGGTCGCAACGGCCCGCGCGTGATCGAGCAGCTCGGCGGTCGTGGCGTCGTGCAGCGCGCCAAGGCCCAGCAGGACCACGTCGTATCCCAGGCGGGCGGCAAACTCCGCTTCCTTCAATGCTTGCGCGGTGCGCCCGACGGCTCCGGCGATCTTGATGAGGTCCTCGCCGCGCAGCTCCTCCATCGCCATCTCAAGCACCGGCTTGAACAAACCAACCTTCGGGTCGCGAATCTCGAACTGCGTGGTGTGAACTCCGATAGCGACGCCGCCGGCGCCCGCCGCCAGGTAGTACCGGGTGAGAGCGCGCTGGCGGCGCTCGTCCAGTTTCCGCTCCGCCGTCAGCGCCAGCGGGTGCGCAGGGATGACGGTACCCCGCTTCAGCCTGTCGCGCCAGCTCATCAGAACTTCCCATCCCGGACTTCAAAGTGCGTGGGCTTGTTCAGAAGCTCGCCGCCGGCGGCGATCCACCTGGCCACCCATTCGATGATCTGCTCGACGGAAACCTCCGGGTAACCAAAGAGGCGGTGGCAGCGGGCAGCGTTGTTCAGGAGCGCGGTGGGCGATTCCGTTCCTTCGAGCTTCGGCTCGACGCCGAAGATCTCGCCGAACCGCCGCGCAATCCACCGCACCGCGATCGTCTCCGGCCCGGTGAGGTTCAGGATCTCAGGCGGGCTGTTCGCCAGGCAGAACGACCGGAGGCACACCGAGTTCGCGTCGCCCTGCCAGATGACGTTGACGTGGCCCATGCGGAGGTCCACCGGCCGGTTTTCGAAGACCTTGAGGCCGATATCGAGAATCACGCCGTAGCGCAGCTCGACGGCGTAATTCAGGCGCAGCAGCGTCACCGGCGTTCCGTGCTGCGCCGAGAAATGCTGGAACATCCGCTCACGCCCGAGCACCGACTGGCCGTACTCGCCGACCGGATCCGGCGGCACGTTCTCGGTGCAGCCGCCTTCGAGCACCGGGACAAGCGGGTAGACGTTGCCGCTCGAGAAGGCGACGATGCGAGAGGCCCGGTATCGCTCGGCGACGAGAGCGGGCAGGTACGTGTTCATCGCCCAGGTGAGCGGCTCGTTGCCGGTCGAGCCGAACTTGCGCGCCGCCATGAAGATCACGTTGGGGGCTTCGGGCAGGCGCGCGAGCTGTTCGGGGTCGAGCAGGTCCG
>CAYZJD010000387.1:0-4092 GCA_964478455.1 uncultured Solibacteraceae bacterium | reverse complement strand
TCCACCCGCGCTGGTCCGCGCCGGCGGTCAGGTTGAGTGGCTTCAGGGAGGCGGCCCCATCCTCGGGATTCTGCCCAATGCGGCGTATGAACAGAAGACGTGCCGCCTCGCGCCCGGCGACTCGATCGTCCTTTACAGCGACGGCGTGACGGAAATGACCAACCCGGCCGGCGAGGAGTTCGGCGAAGAGCGCCTCGCCCAGACTCTGGCCGCCAGCCGCGGCAAACCTGCCGCCGAGGTCGTTCAGGGCGTGAGAGCGGAACTGGCCAAGTTCGCCTCCGGTGCCCCCGCCGCCGACGACATCACCCTCGTCGTCGCCAAAAAGGGGTCAGCCTGATCTGGTCCATTTTCCCCGGCGCGTCCGGCCCCCATGGCCGGTTTCCCCCAGCCACCCTCCATTCCGGCGCACAATGGTGTGAGGGAACGTTCTCTTTATGCCAAATACCGGACTCTTCGATCTGAGCGGCAAGGCCGCGGCCGTCATCGGCGGCGGCGGCGTGCTCGCCGGCTCCATGGCGGAAGGCCTGGCGCAAGCGGGCGCCGACATCGCCATCCTCGACTACAACAAGGAAAACGCTGAGGCGCGGGCGGAGGCCATCCGGGCGTTCGGCCGGCGCGCCATCGCCGTGCAGGTGGACGCCACCAGCAAGCAGCAGCTTGAACGCGCCCTGGCCGAAATGCAGGCCGCCTTCGGCCGGGTGGACATCCTCATCAACGCCGCCGGGATCAACTCCGGCACGCCCTTCTTCGAAATCGAGGAGTCCGAGTGGCAGCGCATCCTGGATGTGAACCTCAAGAGTGTCTTCTTCGCCTGCCAGGTCTTCGGCAAGGTGATGGTGGAATCGGGACGCGGCGGCTCCATCATCAACATCTCGTCCGCCTCCTCGAGCCCGCCGCTCTCTAAAGTGTTCACTTACAGCATCACGAAGGCCGGCGTGAACCAGATCACCATGTTTCTCGCCCGCGAGTGGGCCCCTCACAACGTCCGCGTGAACGCCATTCTTCCGGGCTTCTTCCCGGCCGAACAGAACCGCCGCCTGCTGACGCCCGAGCGCACGGCGCAAATCCTCGGCCACACGCCGATGAAACGCTTTGGCGACACCGCCGAACTGGTGGGGGCTGCCGTGTACCTCGCATCCGAGAAGGCCTCCTCCTTCGTCACCGGCTCCATCCTCCGCGTGGACGGGGGCTTCCTGGCAATGACCATCTGAGCGGGTAACCTTCATGCGCCACGTCATCGTCCACTACCACATCTTCAAGAACGCCGGAACCACGCTCGAGTACATCCTCGACAAGAACTTCGGCGCCGCCTGGGCACGCTTCGAAGGCGACCATCGCAATTGTCTCCTTACCGGCGCGGATCTGCTGGCGTTTCTGTCCGAGAACCCGCGGGTCCAGGCAGTCTCCAGTCACCAGCTCCGCTACCCCAAGCCGCAAGCCGAGGCGCATGTCTTTTTCGACATGTTCTTTCTGCGGGACCCGATCGACCGGCTGTTCTCCATCTACCGCTGGTTTCGCAGGATTCCCCCGTCGGATGACTTCCTGAGCCGGCTGGCCAAGGAACGGTCGATGGGCGAGTTCATCGGTTATCTTGTGGACAAGTATCCCCATTACTTAAACGACGTGCAGGTCAACTTCCTTGCCAATGGCGGCACTTACTACCGTCCTCCCGGCAGACGGGATCTGGATGCGGCGATCGAGGTGATGCTGCGCGCCGCCGTCCCCGGCGTGGTGGACGCCTTCGACACGAGTTGGATCGCCGCCGCGTACTTCTTGAGCCCGAGCTTTCCGAATATCGATTGCCGGTACGTCCCGCACAACACCTCCACTGAGTTCGAGAGCACGCTCGAGAACCGGCTGAAGCAGGTGAGGGACTCCTGCGGCAAGGCGCTCTACCGGCAACTGTGCGCGTTGAACGAGCTGGACGCGATCCTCTTGCAGCGCGCGCGCGAGGAGGTGCGCCGCCGCTTCCGGCTCGTCCCGGATCACGCCAGGAAGCTCAGCGAACTGAAGACCGCCGTGGCTCAGGCAGGCACCAGATCGTAGCAGGCCGCGGCAGCAATCCTGTGGAGCAGACGCTTTCGTCTGCCATGAACAGTGCGGCACAGGCGCTCTTCACAACGGCTTTCCCGTGTAGTGCTCCTCGCCGTGGATGTGGCCGTGGTCTTGGGCGGATTCCAGGTGGGTGATCACTTCGGCCGGGATGCCGACGTCGGCCGGCAGCCGCTCTTCAAGGGCGGTGGCGAGCCGGTGCGCCTCTCCCACTGGAGCGTCGTGCGGGAACAACAGGTGCACCTCCACCCGCAGGCGCTGTCCCATGCTGTGAAAACGCACTCCGTGGTACTGAAGCCCAAGTTCCTCGCACGCCTGGTCGAGCTTCGCGCGGAGGATGCGGCCCGTCTCGGGGTCGGAGTAATCCATCAGCCCGCCGACCGACCGTAGCACCAGGCGGCTGCCGGACCACAGGATGTTCAGCGCCACGGCGATCGCGCACAGGGGGTCGAACGGCCTCCAGCCGGTGATGAGCACCAAACACAGGCCGGCGACGACGCCGACGCTGGTCCAGCTATCGGTCAGCACGTGCTTGCCGTTGGCCTCGAGGATCAGCGAGTTGGTGCGCTTGCCCGTTCGCACCAGGTACCAGCCGAGGGCGGCGTTTACGGCGGAGGCCGCCGCCACCACCGCCGTGCCGGGCCCGAGATTCTCCATCGCGAGGCCCGCCAGCCACTTGTGAACTGCCGCGGCGATGATCGCGATCGCCGCCAGGATGATCAGCGCTCCCTCGAAGCCCGCCGAGAAGAACGCGATCCGCTCGTAACCGTAAAGGAAGCGGTGGTCGGCGGGGCGGGCGGTCAGCCAGAGGCTGAACGCGGCGAAACCGACGGCCATGCCATGAATCGCGGATTCAGTCGCATCCGAAAGGATGGCGGCCGAACCCGTCATCCACCACGCGCTCGTCTTGCCCGCCAGCATCAGCGCACCGATTGCGAGCGACCATGCCATCGCCCGCCGCTGTTCGGCGGCCACGACGGCACGTGGGACGGTCATTCCGCCATTGTAGACGGAGGGAGCAGGCGCTTTCGCCAGCCGGCCCGTCACCGCAGGCGTTCTTTGAGGAACTCGATCACGCGGTCGAACGCCTTCCCCACCACTGGATCATCGAGGCGGGCGTCGAAGCCGTGCTCGCCTCCGGGAATGACGATCAACTCGTGGGGAATGCCGCGCCCCTTCAGTTCCCGCGCCATTTGCTGGGACTGCGCGAAGGGTACGTCGGTGTCTTTGTCTCCGTGCAATAGCAGCGTTGGCGGGTAGTCCACGGCCACGTTCCGAACAGGACACCAAGGGGCAAAAGCCGCCGGCTCGGCGTTGGGGTCGCGGCCTCCCACCTCCTTCGGCCACAAGCCCTGCTGGCGGCAGTAGAGATAAAACCGGAAGCGGTTCTCCTCTCGCTTCGCTTCGGAGACCGCCTTGCGCCCGACCACCCGGTACGCCTCCTCCTTCGGCACGGGCCCTTCCGTCGTTGAGTAGAAGGGGTCCGGACGGCTGTACCAGTCTCCGATGATGTCGCCGTAACCGTAGAAGGCAACAAGCGCCTTGGGCCGGGGCTCGAGACGGTAGCCGCAAGTGAGCGTGAGGTAGCCGCCGGCGGAGTGGCCGGCAACGGCGATGCGGTCCGGGTCGATCCGAAACAGCGACGGGCCTTTCGCCCGCACCCACGCATACGCGTCTCGAACGTCGTCGAGGATGCCGGGCAGCTTGGTTTCAGGCGCCAGGCGGTAGTCGATGGAGACGACGGCGAAGCCGGCGTCGAGATAGCGGTGGAGTTGCACGGTCCGGATGTTCTCGCGGCTGCCGAAGATGAGAGCGCCGCCGTGGATCCATAACAGAACCGGGCGGACGTTCTTGTCCTTCGGACGGTAGACGTCGGCGCGGACATCGCAGCCGGCGACCCGCTTGAACGTATGGGTGGTTTTCGAATACGGCACGGCTGCCTGCGCCGCCGCGGCCGCCGCAAGAAGCACCACACCAGGCCGAATCAGCCACATGCCGCTCCGATTATACGCCGTCAAAAAGGGGTCAGCCTGATCTGCG
>CAYZJD010000386.1:0-4111 GCA_964478455.1 uncultured Solibacteraceae bacterium | reverse complement strand
TTTCTTCTGAATTGTTCCAGCCCGCACAGACTGCGGATTTTGCAAGTACCTCTCCTGACTTGTCCCCGCTCGAAGCGTCAGCTCCGCAAGGGCCGATACTAGGATGAGAAGTATCCCCATGAGAAACATTATCGTCGGGACGGCGGGGCACATCGATCACGGCAAGACCGCCCTCGTGAAGGCCCTGACCGGCATTGACACCGACCGGCTCGCGGAGGAGAAACGCCGTGGCATTTCAATCGACCTCGGCTTCGCCCACCTTGAGCTTGGCGACGTCAGCATCGGGTTCGTCGACGTGCCCGGCCACGAGCGCTTCGTCAAGAACATGCTGGCCGGCGTCGGGGGCATCGACCTCGTGCTGTTCGTGATCGCCGCCGATGAGTCGATCAAGCCGCAGACTCGCGAGCACTTCGACATCTGCCGGCTGCTCGGCATCCGCCGGGGTATCGTCGTGCTGACGAAAGCCGATTTGGTCGACAAGGAAGTTCTCGACCTTGTGCGGCTGGAGGCGGAGGAGTTCGTCGCCGGCTCGTTCCTTGAGGAAGCGCCGGTGGTGGGGGTCAGCTCGGTGAGTGGAGAGGGACTCGGCGAACTGCGGGCCCGGCTTTCGGAGGCCGCCATCTGCGTGCCGCCGAAGGACGCGGAGGGCTTCTTCCGTCTTCCGATCGACCGGGCGTTCTCCATGAAGGGATTCGGCACCGTGGTGACCGGCACGCTGCTTTCCGGGACTGTCGCCCGGGAGCAGGAGGTCGAGCTGCATCCCGCCAGCCGGCGCTTGCGCGTCCGCGGCATTCAGGTGTACGGCCGGCCGGCGGACCGCGCCTTGGCCGGGCAGCGGACCGCACTGAATCTTGCCGGCGCCGAGCCCTCGGACCTCGCCCGCGGCATGGTTCTCGCCGAGCCCGGCAGCTTCCAATCCACGCAAGTCATCGATTCCGTCTTCGAGCTGTTGCCTTCGGCCAGGCCGCTCAAGCACCGCGCGCCAGTTCACTTCCACAGCGGCTCGGCCGAAGTGCCGGCTGAAGTGCGATGGCTTGACGGCTCCGCCGCCCTCGATCCCGGCGCCCGGTCGTACGCCCGCATTCTTCTGCGTGAGCCTTTGCTTCTACTGCCCGGCGACCGGTTCATCGTCCGCATGTTCTCGCCTGTCGTTACCATCGGCGGCGGCACGGTGCTGGACACCGGCGGCTACAGGTACCGCAAAGGTGACGATGTCCGGGAGCGCCTCGGCGTGCTGGAAACGGGACCGGTTGACGCGCGCGTGGCCCTGCTGGTTCGGGAATCCCGACACGGCATGGGATTCCCCGAACTCATCGCCCGAACAGGTCTCACGGAACGTGTCCTGCTCGTGGCGGTATCATCCCAGCCTGGCCTGTTGCTCCTGTCGCAGCCCGACCCTTGGGTGGTGAGCCGGTCGTGGTTCGATCAGTCGGCGGAGCGCCTGCTCGAAGCGCTCCAGGCGTTCCACCGGGAGAACCCGCTGTTGCCGGGCATGCCGAAAGAGCAGCTTCGATCTAAGGAGTTGCAGGGCGTCCCGCCGTTTCTGCTTGATGCCCTGCTGGCCAGCCGTCGCGAGATCGTCGCCGATTCAGACCTCCTGCGCCTCGCCGGTCATTCGGTGGCCCTGAAAGAGGACGAAGAGCGGGCGGCCGCTGCCATCGAAGCAGCTTTCGAGCGCGCCGGGCTTGCGGCGCCGTCCGTCGCCGAGGTTCTGGCAAAGTCCGGCGTCGAACCGGCGCGGGCCCGCTCGTTGCTCCAGATGCTGCTTCGCGAGCGCCGCCTGGTCCGCGCCGGCGAGGATCTGGTGTTCCACGCCTCCGCTATCGCCCGCCTCCGCGCCCTGCTGGCGAACCGCCGCGGCCAGCGATTCACCGTCCCCATGTTCAAGGAGTGGACCGGCGTGTCGCGGAAGTATGCCATCCCGCTGCTCGAGTTCATGGACCGCGAGCGCGTCACCCGCCGCCAGGGCGATGAGCGGGTTGTGCTGTAACTCTGCGGTTGGCCGGGTCTTTCTCGATATTGACAACAGGCGAATAAAAAGCGAAAATAGGATGTGCTGCCAGCGCCCGCACCCAAGCCGCAACTCATTGGTATCGCGAAGCTTGCCGCTGAAGGAGCCCTGCTGGAGCAAAAGCGCTCTCTCGAATACATCGAACTCCGGTCCCGGAGCCTGCTCAACCGCTGCTCCAGTTCGCGCATGCCGTTCCAGTGGACCATTAACCCGTACCGCGGCTGCGAGTTCGGCTGCAAGTACTGCTACGCCCGCTACACGCACGAGTTTATGGAGCTTCGCGAGCCCGAAGACTTCGAAACCAAGATCTACGCCAAGAACTTCGACGTCCGGGCCTTCCGTGCCGAGCTGGCGCGGGTGAAACACGGCGAAGAGATCGCCCTCGGAACGGCCACCGACCCCTATCAGCCCGCCGAACGCCGCTTCCGCGTCACGCGCCGCATTCTGGAAGTCTTCGCGACTGAGCGCGGACACCGGCTGAGCCTGACTACGAAGTCGGACTTGGTCGCGCGCGACGTGGACGTGTTTCACGACATCGCCCGGCGCAACGTCTTGCATGTCAACGTCACGGTCACCACGCTTGACGGCGAACTTGCCCGTTTGCTGGAGCCGAGGGCGCCGAGGCCGGACCTCCGCCTGGCTGCGGTTCGGGCCCTCTCCTTAGGCGGCCTCGAGGTGGGCGTGCTCACGATGCCGATCCTGCCTCTGCTCACCGACAGCGAAGAGAGCCTCGACTCGGTGGCAGCGGCGGCCGCGGCGGCCGGCGCACGGTACCTCGCGGGCGGCGTAGTTTTCCTGAAACCATGCGCCATGGCGGTCTTCCTGCCTTTCCTCGAGCAACGCTTCCCTCACCTCGCACGCCGCTACGCCGGACAGTTCTCCCGCGGGGCCTTCCTCCGCGGCCGTTACCCGGCAGTGCTCAAAGAACGGCTGAGGCGCATCCGCACGCGTCACAACCTGGCTTCCTCCCCGGGAGATTACCGCCCCGACTTCTGGGAGGGCGACCCGCAGGGCGAGTTGTTCGCCTGCGAGTCGGCCACGCCCGCCGCCGGATGCTGCTGAGCGCCATCAGCTTTACCAAAAAAAGTACTTGACAGATCTCGGCCAGGGGCGCTATTCTCGCTCCATGGGCAAGATTCAGCCCATCCATCCCGGGCGGCCCGAGCCCATCGCCCTTCACGACCACGCTATCGAGAACATCCGCTTCATCCGCGAGACCATGGAGGGCGCCTCCTCCTTCACCGCCGTGCCGGGGATGGGCGGCGTCCTCATGGGCCTCACCGCCCTCGCCGCCGCGCCCATCGCGGCCTCGCAGCCGACCGCCGACCGGTGGGTCTCCGTCTGGCTTGGCGGCGCCGTGGTGGCCTTCGCGATCGGCTTCGTTTGCCTGCTGCGAAAGGCAAAAGCCAGCCCGCTGCCCCAGCTCGCGCGGCCGGCCCGCAAGTTCGTCCTCGGGCTGGCGCCGTCTCTGCTGGTGGCGGCGCTGCTCACGATGGTCCTCTACCGGGCCGGCATGGCCGGTCTCATGCCGGGCGCCTGGCTGCTCCTTTATGGAACGGCCGTGATGGCGGCAGGCGCCTTCTCGGTCCGGGTGGTTCCCGCCATGGGCCTCTGTTTCCTGCTGCTGGGAACGGTGGCCTTGTTCTGTCCGCTGTCCTGGGGCAACTGGTTCCTGGCCGCAGGTTTCGGCGGGCTCCATGTCCTGTTCGGCAGCATCATTGCCAGGAGGTACGGTGGCTAGACAAAGCATCCTTCGCAAAGAACACGCGCCCAAGACCGGCTCCGAGACGCGCCCGGTGCGCGAACTGCCGGCCAAAGCGTCCCCGCCCGACCTCGATCGCCTCATTCACGAACGCATGCGTCTGGGAATCGTGAGCGCCCTGGCCGCCAACGACAGCCTGACGTTCAACGACCTCAAACGGCTCCTCAAGACGTCCGACGGCAACCTCAGCGTGCACGCGCGGAAGCTCGAGGACGCGCATTATATCGCCTGCACGAAGAGTTTCGACGGCCGCGTGCCGAAGACGGAATACCGCCTCACGCCGGCGGGCCGCCGCGCCTTCGAGCGCTACCTGACGCACATGGAGGCGCTCATCCAGG
>CAYZJD010000385.1:0-4135 GCA_964478455.1 uncultured Solibacteraceae bacterium | reverse complement strand
GCTGTTTCATGAAGGCACCTCCTGACGCCGAGAATTATACCTCCAGGTCCTATCAGCCCTAACCAGACAGGGGCTCCGGGGTGTGGAAGTCAGGAGTCAGGAGTCAGAAGGCTGCCCCATTCCTCTGCCGGCAGGGCTGCTGGCGTGGCGCGCAAGGCTGCGCGCTCCACCGCGGGTGCGTTCGTGAGCACTTGTGGAAGCGGCGCCGGATGTGTTAAGCAAGTAGCGGCTAGAGGATGGGATCCGAGCCAGTCAATTCAGAAGCCGCCAACAAACCGATTCAGGCTGTTTCGTCCCAGACGGACGACGGCGTGGACATCACCTTGATCCGCTGGATGCTCTCGCTTAGCCCAGCGGAGCGCCTGGCCACACTTCAGCAGTTCATCACATCGGTCGAGACCATCCGTGGAGCTTCTCTCAAGAGCTGACTTCCTCGCCATCCTCCGTGTGCTTGAAGAACACGAGGTGGAATTCCTCGTGGCGGGCGGCGTAGCGGCGGTGCTTCACGGCGCCCCGCTGGCAACGTTTGATCTCGATCTCGTCCACGCCAGAAGCCCCGAGAACGTGTCGAGGCTGCTTGCGGCCCTGGAGGCGCTCGGAGCGTACTTCCGGACGCACCCGGAAACAGGAAGGGCCCCGGACGCCTCTCACCTGTCCTCGCCCGGCGGTCAGCTTCTGATGACCCGTTTCGGCCCTTTAGATCTGCTCGGCGCCGTCGGAAAGGGGCACGGCTACGAAGACTTAAAGCAACATTGCACGCGGATGGACATCGGCGAGGGGCTGAGAGTTCAAGTGCTCGACCTCGAGAAGTTGATTCAGATCAGAGAAGCAGTATCCGCCGAGAAGGATCGCGCCTCTCTTCCGCTCCTCCGGCGCACGCTGGAGGAGAAGCGCCGAGCCTGAGGACGGGCCGCCTGCCGCGAGCCTTACGCATGTTACGCTGTTTGCGGTATGCGCGTCACTCGCCGTCACGTCCTTCCTGCAATTGCGATCCTTCCCCGCCACGTCCTTGGCGGGCGCGGCTACACGCCTCCCAGCGACAAGCTGAACCTAGCCGGCATCGGTGTCGGCGGGATGGGCGCTGTCTATCTCCGCACGTGCGAGAGCGAGAACATTGTGGCCCTGTGCGATGTGGATGACAGTTACGCCGCCAGAACCTTCGCGCGCTATCCCGCCGCCAAGACCTATCGCGACTTCCGCGTGATGCTGGAGAAGGAAAAGGGCATCGACGGCGTTCTCATCGGCACGCCCGACCACACGCACGCCATGATCGCCAAGGCGGCGATGGAGCTGGGCAAACACATCTACTGTGCCAAGCCGATGACGCGCACCATCCGTGAGGCCCGTCTGCTGGCCAGGGCCGCCCGCGAAGCGAAGGTCGCCACACAAATGAGCGTGCAGTCTTGCGCGTCGGAAGCGGCCTGCGCGACCGCTGAATGGGTCCGCTCGGGCGTCACCGGCGCGGTGCGGGAAGTACACGTCTGGAGCGATCGTCCGGTGTGGCCGCAGGGGATCGAGCGCCCCGCGGAGACGCCGCCCGTGCCGCGGGAGCTCGACTGGAACCTCTGGCTTGGGCCCGCGCCGCAGCGCCCGTATCATCCCATCTATCACCCGTTCAACTGGCGCGGCTGGTACGACTTCGGCACGGGCGCGCTGGGCGACATGGGCTGCCACACGCTGCACGTCATCTTCCGCGCGCTCGACCTGGGCCATCCTTTGAGCGTGCAGGCGAGCGCCAGCTTCGTCATGCAGCCGGCCTCGAAGGAAGAGGCCGACGAACCCTGGATGCGCGCCCGCCGCGCGAAGCTTGCGGAGACCTTTCCCCACGCCTCCATCGTTACCTGGGCCTTCCCCGCCCGCGACGCGTTGCCGCCCGTTCGTCTGACGTGGTATGACGGCGGCCTGAAGCCGCCGCGCCCGCCGGAGATGGCGCCCGACCGCGAGTTGGGCGACGACGGCATCCTGTTCATTGGCGAGAAGGGCGTTCTGCTCAGCGGCTTCACGGGCGGGCCGAAGCTCCTCCCGGAGAGCCGCAACCGCGATTTCGCGCCGCCCCCGCCCACGCTGCCTCGCAGCTCCGGCCACTACCAGGAATGGATCGCCTCCTGCAAGGGCGGCCCTCCCGCCAACTGCAACTTCGATTTCGGCAGCTTGCTCACCGAGGTCGCCCTGCTCGGCACCATCGCCCAGCGCACCGGCCGTTTCCTGGCCTGGGACTCGGAGAATCTCCGCTTCCTCAACGACGCGGAAGCAAACCGGCACATCGACGAGCCGCGCCGCGCGGGCTGGGCGCTTTGACGCCGCGGTTATGCTGCGCCGGGAATTCCTTGGGCTCGCGCCGCTGCTGGCCGCCAGCCGAGCCGCCCAGCTGGCTCCGGGCGTGGAGTTTGTTCCCGGCGCCGTCAACGGCCTCATCCTCACCCGTGGCGGCAGGCGGCTGGCGATCTACGGCGATCCGCGGCCCTCGCCGCAGCCTGCCGATCAGGTCCTACTGACCCACTTCCGGCGCGAGGTCTGCTGGACCGCGCGCGAACTCGCGCGCCAGGGCGCGGAGGTCATCGCGCCGGCAGGCGAATCGGAACTCATCTCAAACCCGGAATTGTTCTGGAGCGCTTTCGAGAAGGAGCGCTGGCACGACTACGCCATGCGGAACAGCCGTGTTCTCACCGAGCGGCTGCCCGTCCGGCGCGCCGTTCGCGGCGGCGATCACATCGAATGGCAGGACGTCAGTATCGAGGCGCTCGACACTCCGGGTTACTCCGCCGGAGCTGTGTCCTATTTCTTTTCGGCCGGCGGGCGTCTCATCGCCTGTACTGGCGATTTGATTTACGGCGACGGGCAGTTACTTGATCTCTGGAGCTTACAGGACGCCGTTCCCGAAGCCAAGCTGCGCGGATACCACGGCTACGCCGCCCGCGCCGGCGAGTTGATCCGGAGCCTGCGCGCGATCGCCGCTCAGAGGCCGGATGTGCTCGTACCGGCCCGCGGGCCCGTCATCGAGAAGCCAGCCGCGTCCATTGGGCGCCTGATCACGCGCCTGAAAGCGGGACTCCGCGAGCACTTTTCGACCGACGCACTCCGCTGGTACTTCGGCGACGACAATCTCCGACTCCGCGCCGGCAAGCTCCTCGAAGGCGAAGAGCCTCCGTGGATGCCGATGGCCGAGACTGTGCCGCTGCCTCCATGGCTCCTCGCCATTGGCAACTCGAGGCTCCTGCTGTCGCAGTCCGGCGCCGCGTTTCTGGTCGATTGCGGCTACGACAAGGTGATCGAGGAGATCGAGCGGCTGCGCTCTTCCGAGCGCGTTAACCGCCTCGAGGGAATCTTCATCACACACTACCACGACGATCACACCGACCGCGCCCAGTCGTGCGCCGAGCGCTTCGGCTGTCCTGTTTACTTTACTTCGGAACTCCAGGAGATCCTCGAGCACCCGGCGGCCTACCGCATGCCGTGCCTGTCTCCGTATCCGATCCGGAGTGGGAGGCCGGTAACTGACGGCGCTCGGCAGCGCTGGCACGAGTTCGAGTTAGTGTTTACTTACTTTCCCGGACAGACGCTGTTCCACGACGCGCTGCTGGTGCGCAGGGACACGGGTGAGAGCGTGCTGTTCGTAGGCGATTCCTTCACTCCCTCCGGACTAGATGATTACTGCCTCTGGAACCGCAATTTTCTCGCGCCGGGCGAGGGCTTCTGGCAGTGCCTGGAGCAGTTGCGGCGGCTGCCGACCGGCTGCCTGCTCGTGAACCAGCACGTGGAGCCGGCCTTCCGGTTCTCGCCGGCGCAACTGGATTTCATGGAGCAGTCGCTGCGGCGGCGGCGCGAGGCGATGCGCAATCTTTTCCCCTGGCCTGAGGCGGACTTCGGTCTTGACGAGCAGTGGGTCCGGCTGACGCCCTACGAAACGACCACCAGCGCCGGGACGGCTGTTGAACTGCACGCAGTGATCCGCAACCACTCAGCCCAGGAAGAGAAGTTCGCCGTTGCGGGCAACGCTGTTTCCGTGCCCGGGCGGTCCGAGCGGTTGATACCGCTGCGCTACACCCCGCCGGCCGGAACGCGCGGCCTGGTTGTGTTCACCGTGGACGTCGAGTTCGCTGGCGTGTCCTTGCGCCAGTATGCGGAGGCGATGATA
>CAYZJD010000384.1:0-4140 GCA_964478455.1 uncultured Solibacteraceae bacterium | reverse complement strand
TCCGCCGGCAGGACTGCTGGCGTGGCGCACAAGACTGTGCGCTCCACCACCACCCGGGCCACGGGGCTATGCGCCTTTGCTCTTGGCCTTGAGCCCTCCGCCGTGCGTCCCTGGCGGCTTCTTGGCGGTCTTCCTCCGCAGAATCCGGTTTACCGCGCGAACCAAGTGCGCGATCTCGTTGGCGCTTTTCGGCAGAACCACGTCGGCGCCGGTGCTGCCCTCGCTCAGCCCGAGCGTGTCAACGTAGGCGGAGAGGATGATGGTGGGGATGCCGGGCTCGATCCCCCGCAGCCGCCGGATCAGCTCCGCTCCGTCCATCCTCGGCATACGGAAGTCCGTCACCACCATGTCGAATTTCCCCGCTGCGAACGCCTCGAGCGCGTCCTCTCCGCCGGTGGCGGTGGTGATCCGGTGCCCGAGTTCCTCGAGCACTGCCTTTCTGGCCGCAAGCCCGCTCCTGTTGTCGTCTACCATAAGGATCCGGGCCTGTGCAGGGGAACTCAGACAGTGTGCAGCGGTCATTGCGAACTTGGCGAAAGTAGCAAATGCGCCGCAGTTCTGTCAATCGATTTGTATCGGCTTGCAGAAAAGCAAGATCGAGTGCTTGACTTTTTCCGAACAAGTGCTCTCGCCCACGCTACTCCACTTCGCGAGGCGCCGTGTAGCCGCTCTTGGCCAGGATCTGGTACTTGATCGGCTTGCCCTTCTCGTCGGTGATCCGCAGCGGTTCGTTCGTCGCCGGGTTCACCAACTCCACCTTGATCTTGCGGAACTTGCCGTCGCGGACCTGGTTCGAGGACTGGTAGGTGAGCGTGTACTGGCTCCGCAGGGATTCGGAAATGGCGCGGAAGATGCCCGGGAACTCCCCGTAAAAGCGCGGAAAGAACGACTGGCCGCCGGTTTCCTTCGCGAAGGTGCGCAACTGGTTGTCCGCCTGCAAGAAATCGAGCCGCGCGATCGGCCCCATCGCCCCGCGGGCGTCATACCACTCGCGCAGAGCCTGCATCAGCCCGATGGCGTAGATCGGCACGCCCGCGTTCTGGAGGATCTTCCTCGTCTTGTCGAAGGTCAGCTTGCTGAACGTGTCCATTCCGGAGGAAATCAGCACGATCGCCTTTCGCCCCTCGATCGACGACATCCGGTCGGCCGTGTCCGTGATCGCGTCGTAGAGGTTGGCTTCGGAAAACGACGCGATCCGCAGCCGCTGCATCGCTTCATATGCCTTCCGCTTGTCAGTCGAGAAGTCCGACAGGATCTCCGGCCGCATGTCGTAGGCCACCACCGCCACGTAGTCCTCCGGCTTCAGCGTTTCCATGAACCCGTAAGCCGCCGTCAGCGTCTGGTACCACGTCTCGCCCCAGTAGTACTGGAACAGGTTGCTGAATTCGATCACCAGGCACACCGTCATGGGCGCCTCGCCGGTCTCGAACGTGGCCACCTGTTGCGGAACGTTATCTTCCAGGATGCGGAAGTTGCCGCGCGGGATGTTCGGAATGAAGCGGCCCTTGTTGTCCAGGACCGCCACATCCAACGACACGGTGGCCACATCGCTGCGGAAGGTGGGCAACCCCTCGGGGATGTCGGTTTTGTCCTTCCTGCCAAGCTTTGACGGGATCTTGGAAGTCTCCGCGTCGGCCTCTTTCTTCTTCGGCCGCGCCACCGTCTCGCCTGTCTCTCGCTTCGGCCCCTCCTGTGCGAACAGGAGCCCGGAGATGACGAGGGAACACAGCGGGATCACACCACCAAACCGGCGCAGTCGGATCATGACCAGCCCTCTCGCCCACACTATAACAAAACGTGAGGAAGTCCCCGGCCTGCCCAAGCCAGGGCCCAATAGAATGGATGCGTCAGTGGATGTGCCGGTTGCGGCCGCCTTCCTTCGTCCGCAGGTAAACTTCGAACTTCTTCTTCGCGCGCCGGATTCTCCACTGCTGGATGAGCCGCCAGATCGGGCCCGAAAGATCGATCCGGAAGCGCCGCCGCCGGAGGTAGACGTATCCGAAGACCATCCCGCCGAGATGAGCGACGTGGCTCACGCCGCTGCCGCTGGCCCCGATGGAACTCAGAAAGGCAATGGCGCCAATGATCATCACGAAGTACTTGGCCTTGATCGGAAACAGAAAGCTGAACAGGACGATACGGTCCGGATACAGCAGACCGAAGGCCAGCAGCAGCCCGTAGATCGCTCCCGAAGAGCCGATCGTCCGCGTGTCGAGCGTCCCGGCGATCAGGTTCGCTACGATCACGCACACTCCGGCCCCCACACCGCACAGGAAGTAGTACTTCAGAAAGCTGCGCGTGCCCCAGTCCCGCTCCAGGTCCGCCCCGAACATCCACAGCGCCAGCATGTTGAACAGGATGTGGGCGAAGCCGAACGGATCGTGAAGGAACATGTACGTCGCGAGCTGCCAGATGGCCGGCAGCGTCAGCACCGCCCGCGGCCACAAGCCCAGATCTCGGAAGAGGTGTCCATAGCCGGCGCGAGCGGCGAAGAAGTACACCACGAACAGCGACGTGTTGACGATCAGCAGCCACTTCACCCCCGCCGGGAGCCGGTAGGGGGAGTAGATGGACGGAGAGCCGTGCCTCACTGAGTACGACATCTGGAGAAAGGACCCTTTGAAAAAGAATAGCAGAAGCCTTCGACAACCCGCTGGCGGAGTGCCCTGACTACGGCGCCGGCGCCCGGCCGCGACCGTAACGTCGCAACGCAGCCGACAGCACTTGCAGCACGACGGCCATGCCCATCCACGCCTGCCAGTGAGAGAAGATCCCCCGGGAGACGGCGAAGCGCCCGGTCCAGTTCAAATCCGCGCCCAGACGCCAGCAGGCCAGCAGAAACGAGGCAGCCGAAAACGGCATCAGCCATCGGCCGGCCCAAAACGCCGCCCGGCGGCGCACCCCCCCGACCCGCCTTTGCCTCGAACCCAGCTCGAGCCGGATGCGTACGATCATTCCTCAAGCCGCCCGATTTCACCATAACAGCAATCTGATAGATTGTGATGTTGCGCAGTCATTCGTTACACATCGAATTGAAAGGAGTTCCATTTCCATGAGCTTGCGAAAGATCAAGACCGCCGTTATCGGCGCCGGGTTCATGGGCCGCGCCCACTCCGATGCCATCCGCCGCCTGGGCCACGTGGAGATCGAGGCCGTTTGCGGCGTCTCGGACGAGGAAGCAAGGCGATTCGGCGAGGCCATTGGCGTCGCCCGCGCTACCGGCGACTATCGCACCCTCCTTGACGACAGGCAGATCGAAGCCGTCCACGTGTGCACGCCCAACTCCTTGCACGCTCCTGTCTCCATTGCGTTCATGGAAGCCGGCAAGCACGTCCTTTGCGAGAAGCCGCTCACGCTCGACGCCGCCGAAGCCCAGGCGATGACCGACCTAGCGGCCAAGAAGGGCCTTGCCAACTGTGTCAACCACAACCTCCGCTACTACCCGGTGGTGCAGCAAATCCGCCGGATGATCGAGGCCGGCGAGCTGGGCGACATCCTTGTCGTGCAAGGTACCTACTCGCAGGACTGGCTGCTCTACGACACGGACTACAACTGGCGCATCGAGGCCAAGGAGAACGGCCGGCTCCGCGCCATGGGCGACATCGGCTCCCATTGGATGGACATGATCCAGCACCTCACCGGACTCAGAATCACCTCCCTGTGCGCCGACCTGATGACCTTCCACAAGACGCGCAAGAAGCCGAAGATGGCCATCGAGACGTTCGCCGGCAAGACCCTGCGGCCCGAAGACTACGATGAGGTTCCCATCGAGACGGAAGACTACGGCGCCGTGCTCATTCGCCTCGGCGACCGGGCCCGGGGCGCCTTCACTGTCAGCCAGGTCGCGGCCGGCTGCAAGAACCGCTTTCAGGTGGAAATCTACGGCGCCAAGGGCGGCGTCATGTGGAACCAGGAACGCCCCGACGAGCTGTGGATCGGCAACCGCAACAGCCCGAACCAGCTCATCGTCAAGGACCCCTCACTGCTCAAACCGGCTGCGGCTACCTACGCCGACTTGCCCGGCGGCCACGGCGAAGGGTACGACGATACCCACAAGCAGGTGTTCCGCCGCTTCTACCGCAAGATCGCCGACCCCTCCGCTCCGGTTGACTACCCCACCTTCGCCGACGGCCTCTGGGG
>CAYZJD010000383.1:0-4156 GCA_964478455.1 uncultured Solibacteraceae bacterium | reverse complement strand
TCGCGGACCCAGAAGAGAGGAACCACCGTGACGGTGGAGTGACTTGAGGGGCGGTCTTGGCCGGCGATACAGGCTCAGAGCCGCGCCGGAGCCATCCGCCGGCAGGACTGCCTGGCAGGACTGCCGGCGTGGCACGCAAGACTGCGCGCTCCACACGCCGCCGTCGGCTGGTAATGGTGGCGTCTCAGTCCTTCAATTCGACGATGGTTGCTCCGGCGCCGCCTTCCGACTGTGGCGCCGGGTAGTGCCTCTCGACATTCGGGTTCTTCCCGAGCAGTTGTGAAACCGTGCGGCGAAGAATCCCCATGCCGTGACCGTGCACGATGCGCACACGCGTCAGGCCGGCAAGCACGGCGTTGTCCAGAAACTTCTCCACCATGCCGGCGGCCTCCTCCGCGTGCATGCCGATGACATTGATCTCGCGCGACGCGCTTGGCTGGGGCGTCGCCGGCTGAAACCGCACCTGGCGGGGAAGACCACGCGAAGCGGCCTCGCCGGGCAGGACCTCGAGAACGTCGCCCAGCGGGGCCTGAAGCTTCACCATGCCGGACTCCACCTCGATCAGCCCGCCGGCCAGCAGCCGGCGGACCCGCGCCGGTTCACGGACACCCCGGAGACGGACGCTCGATCCTTCCCGCACCTCGGAGGCCGGCGAGGCCAGGTCGCCTTGCCTCGCTTCGTCCCTGGTGGCGAGAACGGTCGTATCCAGTTCCTCGCGCAGTTCCCGTTTGAGCGCGCCCACCCGGCGCGAGGCGGAGGCGGCGGCCTTGCGGTCCCGGGCCGTTGCGAGGAACCTTTCGATCGCCTGTCTGGCTTCCTCCTCGAACTTCTTCAGCACCAGATCCGACCGTCGCTCGATCTCCTTCAGCTTGGCCGCTTCCCTCTTCGACCACTCTCGCTCCAGTGACTCCTGCCGGGCAGCGAGTGCCGCCTTCTGCGCCGCCAGGTCCTTCTCGAGTGCGCCGATCTCTTCCAAGCGGCGGTGCAACTCCGCCAGGAACCGCCCGATGTCCTGTTCACGGCTGCCCAGCCGGCGGCGGGCCTCGTCGATGAGGGATTCGGCCATGCCCAGGCGCCGGGCGATTTCCAGGCCCGCCGACTTGCCGGGCGCGCCCAGCCGGAGTACATAGGTCGGCTCGAGCGTGGTCTCGTTGAAGCCCATCGATCCGTTCAGCACGCCGGCGGTGCTCGCCGCATAGATCTTCAGCGCCAGCAAGTGGGTCGAGGCGAGAGTGAAGGCGCCGCGGGAGCGAAACTGCTCCAGTACGGAGATGCCGAGGGCGCCCCCCTCCTCCGGGTCGGTAGCGCGGCCCAGTTCGTCCAGCAGCACCAGAGAGCCGGCGTCGGCTTCGTCGAGCATCTCACGGATCCGCGACACGTGGGCCGAGAAGGTGCTGAGGCTTTCCTGGATCGACTGGTTGTCCCCGATATCGGCCAGCACCTGGCTGAACAACGGCAGTTCGGCTTCCGCGCACGGCACCGGCAGGCCGGCCTGGGCCATCAGCGCGAGCAGGCCCACTGTCTTCAGCGACACGGTCTTGCCCCCCGTGTTCGGGCCGCTGATGAGAAGCGTCCGGCAACCGTTGTCGAGAGTGAGGGACACGGGCACGGCCTGCTTCTTCAGCCGGCGCAGCACGTCCTCCAGCAGCGGATGGCGCGCCTCGCGCAGCAGCACGCGGCGCGCGGGCGGGACGCTGAACCGCGGGACCACGCAGCCAAAGTCGGCGGCAAAGCGCGCCTTGGCGAACAGCAGCTCGAGCTCGCCGAGCCCAGCCACGGTGGACTCGATGGACGGCAAGCAATCGCGCAGGCGCGCCGTCATCTCGCGCAGGATCCGGTGGACCTCGCTCAGCTCCTCGTCCGTCAGGCGGACCAGCTCGTTGTTCAGCTCAATGGTTTGAAGAGGCTCGACGAACAGCGTGTGCCCGCTCCCGCTCGAACCGTGGACCACGCCTTCGATGCGCCGCTGCTGGCCGGCGATCACCGGCACCACGAAGCGGTCATTCCGGATGGTGACGAACTGCTCCTGGAGGAGCCCCTCCTCGCTGTGCCGCCGGAGGAATTGTTCGAGCGATTTCTGGATGAGCTTCCGCTGCCGGTCGATGTCGCGGCGCAGCCGGGCAAGTACCGGACTGGCGTCGTCGGCGACCGTGCCGTCGGGCTCGATCTTGCCGGCAAGGTCGCGCAGCAGCGGCCGGAGTTCCGCCAGTTGGCGGGAGCGGGCCGCCAGCCGCGGGAACCTCTCGGACACCGAGGCGAGCAGGCGCTTGATGTCATCCGCGCGGTCGAGCAGCGCCGTCAGCTCCTGAATCTCCTTGGCGTCGAGAACCGCGCCCTCGATCCTGAGCTTGCGCAATGCTTCGTCAGGATCGAACAGCGAATCGAAACGAATCCGGACCGGAGCGCCACGGGCAGCGGGATGCGGCTTGGCCGCGGCGGTCACGTACTCGATCGCCTCGGCGGTGTCGGCCAGCACCTGCTCGAGCAGCGCCCTGTCGGCCGACGGCGCGACCTTCGCGAGTTCCTTCGTCCCGAGAGGACTCGAAATGAAACGGCCGAGCAATTGCCGCAGCGCTTCGAATTCCAGCAGTCCGGCGCTCGTGTTCGTCATCGGATCAAGAGATGCCTGGCCCTCTCGCGGAAGGCCCGCTCGATCACCTCGCGCGTCCCTTCGGTGATGCGGTACTTGCCGAGGTCGGCGCGACGCACCCACTCACATCGAGCCACGTCGCCGGCGGGCCGGAGCGTGCCGTCCCGCGCGCGACACAGGTAGTCGATCAGAACGTAGTGGTACTCCGCACGGCCCTCGGCGTCGCGCTGAATGCGCTCGAAGACCTCGAAGATACCAAGCGGCTCCACTTCGAGGCCGGTCTCCTCGAACACTTCCCGCCGGATGCCCTCCTCGAGCCGCTCGCCAGTTTCCAGCGCGCCTCCCGGCAGCGACCAGTAGCCGCACAACGGCTCGCGCCCGCGCTCGACCAGGAGAACGCGGCCGCGCCGCAGAATCAGAGCGCCGACGCCGACGATCGGACGCGGCGGATAGCGGCGGCTGTCCGCTGCGCGCCCGCGGGCGCCGGTCGCCGGTCGCTTCCTCGACGCGTTCCTAATACTGCACCGATCCTTTCACGTCAAGGCGGATGCGGTAGAGGGAGGTCCGCGCGGTGATGTAGAGCGTCTTCAGGTCCGGATCGCCGAAGGCGCAGTTGGCGGGAGTCTCCGGAATTTCGATGGTTGTGAGCAGCTTGGCCGCGGGAGAATAGACCGCCAGTCCCCTGGCCGTTATGTAAATGTTGCCATTCTCGTCGACGCGAATGCCGTCCGGCACGCCGTCGATTCCCGAGACGAGTACGCGCTCATTGGAGGCTTTGCCGTTGTTGTCGAGGTCATAAGCGCGCAGGTTGCGCTCGTCGGAATTCGCCACGTAGAGAATCTTCCCGTCCGGCGATAAGGCGAGGCCGTTCGGCCTGCCGGCGGGCCTGGCGATCAATTCCATCTCGCCTTTTGGCGTGATGTGGTAGACGCCGTAATAGTCCAGGTCCCGGGTCTCCGCCTGGCTGCCGAAAGCAGGATCGGTGAAGTAGACGTGGCCGTCCCGCCGCACCACGATGTCATTCGGCGCATTCAGGCGCTTGCCGTCCCATTTCTCGGCCAGCACCTCGATTTTGCCTTTCTTGTCCGTGCGTGTGACGCGGCGGGTGCGGCTCTCGCAGGTATAGAGTCTCCCCTTGGCGTCGAAGGTGTTCCCGTTGGCGCCGTCAGAGCCCTCGCGGAAGACGGTGGCGCCGGCGCCCGGCGTGTACTTGTGGATCCGGTTGTTGGGCACGTCGCTGAACAGGAGATAACCGTCGTGCGACCAGACGGGGCCTTCGGTGAACGTGTAGCCGCCGGCGACCTTCTCGACGCTTATCCTGGAGAAATCCTGGGCCGCCAGCGGGAGCCAGCAGCTCAATGCCATCAGCAGCATCCGCACGCTGTCTATTCTCAGAAATCCGGGATGGGCGGCGCAATGCCCTGCGTCCGCGATCGCGCCCGCCGCCGCGCGCGGATTGCGAGGAGCTGAAGCCGGCGGGCGTTCGCGGCCAATCGCGAAAAATTCGCGATCCCTGTCAAGTCATTTAACGATGTAACCGAAACCGATCTCGGTTGGGTCATTTAA
>CAYZJD010000382.1:2881-4194 GCA_964478455.1 uncultured Solibacteraceae bacterium | reverse complement strand
AGCGCGCCGGTGGCTCTTGCGTCGTGCGACAACTATCACGACGGCAGCCTCTACTGGACGATGCGCCAGATGTTCGATCAGGTGGGCGGGCTTGGCGGCCTGGTGCGCGGGAAGACCGTCGCGATGAAACTGAACCTGACGGGGACTACAACCAGTCGGTTGAACGGCGCGCCGCTGGAGCTGGCTCAGTGGGTGCATCCCTGGCTGATACTGGCGCTGGTTCAACTGATGGACGAGGCGGGCGCGAGCCGCATCCGCCTGCTCGAGTCCGTCCAGGATTCGGTTATGAGCCTGCCGGAGTTCATGCAGCAAGCGGGGTGGGAACCGCTTCACTTCGTAAACAACGGGCGGCGGGTCGAGTTCGAAAACACGAACTACCTGGGCGAAGGCAGTTCATACTCGCGCGTCACACCGCCTAACGGTGGTTTCCTGTTCCCCGCCTACGACCTCAACCACAGCTACGAGGACTGCGACGTGTTCGTCTCGGTGGCAAAGCTGAAGCAGCACCTGCTCGCGGGGCTGACGCTTTCGATGAAGAACGTCTTCGGAGCCTTGCCGTGTACCATCTACGGAGTGAATGCGGGCGTGGCGGAGCCAAGCCTGGAACCCCGGGGCATCCGCTCGGCTGTGATGCATGACGGTGCGCGCGGCCCGTCGCTCAGCTCGCCCCAGGAACTCGATCCCACCAGCCCCCGCCATCCCGGCTACCGCCTGCCGCGTGTGGTGACGGACCTGGTGGCAGCACGTCCCATTCACCTGGCGGTGATCGATGGCATCGAGACCATGTCCGGCAGCGAGGGCCCGTGGAATGCCGGGACGGCGCGTGTTACCCCGAAAGTGCTGATCGCCGGGACCAATCCCGTTTGCACGGATGCGGTCGGCGCCGCCGTGATGGGCTTCGATCCGTTGGCGCCTGGGGGCACCCTGCCGTGGCGCAACTGCGACTCGACCCTCGAGATCGGGGAAGCGGCAGGCATCGGCACACGCGACCTGAGCCGGATCGAGGTGATCGGACGCCGCATCGAGGACATCCGGTTCCCGTTCATGAAACCCGCTTGATCCCTGCGCTGGTAGCCGCGGGATTCTTCGCGGGCCGCGACGATTTATTACTTCTCTGGCTCGTCCACGGTCAGGAACTGATCGGGGGCGGGGTTCTTGAGCGTCTGGCGGAGACCGCTGGGCCACTGGATTTCGAGGGAGTTGATTTGGGTTTCCGCGCGCAGTCCGAAGTGCACGCGCGGGTCGCTGGAGGACATGAAGCCGACGCTGACGGCCACGTGGTTGTACAACACCCGTCCGCTGGCGGTGGTGAG
>CAYZJD010000382.1:0-2781 GCA_964478455.1 uncultured Solibacteraceae bacterium | reverse complement strand
TGCCAGATCTGGCCCATCAGGTTGTTGTAGAAGATGTCCACCTTGCCGTCGTTGTCGAAGTCCTTGGCGTCGGAGCCCATGGAGGAGCCGACCTGCGCGTTTTCGTTGTAGGCCACGCCGAGTTCGAGCCCTTTCTCCTCGAAGGTCCCGTTGCCGCGGTTGATGAACAGGGAGTTCGGCTCGGTGTCGTTGGCGATGAAGACATCCATCCAGCCGTCGTCGTTGAAGTCGGCGATGGAGACGCCCATCCCCTTGCCGGGTACCGCGGCGAAGCCGGACTTGGCGGTCACATCGGCGAACTTGCCCTGGCCTAGATTTCGGAACAACTGGTGGGGGACGCTGGGATAGCGCCGCGGATCGCAGTAGTAGTCGCGATCATTCATCATGCACCGGGCATCCGTCTTCGGGCTCCACAGGGTGTAGTTGGACACGATCAGGTCCAGCAATCCGTCGTTGTCGTAGTCGAACCAAGCGGCGGCGATGCTGAGAGTATCGGCGGGTTTGCCGCCGATGCCGGAAGCCGCGGTCACGTCGGTGAAGGTGCCGTTTCCGTTGTTGTGGTAGAGGGCGTTCCGGCCGATGCTGCAAAGGAAGAGATCCGGGTAACCGTCGTTGTCGTAGTCGCCCGCCGCCACGCCGAAGTTGAAATCGAGGTGCTCGCCGGTGAGGCCGGCGCGGGCCGTGACGTCTTCAAAAGCTCCGCCGCTGGTCTGGCGCAAGAGGCAATTGAAATAGGATGCGTCCGTCTTTTTCAGCTCCGGCAGTTTGGCGCCGTTGGTGAAGAAGATGTCCATGCGGCCGTCGCGGTCGAAATCGAGGACCGCAATCCCGCCGCACATTGGCTGCGGAAAGAACTTCCTGCCGACGAAGCTGTTGTTAGTGGTGTAGGGAATCTTCGATCGCGACGCGACGTCCACAAAGGAGGGCCGTCTCGCGGGCGGCGCGGGCCGGGCGGGCGCGAGAGCCAGGAAGCAGACGGCGCACAGTCCCGCAGCTCGCGCGCGCCTCACGGCGTCTTCTCCTGATATTGCTTGACGCGCTGCTCGAGGGTCAGTTTCTGCGCCAGCGCCTTTTCGCGGTCGCCGTCGGCTTTGCGCCCGAGGCGATAGTAAGCGGTGGCCAGGGAGACGTGCGCCTCGACGAACCGCGGGGCTTTCTTGATAATCGCCTCCAGCGCGGCCCGGGCCTCGTCGAGCTTGCCGGCGCCCAGGTGGACGGAGGCGAGCTGGAACTCCGCGCGGATTTCGTCGGGCCGCACGCGCAGCGCCCGTTCGAGGAGCTTGCGCGCGCCGTGGTACTCCTGATCGAGCCTGAGCAAGGCCCCCAGTTGCAGGTTCGCTTCGAAATCGTTCGGATTCAGATCAAGCTCTTTCTGGAAGGCCCCGCGGGCGGCGGCGGTGTCGCCGGTCTCGATGTGGGCGCGGCCCAGGTAGGAGTGTACGTCCGGGAGACGGGGATTCAACTCCGCGGCTTTCTGGAAATCGGCGACCGCGGCTTCGAACTCCAAGGCCTCCAGCTTGGCGGTCCCCAGCAGGAGCCGGGCTTCCGCCGAATCGCCGTTCCGCAAGATGCGATCGATGACAGGCTGGGCACGATCGACCTGCTTTTCGCGCAGCCAGGCGGTCCCGAGCAGATAGGCGATGGCTAGGTCGCTCTGATTCTGCTGCTCCACCGGGGCCAGAAGGTCGATCACCTTGCGGTTTTCTCCCCGGCGCAGCCAGCAGTCGGCGAGCAGCAGCATGGTCTGTCGGTCGGCGGGCTGCTCGCGGTGCAGCCCGGAAAGCTCCGAGGCGGCGCCAGAAATCTCGCCCAGCTTGTAGTAGGCGAGGGCCAGGTTCAGCCGGATGCGCGGATCCTTGGGGCGGCCCTTGAGGGCTTCGCGGTACGCGGCGATGGCCTCCCGGTAGCGTCCGGTGCTGGCCAGGGCGGCGCCGAGATTGGAGCGCGCGTCCACGGCATCGGGCCGGAGTTTCAAGTAGGCCTGGTATTGCGGAATCGCGCGCTCGACCTGACCCGCCTGGTGCAGCGCGATAGCTTCCTTGAGGATCCGCTCCGGGTCCTCCGGCGTGCCCGCCGCCTGGCACAGCAGCCCCAACGCCAATGCTGCGTAAACGCCCACCATGCGCGTCCCAAACCCAGCATAGAGCAACCGCGAGCGCTATGAGCTCTCACACGCTCTCATGAGACCGCTCGGATCCGACAGCCATGCGGGGTCGTCTGTTTCGCTGTTCCGCGTGCCACTCCAGCAAGGCCCCCGGGCCTCGGCATTTCAGCATTGATCACCCGACGACACTCGCGAGCCAGGCATCAGAGATCGGCTACGGCTTAGGCCGCCCACTACGGATGGTTGACGCCCCACTCGGAAGTTATCCCAGCGGGCCTGGGGCGGCGCGCCCGGCGCGTGGACGCCACTTGGCTGGCGCGGCCCAGACCAGTGGTCGCAAACGGTGGTCAGCGCCGCTGATCTTAACGCCTATGCGTCGGGCGGCTGGCCTTCCCAGATGGCTTCCACCGCCTCCGACCACGGTCCCACGTTCCAACGGCCGAAGGAGCCGAGGGCGGCATGAGGATCGCGCCCGAAGGCCACCTTCACGTCCACTACCGCGGGGCCGCCGCAGGAACGGGCTCGCTCCAGACACTCGCTCACCGAATCGAGACTGGAGCCGGCGCGGAAACTCGCACAGCCCATCGCGTGCGACATGGCGGCGAAGTCCACGGGAGCGACTCCCGGCGGGTCGAGGGTGGCGAAACCCTGGTAGTCCTGCGCCCATTGAAGTGCCG
>CAYZJD010000381.1:0-4194 GCA_964478455.1 uncultured Solibacteraceae bacterium | reverse complement strand
GGCCACGCTTCACCAGCGGATTGACCACCTTGAGCCCCGCGAAGCGGCCGAGGTCGCGGTCCGCGGACCACAACTCGACGACTCCGTTTTCCAGGCAGATGGCTGCGATGCGCGCATCGTGAATCACCGGTCCCCGGATCCTGGCTTTCGTGGCGGCCTGCCTGAGCACGGCGAAATACCCAGTCCCTTCGCCGATGGGCCGGCAAGAAGGACTGCGCAGCCAGACCTCGATGGAATCGAGCGCCAGTTCGAGCGGGCTTGGCGGCGTGTAGATCGCCGGGTGCGTGGAGATGGCGAGGAATTCGTGAACGCAGGGCCAGGGAATGGCCCAGCGACGCGCACCGTTGGCCAGTCCCATCAGGGCGGCAAGCGCTTCCTGGTGCCATTCGGAGTCCTCCCGGTGAGCGTAGATCAGCAGATTGGTGTCCACCGCGATCATGAGCCACGGCCCTCGTAGGCCGCGTTCCGAATCCGGTCCCACCCTGCGTTGCGGAACTGCGGCGTCAGACCTTTTCCCCGGAAAGTCACGGGCTTGACGGGCGTTCGCCGCCGGGCTTGACGCCGCTCCAGGACCAGTTCGAGGCCTTCTTCCACCATGGAGCGCAGGGTGGTCCCTTCACGGCGGGCCAGCTCTCTGGATCGTTCGAGGATGTTGCTAGCAATATCGATCGTTGTTTTCATATTGCCAGCATATCACGCGACACGGGCTCAGGTTAGCGCGAACCGGATGGAAGAAGACGAAAAGAGCCGCGGAGAACTCGACGTCCTCCGCGGCTCCGCCGTTAAGATTCGGTCTGCCGTTAGAACTCGAAGCGTGCGCCGAGCTGGATGTTGCGCGGCGCGGTCACAGTCCCGTTCCAGAGTCCGAAGCTGGGGCTGGCGGGGTCGTTGTTGAACGCCAGGCCACCCCACGTCCCGGACGAGACGAATCCATGCCAGTTGAACAGGTTGAAGAACTCACCCCGCAACTGGAACCGCATCCGCTCGGTGATGTTGAAGTCCTTGTAAATCGCAAGGTCCTGGTTCTTGTACCCATAGCCGCGGTAGTTAGTCACGCGCTCGCCCGTGCCCCACCAGAAATTGAACGCCTCGAGCGGCTCGAAGGCGTCCTTGTTGAACAAGGGCCGCCCCGCGCCCGGATCGAAGCTGCCGAGGTCGGCCGTGAACAACTGTTTGCCCGGCAGGATGCCCGGCAGGCAGCCCGCCCGGAACTGGCCCGGCACGTTACAGTAGCCGGAACGGAAGTAGAACGGCAGTCCGGACGAGAAGCGGGTGATGCTGGCCACCGACCAGCCGCCAGCCAAAAGGTCCGCCGCCCGGCTGCCGCTGAGGTACTTCTTGCCGCGGCCGAAGGGCAGATCATAGACAAAGGTTACATTGAACACCTGCGGCACGTCGTCGTGCGCGATCGACTTGTTTCGACCCCGCTCAAACGGCGAGATCGTCCCGGACAGTCCGCTCCAGTTCAGTCCCTCGGGATCGACGTGACCGGCGTCGGTGATCAGCTTGGAGACGGTATAGGCCGCCAGCAGGTAAGTGCCCCGCGAAAACTTCTTCTCCACCTTCGCCTGGAAGGAGTGGTAAGTGGAGTTGCCGGCCTTCTCGTTCATGCCCGTCAGCCCCGAGCAGTACTGCGGGAACGGGAGCAGGGCCTGCGCCACCGACGGGCCGCAGCCGGCGTCGAGCAACTGCTGCGCCCATCCCGGGTACGGCGCGTTCACGCCATGCAGCGAAGCCTGACCCGGCTCGAACTCGTCGTAAAGGTCGTCGCCCATCGACAGGTATCTGGGATCGAGCGCGTTTATCGGAATGTAGGACGACGGCAAGTGAGTGCCCTTGGTCGCCACGTACGCCGTGCTGACGAGGATGTCCCGGCCGACCTGCCGCTCAATCGACAGGTTCCACTGCTGCGAGTAGGTCAGCTTGCCGGACTCGAACGGACGGTACATCGTGCCGCGCCCGTTCCGGTAGCCCGGATCGAGGAACGGCGGCCGCTCGAAGTTCTGCGGGAAGCCGTCGCTCAGGATGAAGGCCGGCACCAGGCCGCCCTGAGTGCTGGAGAACGACGGGCTGGCGTTGAAACCGTCGAGGTTCATCCCGCCGCCCCAGTTCGGGTAGAAGTTCTGCGTGTAGAACAGCCCGTACCCCGTCCGGACCACCGTGCGGTCATCGACCGCGTAAGCGATGCCGATTCGGGGCGAGAAGTTCTTCTTCGAGGTCTCTTCCGGACGCCGCGCGCCGAAGCTCGCCGCGCCCCACTGCGTGCCGGCAAACGCCAGGCGCCCCGGGCGCCCGCCCGCCGCCGGGTTCTGCCCGATGGGGTCGAAGAACGACATCCGGTCATACTTTTCGACCGATGGCCGGAACATGTCCCAGCGGATGCCGAGGTTCAACGTCAGCTTCGGCGTCACCTTCCAGGTGTCGCCCACGTGCCAGATGAAGGCATCCGCCCGCGCGTAGTGGGCACTCACCGTCCGGAACTGCGCGTCGGCGTAGGAGACCTGCTCCAGGAGGAAGCTGGCGATCGGGTTGCCGCTGACGATGCCGCGCAGCGACGTCGCGCCGCGATCAAACCAGAAGTAACCCGCCTCGCCGCCCACGGAATGGAAGTTCTGGCCGATATTGCGGTACTCGCCGCCGAACTTCCAGGTGTGCTTGCCGTTCACCCAGGTCAGCAAGTTGTTCGCCACGTATGCCGGACGCGTCGTCTTGTTCGCCCTGTCCGGGCCGGTGTTGTTGCCATACGTAGCAAACCCGTCGCTGAAGCTCACCGCCGGCGTGGCATTATGACTGGCCACGCCCGGGATCTTCGGCAGCTCATCGACGTACGCGATGTTCACCGAACCGTAGCCCTCGTTCCGGTTGAGGTAGCCGAAGGCGAAGTGGTTCAGCAAGGTTGGCGAGATCGTGTAGTCGTAGTTGATCCGCTCGATGATCGAGTCCTGCGGCCTGGACAGCGACTCGCTGGCGATCTGGATCGGCAAGGTCGTGGCGTACTTCACCGGCGCCCACTGGTGCCAGTACGTGGCCGCGATATGGTGCTTGTCCGAGAGGTAAGTGTCGGTCTTCAGCAGGTAGTGCAGCGCGTCGCCCAGGATCGTGTCCGGCACCGGCTGCGGCACCAGGTAGTTGTCCTGCGGCCTGTCGTTGGTCGGCTGCGGGAGGAAGTTGAACCACTGGAGCGCCAGGGAGTTGGCGAACCGGGCCGGGCAGATCACGTTCGGCTGGGTGCCGTCGCACCCCATGAACTGGTCGCGCACGATGTCGCCGCCGACGACGCGCGTCGAAGCCGGATCGAACACCGGAATCAGGTTGCCCTCGCCGTCGCGCCAGTCGGTGAAGTCACCAGCGCGCTGCTTGAGCGAGGGAATCGTAATCGTCGGCCGGCTCACGCCACCCCGGATGTAGAACTTCTCGATGTTGGTATAGAAGTAATTCTTCATCCAGTTGTTCCACACCAGCGGCAGCTTCACCGGTCCGCCGATGGCGCCGCCGAAGTCGTGCTCTTTGTCCACCGGGCGGGTGTCGGCGCCAAACTGCCGCGCGTTCAACTTCGTGTTCCGCAGGTACTCATACACCGCCCCGTGGAATTCGTTGGTGCCCGACTTCGTGGTCACCATGATGTTGGCCGACGTGGTGGCGCCGTACTGCGGCTCGTAGTTCGCCGTCAGCACCTTGAACTCGCTGATCATGTCCGGCGTCATCCGGAAGTCCCAGTATGAGATCATGCCCGTCTGAGCCATCGTGCCCTGCTGCATGCTGACGCCGTCCATGATCGCCTCGTCGCCCGACTGGATGCCGCCGTTGATGCGGGCATCGAAGGCGTTGTTGGTGCCGCCGGTGGAAACCCCCGGCAGCAGCACCGCGAACTGCGCTGCGTTGCGCGGCGAGCCGCTGACGATCAGCGGCAGGTCGTTGATGGTTTCGGGAGCGACGCCTTCCTGCCGAACGGCGCTGTCGAAAGTCAGCGGCGAGGCGTCGGCGATCACCTCGATCGACTGCTCCACCGTGCCCAGCTCGAGCTTCGCGTCCACGCGGACCAGCTCGTTCAGAGTGAGCGTGATGCCGCGCTGGACGAACGTGCGGAAGCCGGCGGCGGTGGCTTTTAGTTCATAGCTCCCCGTCATCAGGTTGGGGAAGGAGTAGAGGCCGTCCGGTCCGGACTTGGTGCTCGCCGTCACCCCCGTGTCCACG
>CAYZJD010000380.1:0-4226 GCA_964478455.1 uncultured Solibacteraceae bacterium | reverse complement strand
GTTCGGCGCGGAGGTACATATCGCGCATCGACGCCTATCTCCAGTCGGCGCGATAGGTGGACGGGTGGGGCAGGCGCTTTCGCCTGCCAAGTGCTTCTTTACCTTTCAGGGAGGCTGGCATGAGGCGAGCAGCAGCGTTCGTCGGTGTTTTGATGGTTCTGGCCCTGGCGCCCGGGGCGGGCGCTCAACAGAAGAAGCGCGTCGCAGTGCTGGATTTCGATTACGGCACCGTGCGGAATTGGGTGTCCTCAATCTTCGGCACGGACACCGACGTGGGTAAGGGCGTCTCCGACCTGCTGGTGGGTAAACTCGTCGCGGGCGGAAGTTATTCGGTGATTGAGCGGCGCGCGTTGGAGAAGGTGCTGGCGGAACAGAACTTCTCCAACAGCGACCGGGCGGATGCGAACACCGCCGCCCGCATCGGCCGGATTCTCGGCGTGGATGCGATCATCCTGGGCAGCATCACCCAATTCGGGCGCGACGACAAGAGCACCGGAGTCGGCGGCGGCGTGCTCGGAGGCCTCGGCCGCCGGGCCGGCGTCGGGGGATTCGGGCGGCAGAGCTCCAAAGCTGTGGTTGCCGTTTCCGCCCGGCTGATCAATACCGATACGGCGGAGATCATGCTGGCGGCCACCGGCAAAGGCGAGTCCAAGCGGTCCGGCGTGTCGTTGCTCGGAGCCGGCGGCGGCGGTGTCGGCAACGTGGACATGCGGAGCAGCGAATTCCAGCAGACGATACTCGGGGAAGCCGTGGCGGCTGCGGTGACGTCGCTTGCCGCGCAACTCGACTCCGGCGCGTCGAGCATCCCGGCCCGCCAGGTGGCGGTGCAGGGCTTGGTGGCCGACGCAAGCGGCGGCACGCTCGTGCTGAACATCGGCAGCCGCGCTGGCGTCCGTGTCGGCGACCGGCTCGAGCTTCGCCGTAAGGTGCGCGAGATCAAGGATCCGGCCACGGGCCGGGTGATTCGTACGGTCGAGGACAAGCTTGGCGAGGTGACGATCACCGAGGTCGATGAGCAATCCTCCGTGGGCGACTACACGGGCGCGTCGCCGGCCCGGGTCGGTGACACGGTCAAGAGCAAACAGTAAGGGCCGTAGTGACGCACGTTATGCCTGCCAGGCGATGTCGTTTTGGGACCGTCGTAATCACTGTCTGCGCGCTTGGAGGAACCGCCCTGTTGGCCTCTGCACAACGACGTCAGCAGAGGGACCTCACGATCGAGACCGGCGACAAGCCCAAGCGTGTCGCGCTCCTCATCGGCAATGAAGCATACGCGAAGGCGCCGCTAAGCAATCCGGTGAATGATGCGCGCGCTATCGGCGCTAAGCTGTCCGAGCTGGGCTTCCAGGTGGACCTGGCGTTGAACGTCAATCTGCGTTCGATGCAGAAGGCCATTGACCGGTTCGTGGCCAGTCTGCGGCCAGGAGACGTGGCTCTCTTCTACTACGCGGGTCACGGCATTCAGCTCGATGGAGAGAACTTCCTCATCCCGGTCGATTTCGATGCCAAGGACGAGGCCGACGCGAGGTACGAGGCCTACTCGGCGTCCCGGGTCCACGAGCGAATGGAGACGTCCGGATCGCGGCTGAACCTGATCATTCTCGACGCTTGTCGCAACAACCCGTTCCGCGCCACGCGGTCGGGGGCCGGCGGGCTGGCTTCGATGAACACCGGCCGGGGGACGTTCATTGCGTTCGCCACCGGTCCGGGCAGGACCGCCAGCGACAATCCCGGCGGTGGCAACGGGCTCTTCACGAGCCACCTGCTGCGGGCGATGAGCGAGCCGGGACTCAGCCTGGATCAGGTCTTCAACCGGGTGAGGGAGCGCGTGTACGAGACCTCGGGCAAGGAGCAGCTTCCCTGGACTGGATCGAGCGTCATCGGCGAGTTCTTCTTCAATCCGGCTTCGGGCGCCGGAGGACAGCAAGCGGCGGGGCCGCCCCCGCGAGAAGTGGAAGAGCCGCCGCCGGTGCGCCCTGACAAGCAGGCCGCCGGCCGGACTACGACCTCGCCTCCCGCCAAAACGGTAGGCGAACCGCAGCCCGCTGAGCCGGCGGCTCAACGGCCGGCCCTCGAGGAAGCGAGCGAGCGGATGACCTTTCTTGCCGCCCGCGGCAACGCGGCGCGAACGAGCCTGCAACGGATCGAGAAGGATCAGGCGAGGACCGGCGTCTCGCTCCGAGGCGATATCTCAGCGGCCTGGAAACGGATGGAGTCCTTCCTCGATCAGGCCGAGACGGCGTTGAAGAACAAGGACGCCGCCCGCGCCGGCCGGACCATGGACCTCGCCGAGCGCGACCTCGAAACCCTCGAGAGATTCCTTGGCAGGTAGGCGCTTTCGCCTGGCCGGCGTGGCTGTGGAGCGCGCAATCTTGCGCGCCACGCCGTCCGCCGACGGGGCCCCCAGCAGTTTCTACATTCCCATGGTCCGGCCGGCGTGGCTGTGGAGCGCGCAATCTTGCGCGCCACGCCGGCAGTCCTGCCGGCGGATGGCCGCGGCGGACACCGCGCTGGACCTTCGGTCGGCGCCACCGCCGGCGTCGGACTCAGCCCGCCTGCTTTTCCGCCATCGGGCCGATCACCGGCAGCACCCACCTGTGGCGGTTGTAAGCCTTCCACATCAGCAGCAGCCACAGCACCAGCGAGCCGAGCCAGACAACAACCGTGAGCAGACCGCTGATAATCCAGCCCACCACCGGGAGCACCGTGCCGACGATCGTGAGCACGATGTAGATCACGAAGACCGCGATGCAGAAGAAAATCGACTGGAACGCGTGGAATCGAATCTCACGGTTCTTGTTGTACGGCTCGATCACCAGGAACAGCACCCCGGTGATCACGCCAAGCAGATAGCAGAGAGCCGCCGCGACGTTATCCTGGAGGCCGCCGGCGGTGGCGGTGGCGCCGGCCGGACCGCCGGTTGCCTCGCCGACCGGCTTTCCACATGAAGCGCAGAACTTCCCTTCAACCTGAGCACCGCAATTCGGACAGAACGCCATCTTCCCCTCCACCGGCCGGGCTTTCGAGCAGCACGCGCCCGGCAGGATTCTAGGATCATACGCTGATTCCAATGCCGCCGCAAGAGCAAATTTGAGCATTGGCTCCGCGGAGGGAACATGCGGGCTGTCCCCGCTACAGGCTGACGAATCGGGTGCGGATCTGATCCAGCCGGTATGTCCCGAGACCGCGCTCGCTGGCCATCACGAGGTATCTCATCCGGTTGTGATCCAGGTCCCAATAGGCCTTGGCTGCGTACGCGTCTAGCGCCACGGGGTCCGTGCCGGCGATCAGCGTCTTCCGGAGCGACGCATCCTCCACGTTCCCTCCCGACGGCCCGTTGCGCATGAGGACGCGCCAGGCGTCGAGGAGCGTGAGCGTCGGCCGCATAAATGAAGCCAGATCCGCCAGGCTCTCGTGAATGTGCTGGTGAAGACGGTGGCGCCGCCCGCCCAATATGCCGTACCAGTTCTTGATACCCAGCGTTGCCCCGGTCAGGCTGTGATGCTTGGCAATCGCGAGGTTGATGATCTTGTCTGCTTCGAGGAACGGTGCCAGCACCGGCCAGACCCGCAGCACCTCGCCGCGCAAGTCGACTTCCTTGAACCTTCTGTCCTCGGGCAGGATGACTTGTGCGCCGGCAAGCTGCGCCGCCCGGCCGATTCCGCTGCGCTCGAAGCACCTGCGCGGCTCGTTGATGCTCACGTCGGTAACCACCACCTTCCGAGCGCCTGCCCCCAGGCATAACCGGACGACTTCACCGACCACATCCGGGTTCGTGTTGGCCGCCTGCTCCGGCGTGCGGTCCCAGCCGATGTTGGGCTTGACCACGACCACGTCGCCCCGCGAGACGAACCGCCGCACCCCACCGAGTTTTTTCAGCGCCTCCCGGACGAGCCCGCGCGGATCGTCGCCCTGAGCAACAACCATTTCGGGGAGTTCGGGGACGGCGGGCACTCTCACGTCGCGCGTCAGACCCGGGGGAAGTGGCTCCTCGGGCCGGCGGCTGCGCGAACGCAGCCAGAGGCCCGTCCCCGCGGCCACGGCGCCGAGGCCGCCGGCGCGCAGCAACTTCACAAGCGCTTCGCGCCGCCGCTCCGGAGCTGTCTCCATCGCGATCCCCCATGTTAAGTTTAGCAGGGTGCCCGAAACGTGCTCGTTCGCGCCGCCCTGTTGCTGATCGGCTTCACCGCCGTCATCGCGCAGGTCGTCCTGCTGCGGGAACTCAT
>CAYZJD010000379.1:0-4229 GCA_964478455.1 uncultured Solibacteraceae bacterium | reverse complement strand
GAATGGCCGGAACCTCAGCCCAGTAGCCGCCCTCTTCGGCCTCGTGGAGGATCGCCCGGACCTTCATAGACTGTACGCTTACAGTCTACACCGGGCAAAGGCCGCGGGCGCCGCTCTTCATGGTGACGCGGAGGCGGAGCGCCTCACTGCGCGTAGCGCTTGCGGAACTCCTCGGCTGCTTTCTTGCGAGCTTCGCGCTCGGCCGGAGTCATTTTGCCGAGGAACCAGCGGTGGGTTGGAGAGTTGAGCACCAGGTCCAGTTCCTGCTCGACTTTGCCGGCGGAGACAACCTTCGCCGGATCGCCTGACTCCTTCGCCTTGTGCAGGATCTCGCGAAGCTGCGGCACGAACTCCATGTAGAAGCGGTGCGCGACCTCGTAGTTGCCGTGCCACTGGGTGTAATCCGGACCCATCATGGCGGCGCCGTGGCGGGCGCGGCGGCCCTCATGGTGCCAGAGGTGGTAGTAGCTGAACTCGATCTCGTCGTCGAAGTCGACATCGCTGGTGATCAAGTTCGCCGAGCGGATCATCTGGTACAGGCGCGTGGCCGGACGGCCGAACTTGTCGTTGTACAGGTTGACCACTTTGTCGAACTGGTCGTACCAGTTCTCGATCCAGTTGGGCCCATGGCAGGACGAGCAAACCTTCTTCATGTCCTCGCGGCGCGCCTGCCAGGACTTGACGCTCTTGCCGGCGGCAAGCGCGGCCGCGTCAATGCGCTCGGAGACCGGCGGGCGCAAGGTCCAGGAGATGCGGGCGCCGACATCGTGCGTGAGCGGCAACTCCTCGGTGGCGCTCATATGGCAAGTCGAGCACGTCGGTCCCTGCTCGAAATCCTTGCCGGGAATCCACTGCTTCTTCTCCATGAGCGGCTCGTACCGGGTGCGGTGCGCGGCGAAGGCGATGCCGTGCTTGGACTCGTTGTAGACCTCGAGCTGCGGGTGATCCGGACCCATGTGGCAGCGGCCGCAGTTCTCCGGCATCCGCGCCTGGGCCCGGCTGAAGTTGTGGCGGACGTGGCAGGCCGAGCACGAGCCTTTCGAGCCGTCGGGATTGAGGCGTCCCATGCCGGTGTTGGGCCAGGTGGCCGGGTCGAGCTTGCCGCCCGGCAGCACCTTCACTTCCGCGCCGTGGCACTGCCAGCATCCGCTCACGGCCGCTGGCGAGGTGCGCGTCATGTCGCCCTCGACCACCTCGGCCAGAACATTGTCAAGACTGCCGAGGATCTTAGCCGCCTCGGAATGGTGGCTGGCCTGGAACTCCTCGAACTCTTTTCGATGGCAAGCGGAGCAGTCCTTGGGGGAGACGATGACGGCGATGAAGGCGCCGTTGTGTTCGAAGCCGTCGGCGTCGGTCTTCGCGGAGCGATGGCATTCATAGCACCCCACGCCCGTCCGGGAGTGGCGGCTGCGTTTCCACTGGCCGGCGATGCCGGGAGAGGTGGATTCGTGGCAATCGAGGCAGACCTGGCTCGCCTGGCTGAGCGGCTTGGGTTTGACCGCGGCGGGCCGGGCGGCAGGCTGAACGGCCCAGCCCGTGGCCGCAAGGAAGCAGAACAGAGCAAACCGGAAGGATTTCATAGTAAAGGACCGCATACCATTGAAACCCGGGTTGAGGGTATGGGCGGTGACCCAGGTCACACTGGCCCAGGGCTTGAGGGGGCGTCCCAGGCCAGCGCGTGACGCATCGGCCGTGAGAGGCACGGGGGCGTGATACAGGGTCTAACTTGTTGATTCAATTGCCAAATATCACGGCGCGTGACGCATTGAAGCCCTTTGCAGGCCAAGATGCGTCACGCTGTCCACGGGTACTTGCCGGTCCGTGCCAGGCACATTGTTGCGGCCGCCGATAAACGCCGATGGACGCCGATAGCAGGGATCTGCCCCACCCGAGAGCATAGCAGAGGGCCGGATTTGTGCCGTGATGAACTCATTTTGTTTGAGTGAGTTAGGGGGTGTGACCGGACCTTTCGCTTCACAAATCCCGTCAGCCCAGTGAGCAGGACCTTCATCCCCAAGGCCCGCCCGGCTGCCAGCGAGCTTTGAACGGTTACTCGCCTCCGGCTGCTGCCAGGACCGAGAGCGCGAACCGGCGTATTCCGGCCACAAGCCGCTCCAGATCGCCGAGCTGCTTGGCGAACCCGGCGGGCTGGCCGGGTACGCCACGTGTCACACTGGCGTCTGGGGGGCTTATGTCCATCTTCATTGTGCAACTCGGCACACCTCGAAGGGCCGGGGAACGTTTGCGGCTGGGAACGGTGCGGCGGCCTCCGCGCGGCGTTCCGAAATCCGACTTCGCCCGGCTCGATTACTACGACGTCTGGTTCCCGAACTTGTCGCCCACCGCCGAACTGGTGCAGGAAGCGCTGCAAGCGGCGGACGAGCGGGCGTGGGCTGCCTTCAGCCGGAAGTTCCGGCGGGAGATGAGCGCGCCCGATCGGAGCCGCGAACTGGACTTGCTGGCGGCGCTGTCGCACCACACCAACCTGTCACTGGGCTGCTACTGCGAGGACGAGAGCCGCTGCCACAGGTCCTTGTTGCGGGAACTTCTAGCGGAACGCGGCGCGGACGTAGTCTGACGGCGAGCCCGGCAGGCGCGTTTGCGGCTCACGACAGCGCGAAAGCCGTGGCGGACATCGCCGGACGGGCAGGCTACTCCATGGAGCGCACCAACCGCAGGCGTTCCAGCAAGCTCTCCGGCAATGAAGACTCGATCTCCGGAGTAATGAGGCCGGCTGAATCCAGGTCCTGGAGGTGCACTCTGTCTTTGAGGCGGAAGCTGGTGAGCTTCATCCGAACGAGATCGCACACCGGCGCAAGCAGCACACCCTCCGCGGTTCTCACCGGCGGCGAGAAATCGGGCACGGGCTCGGGGTACTCCGGGCGCACTTTCTCCCGCACAAACACAAGGTGAACCGCGCTGCGGGCTTTCGGCTCGCGCCGATCCACCAGCAGGTCCACTCCCGCCGCGTGCCGGTATTCGAAGCCGAATGGCAGCGCGGCCTTCGCGATCGCGTCAAGGTCCCGCCGGTCCACGGCCACGTCAACATCGCGAGTCAAGCGAGCCGCCAGCGGATCGCGCTCCTGCACGTGCAGAAAGGCCGCGATTCCTCCGACAAGACGGTATTGGATGCCGGCTTGGGACAAAGTCGCCGCCAGGCGGGTGATCGTGTCGAACAGTTGTTCCACGTGGCGATCGAATGCTGCTACGGTCAACACGACTTTCGCACCGATTATCCCACGAAGCCGCGCGCTGATCCGAGAGCCGCAGGTCCGTCGGGCCGCCGGGCGCGCACTTCGTGCAGCGCTCTGGCGCTGTCCCTGTCTGTTAGACTGAAGTCACCGAACGATGAGGGTGTGGCTGGCCAGCGCGGCGGTTCTAAGCGCATTCCTGGCGGCGCCGGTCGCGACAACCATCCGGTTCGAGGAGATCGCCGAGAAGTCGGGCCTTATCTTCATCTGCGACAGCTCTCCCACCCCTAACAAGAATCAGCCCGAGACGATGATCGCCGGCGTTGCGCTGTTTGACTTCGACAACGACGGATACCTGGACGTCTACTTCGTGAACGGCGCTGCGATCCCATCGCTCAAGAAGGAATCGCCGAAGTTCTGGAACCGCCTCTATCGCAACAACCGGAACGGCACGTTCACCGACGTGACCGAAAAGGCGGGCGTGATGGGAGACGGCTACGGCATGGGAGTGGCCATCGGAGACTACGACAACGACGGCTGGTCGGACATCTTCCTCGCCAACGTCACGAAGAACCAGCTCTATCGCAACAACCGGGATGGCACGTTTGTGGACGTCACCGACAAGGCTCGCGTGGGCGGCGCCGTGCACGAAGGCATGAAGATGTGGGCGGTGGCGGCCGGATGGTTCGACTTCAACAACGACGGCCATCTGGACTTGTTCGTGTCCAATTACTGCAAGTGGGAAGTGAACAAGGACCCCTTCTGCGGCCCTCACCCAGGCCTGCGCGCTTATTGCCATCCTAATAACTACGCAGCGCTCCCCAACACGATGTATCGCAACAACGGCGACGGCACTTTCACGGACGTGTCCGCCGAGATGGGCATCGATCAGTCTTACGGAAAGGGAATGGGCGTTGCCTTCGCCGATTACGACGGCAACGGCTTCACGGATGTCTTCGTCGCGAACGACAACGCTCCCAACCAGCTCTTCCACAATCTCGGCGGCAAGAAATTCGAAGAGGTTGCGCTCCAGACCGG
>CAYZJD010000378.1:0-4236 GCA_964478455.1 uncultured Solibacteraceae bacterium | reverse complement strand
GAACGAGTGGCAGATCATCAAGCCGAAGCCGTTTCGGGCCGACGGCGGGCAAGTGGAGGAGCTGATCCGCAAGCTGAAGGACGCCAGGATGGACACCACCGCCTCCGAAGAGGATGACAAGAAGGCCGGCAAGGCGTTTGGTTCGGCCAAGCGGGTGGCGGTCGTCAAGGTGACCGATGTTTCGGGCACGCAGGAGCTCGAAGTTCGCAAGAGCAAGGAGAACGATTACTACGCCCTGAGCACCGTCGTCGAAGGATTTCACAAGATCGCCAGCTACGCCGGCGAAGGCTTCGAAAAAGGGCTCGAGGACTTCCGCAACAAGAAAGTCTTCGACTTCGGGTGGAACGACCCTACGAAGGTCGAGATCCGCGACGGCGTAAAGCAGGTCGAGTATCAGAAGAGCGGCGACAAGTGGATGGCCGGTGGCAAGCAAATGGATTCGGTCTCGGTCCAGGCCGTGATCGACAAGCTGCGTGACCTGGCCGCGACCAAGTTCCCGGACACAGGCTTCACCACGCCGTTCCTGGAAGCAAAGGTCACCTCCAACGACGGCAAGCGCGTCGAGAAGGTCCTCATCTCGAAGGCAGGAAGCAGCTACTTCGCCAGGCGCGAGAACGAGCCCTCAATCTACGAACTCGACGGCAAAGCCGTGGAGGAGTTGCAGAAGGCGGGTTCGGAAGTCAAAGAGCACCAGCCGCCCAAGGACGCGAAAAAGAAGTAACCTAGCGGTTCATGCATGGCCTTCTCACCGACCTGTACGAGCTGACGATGGCGGCCGGCTATTACGAGGCCGGCAAGTCGGACGAGAAGGCGGCCTTCGAGCTTCATATCCGGCGGCTACCGCCCGCGCGCAATTTCGTCCTGGCGGCGGGCTTGGCGCAGGCCGTTGAGTACCTTCAGGAAGTCCGGTTTACGGGCGAGGACATCGACTACCTTCGTCGGTTGCCGCAGTTTGCGCGGACGTCAGCCGGCTTCTTCGACTGCCTCCGGGAATTCCGCTTCACCGGGGACCTCTTCGCTGTCCCGGAGGGAACTCCCGTCTTTGCCGGCGAGCCGCTGCTGACAGTGCGCGGGCCGCTGATCGAAGCGCAGATTCCCGAGACGTATCTGCTGTCCACGATCGCCTACCAGACGATGGTGGCCACCAAGGCGGCGCGCATCGTCGAGACGGCGCAGGGGCGGAGCGTCGTGGAATTCGGGACGCGGCGCGCGCATTCCCCGCAGGCCGGCGTCCTCGCCGCGCGGGCCGCTTTCATCGGCGGCTGCATCGGCACCAGCAACACTCTGGCGGGCCTCCGTTTCGGCATCCCGGTTTACGGCACCGCGGCCCACTCGTGGGTGCTTGCCTTCGAAGAAGAGCTGGAGGCGTTCCGCCAGTTGCAGAAGTTGCTGGGCCCCTCCACTGTCTACATCGTCGATTCCTATGACACCATCGAGGGAACGCGCAATGCCGCCGCCCTCGGAAAGCCGCTTTGGGGCGTGCGCCTGGACAGCGGCGACTTGGTCGAGCTCTCCCGCGCGGCCCGGCTTATCCTCGACCAGGCCGGCCTCGGCGAGGCGAGGATCATGGCCAGCGGCGACCTGAACGAGTACAAGATCCGGCAGTTCGTCGAAGCCCGGGCGCCGATCGATGCTTTTGGCGTGGGAACGGAGCTGGTCACCTCGGCCGACGCCCCTAACCTGGGCGCCGTGTACAAGCTGGTCGAGCTGGAGACGAACGGAATCCGGCGCTTCACCGCCAAATTCAGTGAGGACAAGGTCACCCTTCCCGGAACCAAGCAGATCTTCCGCTATGCCGACCACGACCTGATAGCCTGCTCTTGGGAGTGCCCGTGCGACGCGGCAGCGGAAGCCCTCCTGAAACCGGTGTTGATTGGCGGCCGGTTGGTCGAGCCGCTCCCCAGCGCCGCCGAAGCGCGGGAGCGCGCAGCAGAATCTCTGAAGAAGCTGCCCGAGACTTGCCGCCGGCTCGATACGCCGGAGCCGTACCAGGTCGAATACAGCCGGTCTTTGCTGGACTTGGCGGAGCAGGCACGCAGAGCGGCGCCAGGAGGGTAGTTCCAGATCGATGCAAACCGTTTTCTTCGACGTGGACACCCAGAACGACTTCATGCTGCCGGCGGGCGCATTGTACGTCCCGGGCGCCGAGCGGCTCTTGCCGAAAATCGCCAGGCTCAATCAGTATGCAGCAAGCCGCGGGATACCAGTCATTTCCGATACTGACGCCCACACCGAGGACGATCCCGAGTTCCGCAATTGGCCTCCGCATTGCGTCGCCGGAACCCTCGGCCAGCAAAAGCCGCCTGAGACGCTCCTCGACAGGCGCGTCGTCATCCCATCCACACCGGGCGAATACGCGATCGAGGGGGCCGAACAGATCATCCTGGAAAAGCAGACGCTCGATTGCTTCACCAACCCGCATCTGCCGGCGATCTTGGAGCAACTGAACGCGGATCGCTACGTCGTTTATGGAGTGGTGACGGAGTACTGTGTGCGCTTCGCCGCGCTCGGGCTGCTGAAAACCGGCAAGCGGGTGGAACTCGTTACGGACGCCATCCTGTCCCTCAAGGAAGACGACGCCGCCCGAACGATCGAAGAGTTCCTCGCCGGCGGCGGTAATCTCACGACAGTGGAAGAGGTGTGTTCGGGGTAGTCACGCCCGCGGCTGCTCCGGAATCTCCACCTGTTTCGCGGATCGCCAGAGGCGCTCCAGGTCGTAGTAAGCCCGCGCCTGCGGGGAGAAGATGTGAACGATGCAGTCTCCGTAATCCGCCAGAATCCACTCGGCGTGATCGTAACCTTCGAGGCTCAGGGGAAGCTCGCCGGCCCTCTTGAGCTGCAACCCGATTTCGTCGCTGATCGCCTGGCTCTGCCGGGGGTTGGCCGCGGTGCAGACCACGAAGTAGTCGGTGAACGAGGTCAGGCCCCGGAGGTCGAGCACGCGAATGTCGGAGGCTTTCTTGGATTCGGCCGCCCGCACCGCAATGAGCCATGCTGGCGCGTCGGGTTCTTCGTTTCGAGGGCGGCTCGCAGGGACTTCGGCTTTCTGTTTCCTCAGCAGTCAGCTCCTTGAGCGGTATGGTACTACAATCGAGGCTTGCCCATCGCGGCAGGAACACCATGTCTGGCAAGCCGCTGACGGTCCTCATCCCGGAGGAAAGAATCCAGGAGAGGGTCCGGGAACTTGGGGCTCAGATCGACGCCGACTACCCGGAGCGCCCGATCCACATGGTGGCCATCCTCAAAGGCGCCTGCTTTTTCCTCGCCGATCTGGCGCGCGCGATTAGCCGGCCCGTGCGCATCGACTTCATCGGCATCTCGAGCTACGGCAAGGGCAAGACGACGTCGGGCGAGGTCAAGTTGACCAAAGACCTCGACATGTCCATCGAGGACGCCGACGTCCTGGTCGTCGAGGACATCGTGGACAGCGGCGTCACCCTGAGCTACCTGGTACACGTGCTCGAACAGCGCAAGCCGCGCAGCCTGCGCATCGTGGCGCTTCTGGATAAGTTCGAGCGCCGCATTGAACCCATTCAGATCGCCTACACCGGCTTTCGAATCCCCGACCGGTTCGTCGTCGGCTACGGCCTCGACTTCGCCGAGCAGTACAGAAACCTGAGGGACGTTTGCATTCTGGAGGACGGTTGAGCCCGCAGGAAGTTTCACCTTGCCCCTGGCTTCTCCAGCCGCCGCCCGATCGTGCGCGCCGCTGAGAGCCCTCTCTGACATGACGCCTGCCCTCAACGCCCGAAGAACACCAGCAGTGCTGTTAGCCCGGCGCAGTAGAGGATGCTCCAGGCCAAGCCTCCACGGAGCATCAACCTTGCCGGCTGGAACGGTCCAGCCCAACTACCGACCGGCCGGAGATCGCGACCCATTGCCGCCAGTTGGCCGCTGCCGCGAATGAGAATGGCTGTCATCAGAAGAAAGGCCGCCGCGGCAATGGCCAAGAAAAACCATTGCAGCCAAATCGTTTTCCCACTGGGCAAGCCGTGACGCACAGCATAGCCGGCGAGGATGGCGACGAAGAACCAACGCATACTCTCCATCACCCGCAGTGAGTAGCGGCGGTTGGCTTCCAGCCACCGTTGGTGCTCTTCGGTCCGCTCCGGCGGCAGCGGGAAGCTGTGTCGCGCAAGGATGATCTTTCCCGGGAGCATGCCCATTACCGCGTACGTGATGAGCACCGGCCATTGCCAGCGGAAATGAGCGTCTCCATGGTTGAACAGCAACGCC
>CAYZJD010000377.1:0-4257 GCA_964478455.1 uncultured Solibacteraceae bacterium | reverse complement strand
CTAGCATGAAAATACTAGAGGTAATGCATCTTGTCAAGCCTTTTTCTTGCCCGGCACTAGCGTACACTACGTCTTAACGAGCCCGACCGCCATGACTTCGCGCCAACGCGTTCTCGCCGCTCTCAACCACCAGGAGCCCGACCGGGTCCCCCTCGACTTTTCCGGCCATCGCTCCTCCGGCATCGCCGCCATGTCCTACCCCAAACTCCGCGCGGCCCTTGGTTTAACCCCGGTGACGGTCCGAGTTTATGACCCCATTCAGCAGCTTGCCATCGTCGATGAGGATGTCCTCGACCTGCTCGGCGTGGACACCATCGAGCTTGGCCGTGGTTTCTCCTTGGAAGACCGTGATTGGGTGGACTGGACCCTCCCCGACGGCACGCCGTGCCAGATGCCCGCCTGGACGCCGCCCGAGCGCAGGGATGGCGAATGGATCTTGCGGTCCGAGTCGAGCGGCCGCGTTCTCTGCCGGATGCCCGACGGCGCTGTCTATTTCACCCAGACGTACTGGCCCTGGCAGGAGAGCGAGGACCTCGATCACCTCGCGCAGGCTCTAGGGGAAACCATGTGGACCGGTTTCCGCTCGCCGCCCGGCCCCCGCGAGGCCGATCCGGCGTCCCTTGCCGAAGGCGCCCGCCGCCTCCGCGAGCGCACCGGCCGCGCCATTATCGGGTTGTTCGGGGGCAACCTGCTGGAACTGGGCGCTTTTCTCTATCGCATGGACAACTTCCTAATGATACTCGTCGCCGAGCCTGCCCGCGCCCATGCTTTCCTTGACAAGGCGACCGAGCATCATCTGGCCAGCTTAGAGCGCTACCTGGCCGCCGCCGGCCCCTATATCGACGTCATCAACTTCGGCGATGACCTCGGAGGCCAGACCGGCCCGCTCGTCTCGCCGTCTGTCTACCGGGAGTTCTTCAAACCACGCCACAAGCTTCTCTGGAACCGCGCCAAGCAACTGGCCGGGGCGAAAGTGATGCTCCACTGTTGCGGGGCCGTCCGCCCGCTGCTGCCCGACCTCATCGACGCCGGCCTCGACGCCATCAACCCGGTTCAGATCGGCGGCCGCGGGATGGACGCTGCCGGCCTCAAGCGCGACTTCGGCCGCGACATCACCTTCTGGGGCGGCGGCTGCGACACCCAAACCGTCCTCGCGCGCGCCACGCCGCAGGAAGTCCGCGATCACGTCCGCGCGCAGATCGCCGCGCTAGCCCCCGGCGGCGGCTTCGTCTTCCAGCAGGTCCACAACATCCTGCCGAACAACCCCATTGAGAACATCGTGGCCATGTTCCGCGAAAAGGGGTCAGCCTGATGTGGTCCATTTTTCGGGTGGAAACCGGAATCAGGAATTGCGCAGCCTGTCACCGGTTTTCAGCCACCGGTTTTCACAACTGGATCTGGGAGCAGAGGTTCATTGCCGGGGTGACCTCGTCGAACACCGCCAGCATTGATTCAATTAAGTCGCGCCCGCTCGAGGCCCGCACGTCGCTCTCCTCCATCGGGTAGTAGAGCTGGAAACCGGCCCAGTGATTCGCCGGCGCTGCCGCCAGCAGCCGCTTCAATTTCGCGACTCCCGGAAAGTCCGCCCGCGAGAAGCGTCCCCTCTCGTCCTCCCAGCTACCGCCCTGAATCAGGAACCCCTCGCGCAGCAGCCGGGCGATCTCCCGCTCCATGGCTGCGCCGGGCTTCAGCGCGCGCACGAGCCGGTGCCAGTCCCAGTCTTCGGCAAGCTGGCAGTCCCGGAAATCCCGCGGCGCCTTCACGAACCCCCGCTCGATCTGCATCCCGCACTCGAACACGCGCTCCTCGGTGTCGATCGAGACGAAGAACTTCGAGCAGCCGAAGCTGACGTGGGAAGAAACCGGTTTGGCGGCGCGGTTGGCCTTCGCCAGAAATCCGATCCAGCGCCAGTACACACCCCGGCCCCACCGCTCGGTCAGGAACGGCTGCGCGAACCGCGCCTCGAGCGCCTTCTTCAGAATCCGCGTGATCCGCTCGTTCTCTTCGAGATTGCCAACGCGAATCCCCCGCCGGAAGTCGAGGAATTCTGGCCGGAAGCCGATGGCAGCCGCGTCGTCCATGGGAACAGCCTACACTGGCTGTGCCCGCAGCCACCAGCCTTACTGCACGGCCTGCGAACCTCGCGTCCTGCCTGTTCCAGCTTGGCGGCCGCAGGCCACTTGACATTCCCCAGAGCGCCGTTTACCCTTTACTGCAAAGGGTAAGGAGCAAAGCACCATGCCCCTCGATTTCGCCAGCAGGATCTCCGCCAAGGGGCAGGTGACCGTCCCCAAGAGAGTGCGCGAAGCCCTGAGCGCCAAGCCGGGTGACGTCCTTGCCTACGAGGTCAAGGGGAACGTCGTCACGCTACGGCGTCTCGACCCCTTCGATGCCGCATTCCACGCCGCCCTCTCACAGACGCTCGATGAGTGGGCTTCGCCGGAGGACGACGAGGCGTTTCGTGATCTGTGATCGCTGGGACGTCGCGGTGGTCCCGTTCCCTTTCACCGACCGCCCCGCCGGCAAGCGCCGTCCTGCTCTCGTTCTCAGTCCGCGAGCCTTCAACCGGCACGGGCACACGATCATGACAATGGTCACCACCTCCGGTCATAGCGCATGGCCCGGGGACACCCAACTCACAGATCATGCCACCGCCGGACTTCGTCTGCCCTGTACGGTGCGGCTCAAGTTGTTCACCTTGGACAACCGGTTGATCCTCCGCCGGGCGGGCCGCCTTGCGGCGAAAGATCAGAAGGCCGTCGCCGGCCGGCTGCGGGAGGTGCTTACAGGTTAGTTCTGCCGTTCCATTCACCGAGCCGTGCAGGGGGACTCTGTTCGCAAAATGACGTGGCTCCCTTCCTGGTGGATTCTTGAGTAGTCCCAATTCCGGCAGAGGGCTTCAATCAGTTCGGAGCCACTGAGGTCGCGAGGAAGCTTCATCCGGCGGCCAGCAGTTCCTCGCGAACAAGGCGGAGGCGTAGTCGCGCCGGCTTCGGACGATCAAAATAGAAAGCCGACACCGCTTCCTTGACGCTCGCACGCAGCTCGTCCCAGGAGTCCGCTTCGGTGAAGATACTCTCTGTCAGGCACTCGGCGCAGAAACCGCCGTCAGCCTCGTGGGTAACCTCGAAAAGCAGTTCTTCCACGACTTCAACTCTGAGGCGACGAACAACATTCTGCAACGCCGCCAGCCTTAGCCCAGGCGGCAGCTCTCGGCAACTGCACACCCATTGAACCCGCCGACCCGCCGCCCTATAATTCGATCAACACGGCGGTGGCCTCCGCGCAACAACCCGGACGCGTCCTCCGCTTCGGCGTCTTCGAAGTGGACCTCGCCGCGGCGGAACTGCGCAAGAAAGGGCTCAAGGTCAATCTCCAGGACCAGCCGTTCCGCCTGCTTGTCATCCTGCTCGAGCGGCCGGGCGAGATTGTCACCCGTGAAGAACTGCGTGAGAAGTTGTGGCCGGCCGACACCTTCGTCGAGTTCGACCACAGCCTGAACAAAGCCATCAACAAGATCCGCGAGGTACTCGGCAATTCGGCCGACAACCCGCGCTTCGTCGAAACCGCACCGCGCCGCGGTTACGGCCCGCCAGCCCGTACGCAACGCGGTGATCGCCGGCATCGCGGCCGCGGTTGTCATTGCGGCGTTTCTTGCCGGATGGTGGCTGCGTTCCCGCGAGCCGGCTCACCCGGGCCGGGGCCGTGTCGTCAAGTTCAGCTTCACGCCTGAACTGCTAGGCCCGCCGGCCATCTCACCCGACGGTCGGCATCTCGCCTACAACGGGGGCGCGGACCCGGGGATTCTTGAGGTTCAGGACCTTGATCGAGACCAGCCGAGACGGATCGAAGGGACCGTGGGCGCCGTCTGGCCTTTCTGGTCGCCGGACAGTAACTTCATCGGCTTCGCTGCCGGCAGCAAGCTGAAGAAGGTCCCGCTTCATGGAGGCCAGTCCGTTTCGCTCTGCGGTGTGGACGGATTCAATGGCGGAGCCTGGAGCCCGGACGGCAGGTCCATCGTGTTTGCCGTTCTTGGTAAGGGCCTCTATGAGGTTCCGGCCAGCGGCGGGACCCCCGTGAGGATCGCTGCGCATGAGCGCGCGGAAGTTCCTCGCTTCCTGCCCGCTCCCGCGTCGGAACGCACCTTGCTGTATGTGGAGTGGGACGAACCGGGCGAGGAGAGAATCGTCGTGCACTCGCTCAAGTCAGGGAAACGGCAAATTGTCGCCACGCCGCCTGGAATTATTCAGCTGCCAC
>CAYZJD010000376.1:3699-4286 GCA_964478455.1 uncultured Solibacteraceae bacterium | reverse complement strand
CCGCCCGCGCCGATGGCACCACCATCTCGAGCTTCACCTTCGGAAGCAGGTCCACGTGATACTCCTGGCCCCTGTAGACCTCCTTATGGCCCTTCTGCCGGCCGTGCCCGCGCACCTCGGACACCGTCATACCGTCGATGCCGACTCCTTTCAGGGCTTCCTTGACCTCTTCGAGCTTGAAGGGCTGAATGATCGCTTCAATCTTCTTCATCCGCTTCGTCCTTTCTGTTGCCTCCGGCGCCGGCCGGCCGGGCCCCGGCTCATCCTCGTGCCTCCAGGTTGTATGCCTCCTCGCCGTGCATGCTCAGGTCCAGGCCCTCGATCTCATGCTCGGTAGCCACGCGCACGCCGGTGACCGCGTCGCAGATCTTGAGAACGACCAGCGTGCCGGCGATCGCCAGCACCCAGGCGATGGCGCTCCCGATGAGCTGGTTGACCACCTGCATGCCGTTTCCATCCACCAGCCCGAGGGGCGCCGCATTGCCCGAGGCGTCCTTGAGAGCATTGTTCACGGCGTTGGTAGCGAACACGCCGGTAAGAACCGCGCCGAGAGTTCCACCGGCGCCGTGCACGCCGAAGGCGTCGAG
>CAYZJD010000376.1:0-3689 GCA_964478455.1 uncultured Solibacteraceae bacterium | reverse complement strand
GATCCAGCCCACCGTGGCCGCGGCGGCGCCGAAGTGCGTCGCGATGAAGGCGCTGGTGGCCAGAGAGGAGGCGCCGAGCGCGCTGCCGGCGTTGAAGCCGAACCAGCCCACCCAGAGGAGGCAGGCGCCGATCACGCTGAGCACCAGGTTGTGCGGCTTCATCGGTTCGGCGAGGTAGCCGTGCCGCTTGCCCATGTAAAGCGCGCAGACCAGCGCGGAAACACCCGAGGTGATGTGCACCACCGTTCCGCCGGCGAAGTCGAAGCAGGGGATCTTGCCGCCCAGGAAGGCGTTCAGCAGGCCGCCCTTGCCCCACACCATGTGGGCCATCGGAAAGTAGACGATCAGGGTCCAGAGCGTCATGAACAAAAGCATGGCGCTGAACTTCATCCTCTCGGCGAAGGCGCCCGAGATCAGCGCCGGCGTGATGATCGCAAACATCAACTGGTACACCATGAACGTTTGCTGCGGAATCGTCGCCGCATAGTCGGCGTTCGGCTCGCCGCCGACGCCGTCGAGGAACAGGTACCGCAGCCCGCCCACCACCGGCGATCCTTCGCCGAACGTCAGGCTGTACCCCACAACCGCCCATAGCACCGTGACCAGAGCCATCAGGATGAAGCTGTGCATCATCGTGCCGAGCACGTTCTTGCGCCGCACCAGCCCGCCGTAAAACAGCGCCAGGCCCGGGCCCGTCATCATCAGCACCAGGGCGGAGCTCACCAGCATCCAGGCATTGTCGCCGGCCGACTGAGCAGCCTTGGCGGCCGATTCCAGCGCGGCCAGTCTCTCGTCCACGCCCGGCGCGCCCTGGGCCGCCAGTAACGCCGGTAGAAGGATGGGCAAACCGTATTTCAGAACTCTCATGTAATCGACCTGTTTTGGGAAAGTCTGCGGACGGGGCAGTTCCCTTCCAATATGCAACGGCCAACCGGAATCTCATAACGCAACGTTTTTATAGGCTTAATTGAAAATTTCTATTAGCGCCGGCGACGCGATGACGGTAGAATGGAATAAACTGGTAAGCCCACGTCGCCGCTCACTGGGAATTGAAAGTCGCGAACATGCGCCGGTAAGCCCCCCGTTCGCGCCTACCGAAGAGCGCAACTCATTTCGGTTTTGGAGGTTGTCGCTACATGAGAGTGCCTGCGTGTATCTTGCCCATGGCGCTGGTCCTTGTGCCCCCCGTGTCCTTCCCGCAGATGGCAACTCAAGATGCGGAAACGCCTCTGCCCGCCGCAGAAATCAAGGAGGAAGAGAAGAAGAGCGCGAACGGCGCCGCCGGCTGGTCGGTGGGACCGATCGCCTTCAGCGGCCTCATCGACGGCTACTACAGCCTGAACTTCAACCATCCCGCCTCCCGCACCAACCAGCTCCGGAACTTCGACGTCAAGGCCAACCAGTTCAGTCTGAACATGGCTAAGCTCGTGCTGGAGCACCAGCCTGATCCGCTCGGCTTCCGCGTGGATTTCGGCTTCGGACGGGCGTTCGACATCGTCCACTCAGCCGAGACGGCGCCGAGCGTGTTCCGCAACATCGAGCAGGCCTTCGTCAGCTATAAGCCGGAGAAGGCCAAGGGGTTACAGATCGATTTCGGCAAATACGTCACCGCCGCCGGCGCCGAGGTGATCGAAACCCACAGTAACTGGAACTACTCGCGTTCGTTGTTGTTCGCCTGGGCGATCCCCTATTATCACTTCGGCGTCCGCGCCACCATGCCGCTCAATAACCACTTCAGTGCCGGGATCCACGTCGCCAATGGCTGGAACAACGTCGAGGACAACAACAGCGGCAAGACCGTGGGCATCATGGGAACCATCACGACAAGCAAGTTCACCTGGACGCACACCTACCACGTCGGTCCCGAGAAGCTCGATACCAACAAGGGCTTGCGCCACCTTTACGACACAACCTTGCTGCTGACCCCGGATCCACGGGTCAACTGCTACCTCAACTTCGACTACGGGGTGGACAAGCAGGTCTTCGGCGGCTCCGCGCGCTGGGTGGGCGTCGCCGGGGCCGCGCGCTTCGCGGTCACCAACTGGTTTGCGCTCGCGCCGCGCCTGGAGTGGTACAACGACGCTGACGGCTTCACCACCGGAGTTCGCCAGAAGCTGAAGGAGTTCACCTTCACCAGCGAATTCAGGGTGAGCCGGGGGATGCTGTCGCGGCTGGAATACCGCCGCGACTGGTCCGACCAGCCGTTCTTCGACCGCGGCGCGACTCCGGCCGGCCACAAGAACCAGGACACGATCCTGCTCGGCTTCGTCGCCTACTTCGGCCCCGAGGACTGAAGTACCGCGTTGCGGCGCGGGACACGGCGTATACTGCCGGTATGTCCCGCGCGATCACACGCCGTGGTTTCGCCGGCGCCGGACTGGGCGCCGCGATCGCATCGTCCGCCCGCTGCTACCTCATCGACTCGCACGTGCACGTGTGGAAGAAAGACCCGAAGTACCCCTGGCACCGCGACACCACCGATCCGCCGGAAAGAGACGCCACGCCGGAGATGCTGCTCGCCCTGATGAAAGAGAACGGCGTCGAGCGCACCGTAATCATCCAGGTGCGCTACTACTGGTGGGACAACAGCTACGTCGCCGACGTGCTGAAGCAGTACCCGCGGATCTTCCACGGGGTGTGCCGCGTGAACCCGCTGGACCCCGCCGCCCCCGACCACCTTTCGCGTCTCGTCGAGGAACAGCATTTCCACGGCGTGCGTCTCAGCCCGGCCGCCGATGGCCGAGGCGACTGGATCCGCGGCCCGCTGATGATGCCGTTATGGATGCGCTGCCGCGCGCTGCGGGTGCCCATGTGCATGCTCGCGCCGGTGACGCGCATGCCGGACGTCGCGGCGCTCGTGGAGAAGTTCCCCGACCTGACGGTCGTCATCGACCACATGGCGGACTGCCCCCTGGATCAGCCCAGAGAACTCGAGAAGCTGATCGCGCTCAAGCGCTACCCGAAGGTCTTCGTGAAGATCTCGCACACCTGGTCGCTCAGCAGGCACCCGTATCCCTATCCTGACTCGCAAGAACAGGTGAAGCGGCTCTATGAGCACTTCGGCCCGAAACGGCTGATGTGGGGAACCGACTGGCCGATGGTGGAGCCGTACTGCGGCTACGCGAAGGCGCTCGCGGTCGTGCGCGACGAGATGAAGTTCCTCAACGACGACGACAAGAGCTGGATCCTGAGCAAGACGGTCGACCGCGTCTGGCCGTTTTCATGAGCTTGCTATACTGAAAGTTTCTGGGATTTTCCTCCATGTCCAAACGACCACTTGCGATTCTTGTGTCTTCGTGCGCCCTTGCAGCGGGCGTGCTTGCCTGGCAGGGCGGGTTGAAGCTGCCGCCACCGTACCACACGCCTTCGGCCGTCAACGGGCCGCGCGTGATCGAGCGTCCCGGCCGCGCGCAGTTGCGCCTGCCGGCCGGTTTCCACATCGAGCCATACGCGGAGGGCTTCGAGGCGCCGCGGCTCATGCTCCAAGGCCCAAGCGGCGAAATCTTGTTGAGCGACAGCGTCGAGGGCGGCTCGGTGTACGTCCTGACGGACGCCGATAAAGACTTCCGCCCGGAACAACGAAAGAAGCTGATCCAGGGCCTGGACCGGCCCTACGGCCTGGCGTTCTGGAAAGACTACCTCTATGTCGCCGAAACGACCTCGCTCAAGAGGTACAAGTACGACCCGAA
>CAYZJD010000375.1:0-4302 GCA_964478455.1 uncultured Solibacteraceae bacterium | reverse complement strand
TCTGGACCTCGTGGAAGTCTGCGCTGGCGTCCAAGAGGGAGGAGGGTGGCCGCCGTGGCTCGCAGGGAGTACGGGGTGTAGCTCTGAATGAGGCGGCACACGGTGGCCAGCTCCAGCGCTGTGCGCAGTGAGGCGCTCCGCTCTTCGCCCGGCCCGCGCTGCGTCTCTGCGTGGAAGCCGCTCCATGGACTGGGGCAGAGCGCAAACGGCGCAGGTCCCGGCGTGCAACTACTCACTTGGCGCAATGAGCCTGGGCCCGGTTCGGCGGTCCGGGATAGTACAGGTACAGCTTGGAGCGGCGCTCCGCCTGGCCGAGGTAGATGATGTCGTCGAGCCCGATGGCCATTGCTCCGATGACGTAGGCCTGCCACGTGTAGAAGGGCCGTCGATTCACGTCGATCATTCCGAGAAGTTCGTACGCGCCGCGCGCGGGATCGTAGGAAAACAGGCGCGCCATCTCGTCGTCGTCGCCGCCGGCGCCATAGAGTTTCCCGTTGCGGCTGAAAGCAAGGCCGCGGATGCGGTACTGGTTCAGCGGCTTGCCCAGGTTCTCGATTGTCAGCCTCTCCGGATCGAAGCGGAACAGGTAGCCATCCGACGTTCCTCCGTAAAGTGTGCCGCATGGTCCCGCCGTCCAGGCATCCACCCGCTGGAATGGCTCGCGGCCGGGTACGCCGGGCAGCGAAACCGGCAGTTTCTGAAATGACGTCCCCGCGGCGCGAAATAGCGCCCCGTTCTCGCCGGACGTGTACGCGGAGCCGTTGTCGCCGACAATGATCGCCCGGCCGATGCTTTTCTCCTGCTCGAAGTTCTCTCCAGGCGCGGGATTCTCGGCGACCTTGCCGGACAGGTGGAACTTCCCGGCCGCAACGGAGTAGGAGAAGAACTGGCCGCCGGGATAGGTGACGCCGTAGATCGTGTCGCTCCCGCGGCTGATCGCCAGCGCGTAAGTACCCTCGCCGGCCACCGGCGCGCCCAGGTCGGTAACGTTCACGGGCGCGTCCACGCGGATCGGCTGTTCGTCTTCGTTTGCCGGCGGGGAGTATCGGAACAGGTGGCCGTCCTTGTCGCCGGAACCCACGTAGACCTCTCCCTTCCGCGACACGGCCAGCGAGTTGTACACGGTCGAAACGCCCTTGAGGTATCCCAGGGGCTGCACGTAGCCGTGCGCCGGGTGCAGGACGAACAGGTGGCTTCGCTTCCCGCTGGTGACGCCGTAAAGCGCGCCGTCCGGCCCGACGGCGAGCGCGCGGACCGCCGACTCCTCCGTCGGGATCACGTCCACGGGCGGGTAGCCCAGCTCGCGGAGATCGATGCGCACCTGGCTGACAACGCTCCGGTCGTAGTCCAGGGGCCGCTGCCCCATGACCGGCGAAAGGACCAAGAGAAGGAGGGCGAATCGCAAGCGCATGGCGTCACCTCGGGCGGTAAATGAGCAGAGCCAGACGATAGTAGGCATCGCCGATCTTGCCGGCGGCTTCGACGGGCTTGCCGGGCTGGGGGCGTACTTCGATGGCGCCGACCAGGTAGATGGTCCCGTCAGGGCCGGTGTCGGCCGCGTTGGTGCCGAGCACGCGGCTGCCGTCGGCGAGCAGCATCTCGCCGAGGTCTTCGGTCTTGCCCGTGTTCAGGTCGTAAGTGATCAGATGCGAGGTGGCCAACCCCGCGCTGCCGCTGTAGTCAAACTCGCGCCCGGCGGCCCCGTAATACAGCTTCCGGTCCCGGCCAAGTGTGAGACTGAGCGTGGCGTAGGGCGCCTCGCGCTTGTCCGCAAGCTCGGGAATCGCCAATTGCCCGAGACGGCGCACTTCTCCATCGCCGCCGGTGCGCGGGTTGAACGAGAACAGGATGGTGGCGCTCTCGTCGACGCCAAAGAATTGCCGCGTCTTCGCGTCCCAAACCATCGTGCGGAACGCCGTCTCCGACTTGTTGTAGTCCCGGCCGAGCGAGATCCCTTTCTCGCGGATCGGAACCTGAACGGAAAGCTCGTGGATCGAATCCGTTCGCGGGTCGTACTTGAAGATCCGGCCGCGATCGAACGAGCCGTACACGTTGCCTTCGTCGTCGATCGCGAGCGTGCGGCACACCGATTCCCAGTTGTTGATTCTTCCCTTATCCACCGCCTTGCGCGTGCTCACGTCGTAGTAGACAAAGTGGGCGCGCGGATGCGTAAGCCCGTAAATCCGGTTGAACAGGGGATCGTAGGCCCCGGTGTTGATGCCTTCGTTCGGCGCGCCGAGGCCGAAATCTTCGACACGGCCGGTCCGAGGATCGAACGCCATCCAGTGCGCGCCGGGGTAGCCTTCCTTGGTGGCGAAGCGCGCGTAGTTGAACCACCAGCCGCCGTGCGTGCCGAAGTAAATGCGGCCGTCCTTGCCTTCGCCGAATTTGGCGTGGACCTTCGACTGCGGGCCGCGCCGGAGGTGGGACTCGCCGCACAGCGCGGTCAGGTTGCCCGCGTCGTGCACGCGATCCGCCTTCGAGTCGTAGTAGACGAGATGGCCGTCGCCGCCATGCACTGCGAGGCCCACGTAGACCTTGCCGTCGGTCGCCGCGAGCAGCGCCGCCCAGTTGCCGTCGGCGTGGTGGAGCCCGGGAAAGAGGCGGTGGTCGAGCTTGACCGGACCGGCGGCAACAACAACCGCGGAGGCGCAAAGGACGCAGAGGAAACGCAGAGGATTACTCAGAGAGATGAAGTACGGCGACATGGTAGACCTCCAGGGACGGGAACTCGAAGCGCACGCGGTCCCCGTCCACCGAGTAGGAGAGCTTCTCCGGCGCAGCGCGATCCGGCGAGAGGAGTTCGACGGCAGAGACCTTGCGGCCCTTAGGAACCGCCACGCTCGCTCGTGACGCGCGGACCCGCGAGCCGGGCTTGTAGTTGATCCAGTGGAGCACGCGCTCGCTCGCGTCTTTCTTCTCGGTCAGCTCGATGACGGTGGTGAGCGGCGCGCCCTTCAGCTCCGCCGAGAGGGGCGTCCCGGCCACGTGGCGGATTTCGGTGACGATCGCCTCGGCGTTCGCGGGCAGCTTCCAGTACTTGTTGGTGAATCCGCCGCCAACGGTCAGGCCCTCGCCGGGCTCCGGCATCTCGCCGGAAGGCACAACCGCCGGGAGATACGAAGCGCGCCCGCGGCCGAATCCGCTGCGCCTGGCCGGTGGAAGCGGCGCCTCCGGCGACCAGTGAACGCCGAGAACGTCGCTCAGACCGAAGTCGGTCCGGCGTCTCCGCCAGTCGTTGTAAAGCGAAGTGGTGCCGGTAGCGAGAAGGCCGCCGCCATTGCGCACGTACTCGCGGATCTGCTCCACGGCCCGGTCCGAAAGCGACTCCTGATCGGCAAGAATGAGCGCGCAATACTTCGACAGGTCAGCGAGCTGCTGGTCGAAGATGATGTCAAACGGAATCTTGTGCTGGATCAGCAACTGCTCCATCAGCGTTGTTTCGAGATGCGGGCCCAGGCTGTTGTTCGCCATCGAGGGAAACGACCGCAGCAGCGCCACGTCGGCCACCACGCGCGTCGAAGCGAAGTGGCGGTTGTTGTCGCGGTAGAAGCGGATGTAGCGGCGCGCCTCCTCGGGCAGGCTGTAGGCGTCCAGCGGCGTGCCGACGTGGCCCAGGCAGTTGCGGTTGAAGGCCATCGCCTCGGCCATCAACAGGCGCCAGGGACGGCGGTCCAGGCTCGGGCTGCGGGGGCCGGTGTAGACGAACATGGTTTGCTCAAGGGTGCGCGCGAGCTTGAACGAGCGGATCTTCGAGACAAGAATGCCGTCTTCAGTGATCCCGGCCTCGTTGCGCTCCTCGCTCCAGAACACGGAGCCGTGCGGAAGCAGGCGGGCGTGATCCACGCCGTTGAGAAACGCGCGGTTGCTGCCGTAAATGCCGTGCGGATTCAGCTCGACGATCACCTCGGGATTCAACTGCCGCGCGTAGGCGGCCAGCTTTCCGTAATAGGCGGCGAAGTCCTGGCACCGGAAATCAGTCCACTCCTGAACCAGCGGATCGTGGATCGGGGAAAGGGAATCCGGCTCGGCGATGCCGTGCCACGTGGGTACGGTGACGGCGCGGAGGTCCGAGAAACCGAGACGGTTCTTGAGCTGCTCCGGCGAGTACTTGCCCGCGAGGAACTCGCGGAAGCGGCGGTTCACCTCCGGCGTGTTGCAGGTCCACGGCGGCGCGATCAGCGCGTGGTTGTCCAGGTGGATGAGGTCCGTCTTCACGTCCTCGACGGCGACGCGGATGACGCGCTTCATGTGCTCGACATAGCCGGGGTGGTTGAAGTCGGGCCGGTAGCGATAGGTCTG
>CAYZJD010000374.1:0-4326 GCA_964478455.1 uncultured Solibacteraceae bacterium | reverse complement strand
CGCTCGCCAGGATAGCGGAGTTTCCAAGCGTACCTCGTCAGATGTCTTGCGCGGCTCGCCAGGTCCTCCAATGAAGGATCCACCGCTGCGCACTGCCCTCCGAGTATTTCCAACTCGTGCGTCTTGCGGAAAGGGACATCGTGCCAGGTCAGGAACGCCTTCCAGGCCTTCTCGGTCGCTTGCTGGCAGTGGAAGAGCACATCCCAGTGGAGTGTGGCGCCTCCCGATAGATCGTGCTCGGCCGCGTGAAGATCCTGTCCGGCGAGCGCCAACCAGCTCTTGGTGTCGGCAAGCCGGGCTTGCTCACCCGACATAGAGCAGCTTTCCTTCCCGCACAATGGTCGAGGGAAACGATGCCTTCAGGGGAAGCCGGCTGTCAAAGGCCTCTTTGGTCCAGATCAACACGTCCTTGGGAATTCCAAGTCCGCAGAGGGCCTCATACGCCCGCCGGTCGTCTCGACACTCCATTGGTGCGTCATCCGGGACGATTACCATGAAGTCGTAGTCGCTATCCGGACCTGCGTCTCCCCGTGCGGCGGACCCGAACAAATAGATCCGCTCCGGATGGCAGGCTTCCACCAGCCGGCGAACGGCCTCCTTGAGCACGGGATCGTCGGCCGACGGAACGGGCCGAAACGCAGCTTGTGATTGATCCATCTCCGGGCCAATCCTCATGCCCAGTCTGTCACATTCCAGGCCGGCCCGAGTGTGATCCGGCGCAGGTGGATGCGGGCGAGCTTCTGGCGCCTCATCTTTTTCCAAGCCGAACCGCGCCGTCTTGCGCGGCGGCGTGGCCGGGGTTAGTCAGCGACAGCAACCGAAGGCAAGACATTTCGTAGTATTCTTGTTCCTTCGCGAGTAACCGCAGTTGATTCCTTTTCTGGGAGGGACAGGGATGCGAAGGAGCCTGGCTGGGATCCTATTCCTTTTCGCCGGCGCCGGAGTCTGGGCACAACAGGAGCGTGCGGCGTCGCGGCCACTTGGTCCGGGCAGCCGCCTGGAGAATGTGCGTTACGAGATCGTTCACGAGGGAGTCCAGATCCCGCCGTTCACCGTCTCGTACGTGCTGCCCGCGGGGCGCACCGCTGTCGCGCCGGACGGCCGGAGGATGTACTCGGCCACGCTGGAACCGGCGCGTGTCCGGCACGGCGAGCTTACCGTTGATCTGGTCCCCACTATCAACGTGAAAACCGATCCGGGCGGCCGCCAGACGGTGCAGATGGCGGTGACGTACAACAACCGCTCCTACAGCACGCCGAAGTCGAACTTCCGGACCTCGATCCGCATGACCGTCGGAGGAGAAGAGCAGTTCTTCTCGAGCAACCTCTACACCTCGTGCATGGACGGCGCGACGCCGATCCGGATGCATGACGGTTCCGAGGTTGCGATCCGCGATCTGACTCCGGGCGAGTACGTGCGGAATCCGGTGACAGGAGAAGCGATGGCAATCGCCGAGATCATCCGCGGCCCGGAACCGTTTCCGCTTTATCGTGTGATGACGGCGCAAGGAAACGCCCTGTTTTCGGCGGAACACCCCATCCCGACCGCCGCGGGCTTCCGCCGAGCTGCGGATCTCGCCGCAGGTGACCGGCTCGTCGTCCCCGGTGGAAGCTACGCGGGGGTGACGCGAGTGGAAGCGGTGCCGCCGACCGAAGGCCAGATGGTGTACAACCTCCGTTTCTCACACCACTCCGACCGGGCGGAGGATCACCTGTTTCTGGCGGGAGGGCTCGTCGTGGGCGACTACTGGCTCCAGGACCGGCTGCGGGACGGAACCGCGAAGCGCTAGAGGCCAGTGAGCCTGCCGCTTGTCGCGGAAAATGGGGCAGATCAGGCTGACCCCTTTTCGGTGAGGGCGGCGACTCCGGGCAGCGTCAGGCCGGCGAGGAATTCGAGCGAAGCGCCGCCGCCGGTGGAGATGTGGGTGATCTTGCCGGCTACGCCGGCGGCCTTGACGGCCTTCTCCGAGTCGCCGCCGCCGACTACTGAAACTGCCCCCGATTCAGCCACCGCTTTGGCCAGTGCCACCGTCCCCTTGTCGAACGGCGGCTTCTCGAACACGCCCATGGGACCGTTCCAGATGATGGTCTTCGCGGCGGCGATCTCCTTCACATAGGCCGCGATGGTTGCAGGTCCGATGTCCACGCCCAGCTTGTCGCCGGGGATTGCGGTGACCACCTCGCTTGCCGCGCCTTCCTTTAACTCAGCCGCCACCACGTGGTCCGAAGGCAGCAGGAGCTTGCCGCCCGCCGAGCCAAGCAGCTCCCTGGCAAGGTCAACCTTGTCTTCTTCGACCAGCGACTTGCCGGTAGGCCGTCCCTGAGCCTTCAGGAACGCATAGGCCATCGCGCCTCCGATCAGCATCTTGTCCACGATCTTCAGCAGGTTCTCGATGACCTCGATCTTGTCGGAGACCTTGGCGCCGCCAAGGATGGCCACGCACGGCCTTGCCGGGTTCGAGGTGGCCTTACCGAGCCACTCCAGCTCCTTGTCCATGAGCAGGCCTGCGGCCGCCTGGGGCACGAAGCGGATCATGCCTTCCGTGGACGCGTGGGCGCGGTGCGCCGATCCGAAGGCGTCATTCACATAAAGGTCGCACAGCGAGGCGAGCTTTCGGGCGAATTCCGGATCGTTCTTCTCCTCGTCGGGATGGAAGCGGAGGTTTTCGAGCAGTAGCACCTCGCCGGGGGCGGGCTTCATCGCTTCCACCTGCGGCCCAATGCAGTCCGGGGCCATTTTCACCGGGCGGCCCAGCAGCTCTTGCAGTCGCACGGCCGCTGGCTTCAGGCTCATCTCCGGGTTCGGCTTGCCTTTCGGCCGGCCGAGGTGGCTGGCCAGGATGAGCCCCGCGCCTTGTTCGAGGCAGTATTGGATGGTTGGCAGTGAAGCCTTGATGCGCTTGTCGCTGGTGATTTCCCGGCCGCCGGGCGCAAGGGGCACATTGAAATCGACACGGATGAAGACGCGTCTTCCTTTCAGATCCAGATCGCGAACGGATAGTTTAGACATGAGTTCCTCCCTGAAAAATCGGTCAGCCTGATCCGCCCCGTTCTTCTGCGCCGGAAAATGGGGCAGATCAGGCTGACCCCTTTTAGAACTGTAGCACTTCGTAGAAGATGCGAATGCCTTTGTGGAACTCGGCCAGCGGGATGCGTTCAGCGTCGCTGTGCATGGTGGCCGAGGTGGCCAGGTCGAGGACCATTGGCGTCAACCCGTAAGCGATCATCCCTCTGGCGCGCAGCTTCACGCCATCGGTGCCGTGAGGCACGAGCATCGGCGTCACCACCGCACCCGGATGATGTTTGCGGATGGCTCTGGCGATCGCCTCGAACAGCGGCGTGCGGCTGGGGCTGGGTCCGGGGTCGCTCGGCTCGCTGGCAAGCTCGATGCTGACGCGCGGATCGTTGATGCGCGCCTTCATCTCGGAGATGAATTCCTCGACGTTCACCCCCGGTAGAAGCCGGCAGTCGAGCGTCGCCTCGCTTGCCGAGGGGATCACGTTGATTTTGGGCGGCGAACCGACCCCGGCCGTGAGCGTTGTCAGCGTGATCGTGTTCTTCCGGATGGCGGCGGTGTACTTGTTCTCGGCGAGCTTCCCGCCGAGGTTGCGGATCATCTCCTTGACCACTGGATGCAGTTTCGAGGCGGGCTGGGCCATCGCGCGGTCGAGAGCTTTCAAGAGAATGAGGTTCGCGTTGTCGGGGATAGGCTGTGAGCCGTGAGCAGCCGTGCCTTTCGCCCGCAGGCGCAGCCAGGCGGTCTGCTTCTCGCCGACCGCGATGCCGAAGGCGAGCTTGCCCGGCGCCAGGATCTCGCGCGTGCCGAAGCCACCTTCATCGAGCACGTATTCGGCCTCGATTTCTTTGAAGTGGTTGGCGGCCATCCACAGCACGCCGTACGTGCCGCCCGTCTCCTCGTCCGCCGTCGAGAGCATCAGGATGTCGCGGTTCGGCGTGACGCCGGCCTGCTTCAGCGCGATCAGCGCCGCCGCGTGCTGGATGCCGATGCCTTTCATGTCGAGCGCGCCGCGCCCCCAGATGAAGCCGTCCTTGACGAGTCCTCCGAACGGGTCGATGGTCCACGCCTTGGGGTCCACGGGCACCACGTCGAGATGGTTCAACAAGAGCAGCGGCTTCTTGCCGCGGTCCCGCCCCGGCAGACGAGCGAGGAGGTTCGTCTGGCCGGCGGGGCCGCTGGGATAGAGCCGGCTTTCGATGCCGTGCTTCTCCAACTCGCTCTTGAGCAGTTCGGCGGCCGCGCGCGTATCCGCCGGCGGATTGACGGACTCGACGCGGATGTACCTCTGAAGCAGGTCGAGCGCGTAGG
>CAYZJD010000373.1:0-4352 GCA_964478455.1 uncultured Solibacteraceae bacterium | reverse complement strand
GTGCCGGCCGGCACCGACATAAGGTGTCTGTTTTGTTTTGTGGCTAACAGCGCCTCTATTTTCAATATCGCACAGCGAAGGCAAGAACGGAAGTTTCGTGCAGCCGTCAATATCCTGTAACACACTGAAAAGAAAAGAGATAGAACTATACAAAGGAGTCATTCCAGAAAGGTCCTCATGCCCGTCCGTCGTCCCGAATTCATAGCCCCAGCCCGCATCGCGATCCTGCTGGTTCTCGCACTGCCGGTTCGAGCCGACGAGGGAATCTGGCTCTTCAACCAGGCCCCGACAAAGCTCATCCAGGAGCGACACGGCATCGCGCTGAGCGAGGAATTCCTGGACAAGTTGCGTCTCAGCTCGGTGAAGACGCTGGCGTCCGGCTCGTTTGTTTCACCGCGAGGGCTGATCTTCACGAACCATCACGTGGCTTCGGAGTGCATCCAGCAGTTAAGCACCGCCGGGCACGACTACATGGCCAACGGGTTCTGGGCGGGGACTGAGGCTGACGAGAGGAAATGCCCTGACCTCGAAGCCAACGTCTTGTTGTCGATCGAAGACGTCACCGGCAAGGTGAATGCGGGCATCGCCGCGGCGGCGCCGGCCGCCGAGGCCAACCGGCTTCAGAAGGAAAACAGCGCCCGCATCGAGAAGGAGTGCAGCGTTCGAACGGGCAACCTCTGCGAGGTTGTCAAGCTTTACTCCGGCGGCCAGTATCACCTCTACCGGTACAAGAAGTACGACGACGTCCGCCTGGTGTTCGCGCCCGAAGCGGACATCGCGTCGTTTGGAGGCGACCCGGACAACTTCACCTACCCGCGGTATTGCCTGGACATCACTTTTCTTCGAGCGTATGAGAGCGGCAGGCCCGCGGAGCCTCCGAGTTATCTGAGCTGGAGCAAGGAGGGCGTGAAGGAGGGCGAACTGACGTTTGTCCCGGGTACTCCGGCAACGACGGGCCGCTTGAATACGGTGGCGCAGCTCGAATTCTTCCGCGATGTCTCCTATCCAATGATCCACCGGCGCCTGGCGTCGCTGATTCGCGCCCTCGAGGAGTACTCCTCCCAGAGCGCTGAGAACAAGCGCGTCGCCAGGGACAACCTGGACTCGCAGCGGAACAGCTACAAAGCGTACACGGGGTTTCTGCTCGGTCTTCGGGACCCCGGGCTGATGGAGCAGAAGCGGCGGCAGGACGCGAGCCTGCGGGCCGAGGTAATGCGGGATCCCAAACTGCGCGTCGAGTACGGCAACGCATGGGAGGAGGTTGCGGCCGCCTACGAGGGTTTCCGGAACGAGTACAACCGCTACTGGTTGCTCGAGACAGGCGCGGACCGCGGCTCGGACCTGTACCGTATTGTCCGGCACGTCGTCCGGCTGGCCGAGGAGCGGGCGAAGCCGAACGAGCAGCGGCTGGCGGACTATCGTGACTCGAAGCTGCCCAGCCTGGAGGCCTCGATATACGGCACACTGCCGATCGCGGATTCCATGGAGATCGCCGTGCTCGCCAACTACTTCAGCTTTCTTGTGCAGGAGTTCGGCCCGGATGATCCGCTGCTGAAATCCGTGTTGGCCGGCAAGACGCCCCGGCAGGCAGCCGAAGTGTATGTGAGGACATCGAAGCTCAAAGACATCGCCGAGCGGAAGCGGCTGGCCGCAAGTCTCGAAGAGGTGCGCAACTCCAAGGACGGCATGGTGCGGCTGGCGCTCCTCCTCGATCCGGAGGCGCGGAGGTTGAAGAAGGCGCACGATGACCGCCTGGAGGCCGTCTTAGACTCGAGCGCGGCGAAGATCGCGATGGCGCGCTACCGGCTTTACGGGGCCGCGGAGTATCCCGATGCGACCTCGACCTTGCGGCTGTCCTTCGGCCCGGTCAAGGCCTATGAGGACGAACGCGGCAAGTACGTCCCTTACGCCACCACCTTCGAAGGCCTGTACCGGCGGGCGACGGGCCGGGCCCCGTACCGGTTGCCCGAAAGCTGGGTGAAGGCCAAGACGGTGCTGGACCTCAAGACGCCGTTCAACTTCGTCACCACCGCCGACACGCACGGCGGCAACTCGGGCAGTCCGACGGTCAATACGAAGGGAGAGATCGTCGGCATTCTGTTCGACGGCAACCTGGAGAGCCTGCCGGACCGCTTCCTTTACACCGAGGCCAGGGCGCGCTCGGTCCACGTGGCCAGCCAGGCTGTTGTCGAGGCGTTGCGGAAGGTGTACAAAGCCGAGCGCCTCATGCTGGAATTGGGGATCGCCGGCACATGAATGTGATCGAGCGACCATGGGAGGCACGTCGATGAAGTTGTACCTGAAACCCGGTTGAACGACCTGCCGTAAAGCGAGGAGTTACCTCCGCGAGCTTGGAGCGAAATTCGAGGAAGTCGATCTCAGCCGCGGGCTGAGCGTCGGCCAACTGGAAGCGTTGATCGGCGACCGCGACTACCGTCTTTTCCTCAACCCAAAGAACGCGCTGTACCGGGAGATGCGGATGAAGGAGAAGCCGCCCTCGCGCGCCGAGGCGTTGGAGCTGATGTCAAAGCATCCCAACCTGGTCCGGCGACCGCTTCTGGTGAAGGGCAGAAAGCTGGCCGCCGGTTTCGCGCCGGAGGAGTATCGCTCCTTTACGGGGGGTTAGATGCAGAGCCATGGGATCGGTCGTCGTGAGTTCTTGAAGGGCGGGACCTCAGGCCTGGCGGCGGTGGCAACCGCGGCCCCACAGCGGGCGGAGGCGAAAACCGTTGGCGTCCAGGTAGGCGCGGTCTCCTTCGTCGATGAGGGCGTCGAGCGGGTGCTCGACATCTTTCAGGAGCGCGGCCGTGTCAACACGCTGTTCCTCGCGGTGTTCACTTACGGACGCGGGATTGCGGGCCGGCAGATTCCGGGCCAGCCCTTCCCTGACCACGGTCGGCAGGAGTACGATCTCGACTTCCGCGGCGGCAACTTTGCCGCCGTGCATCCCGAGTTCTACAAGGACACCGTGCTCAAGGACACGCGCGCGCTGGATTACGGCGACCTCGACGTCCTGGCCACGGTGCTGCCGGCGGCCAGGAAGCGCGGCCTGCGCACGTTCTGCTGGCTCGAAGACGTCTTCCGCGACGACATCCCCAACATCCGGCAGCTTCAGGAAGTGGACCTTTACGGCCGCAACCGCGCGACGCTTTGCTTCAACAATGCCGACTACCGTGGTTTCCTGCTGGGCCTGGTGCAAGACTACGTGCGCTCGTATGACATCGACGGCATCATGTGGGGGTCCGAGCGCCAGGGCGCCCTTGGCAATGCGCTCGGCGCCAGCCACGGCGGCGCGCGGAGCGACCCCGGCCGCGCCGGCTGCTTCTGCGGGTTCTGCGAGCGAAAGGCGAAGGAACGCGGCATCGACTTCTCGCGAGCCAAGGAAGGTTTCCGGACGCTCGAGACCTTCGTCAACAACAGCCGCTCGGGACGCCGCCCGGCCGACGGCCACTTCGTCACGTTCTGGCGCATCCTCTTGCGCTATCCGGAAATCCTCGCCTGGGAGATGTTCTGGACCGACAGCTTGCGGGAAACTTATGCCGCCATCTACGGCAAAGTGAAGTCCGTCAAGCCGCAGATTCCCGTGGGCTGGCACATCTGGCACAACAACTCGTTCAGCCCGTTCTATCGCGCCGAGCAGGACATCCGCGAGCTTTCCAGGTACTCCGACTTCCTGAAGATCGTGATGTACCACAACTGCGCCGGGGAGCGGATCGCGAGTTACATCGACAGCGTTGGCGCGAGCGTGTTCGCCGACATTCCGAAGCAGGAGCTGCTGGACCTGCACTACCGCGTGATGAACTTCAGCGAACGCGGCTACGGGCAGGTCCCGTTCACCGGCTTCTCGGCTGACTATGTAGCCCGGGAAACGCGGCGCGCGCTCGAAGGCGCTGCCGGCACGAAGACGCGCATCTGGCCGGGCATCGACATCGACATCCCGACCGGGGCCGATCACAGCAAGAGCACGCCGCAGGGGACGAAAGCCGCCGTGCTCGCCGCTTTCCGCGCCGGGGCCGACGGCGTGATTCTCTCGCGGAAGTACTCCGAGATGCGCCTGGCCAATCTCGCCGCTGCCGGCGAGGCAATTCGGGAACTCGGCGTCGCCTGAGCCGTCAGAGCACGAACAGGAATACTGCAAAGAGCGTGACGCCGCCGGCGAGCGCGAACGTGCCCCACGCGCGCGTCTGGGACAGCTTCCACCACATGTACAAGCCGGAGGCGATCCAGGCGATCATACCCAGGCACGCCAGATCCACCGTGACCGCCCAGGCGTCGTCAAGGAAGGAACTCTGGGTGAAGCCGCCGCGCGCGTGCATCCCGGTCAGGATGTGGTCCAACCGGAAACGGCGGTC
>CAYZJD010000372.1:0-4385 GCA_964478455.1 uncultured Solibacteraceae bacterium | reverse complement strand
GATTGCCCGCAGCCGCGGAGGAGCGATGATATTTCACGCGTTTACCGTTTCGGCGTTCGGCCACGTGGCCAGCAAGCAGAAGCAGGATTCGCTCAAGCTGGCCCGTGACGCGGTGGGTTTCTTCAGCGCGCTGCTGGACCGCCATGGCAACGAGTTTCATGCGCTGATCCCCATCAAGGGGGTAGGGAACCTGGACCTGCAATGGAAATCGGAGCATCTCTCCTGTGCAATGGCGAACGTTTCCTCCCAAGGGGAGTTGCTGACCACGGACCTGATCGTGAGCGGCATCAACCCGGAAGCCGACCGCAAGGCGCTGCGCCAGTGCCAGACCGCGCTCGAGAACGTCTGCCAGGCGGCGGGCGAGAGGGCGCCCTCCGAAGACTTGCTGAAGATCCCGGAGCGGCCCGCGCTGGCGTGCATCCGCTGGTACAGCGATCGCCGAAAGACTATGGACATGCTGGCGGACATGGAGATCTGCCTGGCGGCGGCGTTCCTCGAACGCTCGTTCAAAGCGGGCGCGATGGTGCTGTAGCCGTGCCATGGGCCTCCTCACTTTGAGCCGCCGCGGGTTCCTCATGGCCAGCGCGGCCACAGCTACGCTGGGCCGTTCGATCCTCGCTGCGCACGTGAATCCTGCTCCTCTCCAACCCTTTCCATACGGGCGCACCCGCCTTCTTCCCGGCCCGTGGCGTGACATGCTCGAGCGCAACCGCAGGTACCTCCACGCGCTCGACGCAGCACGCCTGCTGCACACTTTCCGCCTGAACGCCGGGCTCCCCTCGAGCGCCGAGCCGCTCGGAGGATGGGAGGAGCCGAACGTCGAACTGCGCGGCCACTTCCTCGGACATTATCTGTCCGCCTGTGCTCTGCTCGATGCGAGCGAGGGCGATCCCGACCTTCGCCGCAAGGCGTCCGGGATGGTAGCCGAGTTGGCGAAGTGCCAGCAGGCGCTCGGCGGCGGCTATCTCAGCGCTTTCCCGACGGAGTTCTTGGAAAGGTTGAGGTCCGGCAAGCCCGTCTGGGCGCCGTGGTACACGCTGCACAAGATCATGGCGGGCTTGCTAGATCAACATGTTCTCTGCGGCAATGAACAGGCGCTCGATGTCCTCCTGGGCATGGTCACGTGGACGGCGAGCTGGCTCAAGCCTCTCTCCGACCCCGAGATGCAGCGCATCCTCGACGTCGAGCACGGCGGCATGGTCGAAGTACTCTGCAACCTCGCCGCGGCAACCGGCAAGGACGAGCACCTTGCCCTCGCGCGCCGCTTCGAGCACCGGAAGGTCTTCGACCCGCTGGCCGAGGGTCGGGACAACCTCACTGGGCTGCACGCCAACACGAACATCCCGAAGATCATCGGCGCGGCGCGCCTTTACGAACTAACCGGAGAGCGCCGGTACCGCGACCTGAGCGAGTTCTTCTGGCGGCAGGTTGCACTGGCGCGCTCTTATGTGACCGGCGGAACCAGCAACGAGGAGCACTGGCGCAAGCCCCCGGGCAACCTCGCCGGCGAACTCGGCAAGGCCACCCAGGAGTGTTGCTGCACTTACAACATGCTCAAGCTGACGCGCCACCTCTTCGCCTGGACGGGCTCGGCGACGTATGCGGATTATTACGAGCGGGCCTTCTTCAACGGCATCCTTGGCACGCAGAATCCCGAAGACGGCACGCTGATGTACTTCGTTCCGCTGGCATCCGGTTACTGGAAACTCTTTGGCCTTCCGAACCACGCCTTCTGGTGCTGCACCGGGACGGGCATCGAATCCTTCGCCAAGCTCGCCGACAGCGTGTACTTCCATGGCGAAGATACGCTCGTCGTGACCCAGTTCGCGCCGGCGGAACTCGATTGGCGCGAGAAGGGGATCCGCGTGCGGCAGGAGACCCGGTTTCCACACGAGCCGGCAACGCGTCTTGTGTTCGATGGAGCGTCCAAGGAACTCGAGATTCTCATTCGCGTGCCGGCGTGGACGGCACCTGGCGCGGGCGCATCTTTGAACGGCAGAAAGCTGGAAGGATTCGCTGCTCCCGGTGGTTACTTCGCGTTGCGGCGGCGCTGGTCGCCGGGAGACCGGCTCGACGTGGCGCTGCCGATGAACGTTCGAGCCGAGACGCTGCCGGGGGACGACTCGCAGGTGGCGTTCCTGTACGGGCCTTTGGTTCTGGCCGGGCGGCTCGGGTCCGAGGGGCTGACGCGGGAGCTGCAATACGGTAGGCCGTACCGCACGCCGGAGGACGACTGGATTCAGGCGATCAAGGGGGAACCAGTCCCTGCCGCCTCGCTCGAGCCCGGGCCGCGCGGATTACCGGAATTGCCGCAGCGAGCCTCGGCAACGCAGCTCGACTTCCTCCTTCCGGGATCCGGCGGAATCAGGCTCATGCCGCTGAACGAGCTGTTTGGAGAACGCTACGCGGTCTACTGGCACGTCCGAAGGAGGGGAGTTTAGATGCAGGGCCTCTTGAATGTCCGGGAGCGCGGCGCGACGGGGCAGGGAGTTGCGCTCGAAACGCCGGCCATCCAGGCTGCGGCCGATGCGTGTGCCCAGGCCGGAGGCGGCACGGTCTATTTTCCGCCGGGGCGATACCTGACAGGGACCATCGAGCTGCGGAGCAACGTGACCCTGCACCTCGAAGCGGGCGCGGTGCTGCTCGGCAGCCGCGACCTGAAGGATTACCCGGTCCGCCGCGCGGCCTTCCGCTCCTACACCGACAACTACACGGACAAAAGTCTTCTCTATGCCTTCGAGGCCGAGAACGTGGGCCTTGCCGGTCCGGGCGAGATTGACGGGCAAGGCAGCGCGTTTCCGGAGGGCGCGCCGTACAAGGAGCGCCCGTATCTCGTGCGCTTCGTCCAGTGCCGCAACGTCCGGTTGAGTGACGTCACGCTCCGCAACTCAGCCATGTGGGTGTGCCATTTCCTGGCCTGCGAGGACGTGGCGGCGCGGGGCGTCCGCATCCGCAGCCGCGTCAACCACAACAATGACGGCTTCGACGTGGACTGCTCGGAGCGGGTGCGAATCTCGGATTGCGACATCTGGTCCGGCGACGACGCCATCGTGCTGAAGAGCACCGCCAACCGGCAAACAAAAGACGTCGTGATTTCCAACTGCGTGCTCAGCTCGCTGTGTAACGCTCTGAAGATGGGTACGGAAAGCAACGGCGGCTTCGACAATGTCGCCATCTCGAACTGTACGATCTACGACACGGAGCTTGTGGGCGTGGCGCTCGAAATCGTGGACGGCGGCCCGCTCGACCGCGTCACGATTTCGAACATCGTCATGCGCAGCGTGAGCACGCCGCTGTTCCTGCGCCTTGGCAACCGCGCGCGGCCGTACGAAAAGGATGGCCGGCGTCCCGGAGTCGGCAGTTTCCGCAACGTGCTTCTGTCGAACGTCGATGCGACGGTGTCAGGCCGCACAGGCTGCGCCGTTTCCGGCATTCCGGGCCATTCTATCGAGAACGTGACTTTCGACAACGTTCGCCTGCGGTTCCCAGGTGGCGGCACGGCGACGGATGCGGCGCGGCTTCCTCCCGAACTGGAAGACGCCTATCCCGAACACAACATGTTCGGCGTGCTTCCAGCTTACGGTTTCTACTGCCGCCATGCGCGCAACCTGCGCTTCCGCAATGTCGAGCTTTCAGCATTTGGCCGCGAGGAGCGCCCAGCCATGATCTGTGAAGATGTCGAAGGCCTTCAGATCGAAGGCTCGGATCTCAAGCCCGTCCGCCGCTGACGGGGGTCAGACGAAACCGCCCCGAGCGTCGTGCAAGGGGTCAGACCAAACCGCCCCGAGCGTTGTTTGCGAGTGGGCGGTTCTGTCTGACCCCGTACGCTTTTCTCGTCTCCCGGAATGCCAGCGAGACAAGCGCCACTTCCACCAGAGCCACCGAGCAGGCCACACCGAGCAGCAGAACGAGCGCAATCAGAAATAGCCTGTAGATCTGCGGCCAGGGCAGTTGGGCCAGCCATACCAAGTCCACGGCCCCTCCTCCTTGCGGGCTCTCTTGTAAGGCCAGCCCTACTTTGTCGCCACTGCCCCGGGAAGGAAATTCTCCATCACCCACACTTCAAACGTGTTTTTGCCGGCGGTGAAAGAAATCCTTTTCCCGTCAGGGTGCATCCGCGGATCGATCAGACCCTCCATGGCCAGCCCGAGAGGACGCGGTTTTCCGCCCTCCACCGCCACGGCCCATAGTTCCCGCACGTCCTTGCCACGATCTTTCATCTTCACGAACAGCAGCTCACGCGTGTCCACCGACCACGCCAGCCCGCTGAAGCTCGGAATCTCCTCAGACGCCTCCATCGGCACGCAATAGACATCCCGCGCATCGCCGCCCACCGCCGGGATGACCTGCAGGCATTTCGGATCCTTGCCATTCGATACCGAAAA
>CAYZJD010000371.1:0-4388 GCA_964478455.1 uncultured Solibacteraceae bacterium | reverse complement strand
TGAAATGTTCACCATGTGCCCGGTATATACCGCCGGCGTGGCGCGCAAGACTGCGCGCTCCACACCCTAGGGGGAGAGATTGAGTTTCCTGCGCCCGGATCGGATTCCCCCTTCTATTCGAGGGTGGCTGCGAGCACAGCAACTGCGCTTTCACCTGCAATGGCCGCCGGCCGGCACGGTGCGCTTTGGGAGCCTTCGCAGGCCGAAACCCGTCAGCCGCGAGTTCGGTTTCGATCGCGGCTTGCCGATCGACCGTTACTACCTGGAGAGCTTCCTCGCCGAGCACTCAGCTTGTATTCGAGGCAGCGTGCTCGAGGTCGGGGACGACCGCTACACGCGCCGCTTCGGCGGCGGGCGAGTCTCGCGGAGCGACGTGCTACACATCCAAGCGGGGCAACCCGGGGTGACCATCGTTGCGGACCTGGCACGCGCCGATCACGTCCCCTCTGACGCCTTCGATTGCATCCTTTGCATCCAGACCTTGCAGATGATCTACGACGCGAGGGCGGCCTTGCGGAACCTGCATCGCATTCTGAAGCCGGGCGGAACGCTCCTGCTTAGCGCCAACGGCATCAACCGGACTGCCCGCCACGAAGGCGTGGACCCCTGGGGGGAATACTGGCGCTTCACCGCACAGTCCCTGCGGCGGCTTCTCGCAGAGGTGTTTGAGCCGAACAATGTGGTGGTGCGCTCGTACGGCAACGTCCTGGCCGCCATCGGCTTCCTTCACGGACTAGCCGCCGAGGAACTGCGGCCCGAAGAGCTGAACTTCTTCGATGAAGATTACGAGGTCATGCTGATGGCCCGGGCAGTGAAGGCTTAGGACGGCCACATCATGCCGGAACTTCCCGAGGTCGAGGCCGTTTGTCGCGAGCTTCGCCGTCAGGTTCTGGGCGCGGAAATCGTGCGCAGCCGCGTCTTCCGCCGGTCGAGCGTGAGACCGGCAACGCCCGCCCTCCTCGCACGGCGCACGCGCGGCCGCACGATCACGGCCGTCGATCGCCGAGGCAAGAACATCTTTCTCCATCTTTCCGGCGGGACCGTTCTACGGGTTCACTTGCGAATGACCGGCGATCTCCGCGTCGTTGGTGACGCGCGACTGCGACCCGCGGCGACCCGCGTGTCGTTCGAGTTGAACGACGGGCGCAGCCTGATCTTCGAGGACCCGAGGGCCCTGGGGGTTCTCGACGTGCTGAGCCTGCCGGAGGCCGCGACGATGATGGCCGCGCTCGGCCCCGAGCCGCTCGGGGAAGAATTCACGGCCGGCAGCTTTGTGATGTCGGCCCAGCGTTCACGCAAGCCAGCCAAGTTGTTCCTGATGGACCAGAGCCATGTGGCCGGTCTGGGCAATATTTATGCCGCCGAGGCTCTGTTCCGCGCGCGGGTCCATCCGGCACGGCCGATGAATCGCGTGTTCCGCTCCAAGCTGGTGGCCTTACACGCGGCCATTGTCGAGGTGCTGCGCGAGGCGGTCGAAGCCGTCTGCGAGGGTGCCGACGACTTCCCGCGCCAGGTTTACGGCCGCGAGGACCAGCCCTGCTTCCGGTGCGGCGCAAGAATCCGCCGCATGCCCCAAGGCGGCCGCTCCACCTACTTCTGCCCTCACTGCCAAAAGGGGTCAGCCTGATCTGCCCCATTTTTCTTCGCGCCGAGTGGACTGCACCTAAACGCCGCTCACACTGCGACGAGTCGCTCAAGCCGTTGCGGCCGGCGACCACAGTGCGGTTTCATGAACACATGAAGCTTGGATGGCAAGCCGTCAAGATCCTCGCGCTCGCGGCCGCGATTGTGCCCGCGGCAAACGCTGACTACTGGGTTCTGATAGGAACCTACACAGGCAAGGGCAGCAAAGGCATCTATGCGTACCGCCTGAACACGGACACAGGCGGGCTCAAAGAAGGCGGACTTGCGGCGGAGGAGAGGAACCCGTCCTTTCTGGCCGTTCATCCGAACGACCGCTTTGTCTACGCCGTAAGCGAGACAGACGAGGGCGGCGCGGTGAGCGCCTTCGCACTGGACCGCGCCGCCGGCAAGCTCAAGCTGCTGAATCGCGTCTCATCCCGCGGCAAAGGCCCGTGTCACGTCTCGGTGGACAAGACGGGGAAGGTCGTCCTGATCGCCAACTACACGGGAGGGAGCGTCACGGCCTTTCCGGTGAAGGAGGACGGAAGCCTTGGCGAGGCAACGGCCTTCATCCAGCACAAAGGCTCGAGCGTGGATAAGAGCCGCCAGGAGGGCCCGCACGCCCATTCGATCAACGTCTCACCCGACAATCGCTTCGCGATGGCCGCCGACCTCGGGCTGGACAAGGTGCTGATCTACAGGCTGGATGCCACCACGGCGACCCTGACCCCGCACGACCCGCCCTACGCGCGCGTGGATGCGGGCTCCGGGCCGAGGCACTTCGCCTTTCACCCGGGCGGGAGGGCCGCGTACGTTATTAACGAGATGGCTTCCACGATCACCTCCTTCGTTTACGACGCGGAGAGAGGCGCATTGTCGGGGGCGGTGCAGACCATCTCAACCTTGCCGGAGGGTTTCAAGGGTGAGAACTGGACCGCCGAAGTAGTCGTCCATCCGAGCGGCAGGTTTGTTTATGGGTCCAACCGGGGGCACGACAGCATCGCCGTGTTTGCCGTCGAGGACGGAGACATTACGCTGAAAACGGTCGACCGCACTCCAAGCCAGGGCAAGTGGCCGCGCAACTTCGGCATCGACCCCACGGGCAAGTTCCTCATCGCCGCCAACCAGAACTCGAACAACGTGGTGGTGTTTCGCATCGACGGCAAGACCGGGAAACTCACGCCGACCGGTCAGGAGATGAAGGTGTCGATGCCTGTCTGCGTCCGATTTGCGAAAGCGGACTAACGGGGCACGGGGCGCTCTCTCCCCTGTGTCGGCCGCTCGTTCAGCCCAGCGGGTGACGCCACCGCAGACCGGGGAACCTGGCGTAGCCCCGATCCGTCGTGATCCACTCGCTTCCGGACTCAATCGCCAACGCCGCCAGATAGGCGTCCGGCACGAGGTTACCGCGGGCGTTGGCCGCGCGACACAACTTGGTGAACAACTCCCAGTGCCGCGGGCCGGGCCGCACCTCGACGTAGTTCGGGCGCCTTCTGATCTCGTCCACGAACCGGAGAGCAACTTCCAGCGGCGTGGGAGGATTAAAGACCCGCGGATGCGTTACGACCCGGAGAAAGCCTGCCAGGACGAGGTCGGCGACCGCGAACGCCTCATCTGAGGCGGCGCATTCCTGCCACCAGCGCCGGTATTCCTTGTGTCCCGGAGCGTCCTCGCGGTGGGCACAGACAAGCACGTTGACGTCAACGAGCACCATCGCCGCTTTCCATCCATTCGAGCAACGCCGCGGTGTTGTCGAGGTCCACACCTGGCCTTGGTCCCCGGCCCCCGTAGGTGGTGAAGGCGACCTTGGAGGAAACACGGACGCGGCGGCGTCTGGCAAAGCTCTCCCGCAAGGCATTTTCGATGACGGCGGTGAGCGTGGTTCCGGATTCCGCCGCGATTCGTTTGGCTTCCGACAGCAACGCCCCGTCGAGGCGGAGGGTGGTGCGGCGCATGCATCTAAGCATATAAATTTGACATATTTATGTCAAGCTCTCGTCGATTGTTCGGGCCCGCCCTTGGCGGTACAATCGGCGTGTACTCACCCGCCCGATGCCGACCTCCAGAGCGGCGGAGTTCCGCAACCAGCTTGGGCAGCGCGTGCTTGTCGCCGACGGCGCCATGGGCACGATGCTTTACGCCAGGGGTGTCTTCATCAACCGCTGCTATGACGAGCTGAATCTCTCCGCGCCGGCCGTTGTCAAAGAGATCCATGACGAGTATCTGAAGAGCGGCGCGGAAATCCTGGAGACGAACACCTTCGGCGCCAATCGCGCGCGGCTGGCGCACTTCGGTTTCGCCGACAAGCTGGGGGAAATCAACGAGGCCGGCGTGCGGCTGGCCCGCGAAGTCGCCGGCGACAGCGCGTTCGTCGCTGGCTCCATCGGCCCGCTCGGCCTGCGCCTCGAGCCACTCGGTCCGACCTCCTTCGCCGAGGCCCGCCAGATGTTCCGCGAGCAGGCCGACGCACTGGTCGAGGCGGGCGTCGATCTGCTGATTCTCGAAACCTTTCCCGCGCTCAGCGAACTGCGCGAAGCCATCGTCGCCGCCCGCGCAGCGGCTGGAGAAGACATGGTGATTGTGGCGCAGGTCACCATCGACGACTACGGCAACCTGCCGGACGGTACGGCGACGGAGACGTTCGCGCGGATGCTGGACGAATCGCCCGCCGACGTCATCGGCTGCAACTGCTCCGCGGGCCCGAAGGTCACTCTCGAAACCATCGAGAAGATGCTGCGGTACACGCACAAGCCGCTGAGCGCCAT
>CAYZJD010000370.1:0-4425 GCA_964478455.1 uncultured Solibacteraceae bacterium | reverse complement strand
GCGTCAGGGGCGGCGCTGCAACAAGCGCTTCAGGGCGGCGCGAGCTTCCACAATCTGCGGCAACTTGGCCGAGGAGCTGTCGAAGTGACTCAGAAACTCCTGGTACGCGTTGATGGCCTCGGCTCTCTTGCCGTTCTGCTCCAGCAGCCGACCCAGGTAAAACTGCGCCAGCGCGGACGAGAGAAAGTCGAACGATTCGAGCTGAGCAGGATAAGCCCAGAATCGTTGGGCCTTGATGGCGAAGCGCAGGTGGCGCTCGGCCTCAGAAATGTTGCCGGCTTCCAGATAGGCGCGCCCGACCTCCAGGGCGCAAAGAGGCCATAGTCGGCCGGGCAATTCCGGCCAGCGCGCGATCACTTCCTGCGAGCGTCCCGCATAGAAAGCAGCCAACAGGCGATGAAGCTCAACTATCTTGCCAGCCATGTAGTCGCCGAACAAAGGTGCCTCCAAAGAGCGCAGGTCGGCAAGTTCCTTCTCGGCCGCCGCTTCGTTCTTCAAAAGCAGATGAGCCACGGCGCGCACACCTGCCGCCCACGGTGACGCGATGCGGCGACCCATGGCCAGCGCCGCTTCCGGCTGCCGCTGCTCAAAGTAGCCCCGTCCTGCTTTCAGCGGTATCCTGAGCGGCATCGGGGCTCCTGGGGCGGCGAAGATCCGGGCCGCTTCCTCATACCGGGCCGCCGCACGTTCGAGACGGCCACGGCCCACCTCAATATCGCCCAGCACTTCGGCCCAGACTCCCCGCACCGCTGCCGCACTCTTCTCGTACGCTGCCTGAACACTTGCTTCCGCCAGCGAATACTTACCTTGATATAGATACGTCCGCGCCAGCTTGACACCCTCGACGCCCGAAAGCCACGTGGGATGGAGTTCCAGGCTCTTCCGATAAGCCGCCGCGGCGTCCTCGTAACGTTCGTTCAGCGCCAGCACATCTCCGCGACAATCCATCGGATTGGGGTCGTCAGGCGGGAGCAGCGCGCCGTAACGATCTATGGCGGCCAGGGCGCGGTCCAGGTCTCCCTCCCAAGCGTGCATATAGCCGAGCTGAGCATGACCTAACGCCTCCCGATCGTCCAAGCGGACAATCTCTTCGACCACCGTCTTCGCTTCACCCATTCTCCAGTCCATGAATTGGATGCCGGCGAGGTCCCAGCGCGGTCCGATCTCGAGAGGAAACTCGGCCATCTCCGTCTGCGCAACCCGTTCGGCTTCCTGCGAGCGACCGTCGAGAAGGAGTTGTAGGGCCTGGATATGCAGTTTCTGCAGGCGGGGTAACGGCAGGCGGTTCGCCAACTCGGAGGCCCGCGCCATGGCCTGACGCGCCGCCGCAGCGTCAGAATACTGCAGCCACATCCCGAGGTCGTGGAAGGCCATGGCAAATTGGGGATCAAGTTCGGTGGCCCGCCGGAACGCAGCGATTGCGTCTTCCAGAAAGAAACGGTCTACGTAGCCGAGGCCCTCCTCGTAGGCGCGGAGAGCCTCGAGGTTGGCCGTAAGACTGGCGGAGACCTTGGGCCTGGCGGGCGCTTCGCCGGGTACCAGCCGTCCCAGAATTCCGTCGGCCGCCTGGTCCGCCATAGCGAAAATGTGCTGGGCGTCGTCGCCCTCGACCTTGGCGGGGAACAAGACCTTTCCAGTAGCCGTTTCCTGAACCTGGAGGTCCAGCCGGAGCCGTGGGCCGACTTTCAACAGGGCGCCGCTCAGGAACAAGTCGGCGCCCGCTTCCCTGGCGACGTCCTGGGTCTCGCCGGGCAGCAGCCTTCCTCCTTCCTTGACGCGCCGTCTGATCAGGCCGCGCACCCGCTGGCTCGAGATGACGTCCAGTCCTTTCGCCTGCGCCAGGTTGGTGGTCAGCAGTTCGGCCACGCCGCCACCCAACCACTCGAGCGAGGGGTCCTGCGTCATGTTCTCGATCTCGACGACGGCGAGCACTCTCGGGGTTCCAGGAGCGCGCGGCCTCCCCACAAACACGGGCGCCCACTTCCAAATCAGCAGTGAGACGACGAGAAGCGCTACCACACCAGACCCAATCAGCGCCAGGGCCCACGGGGCCCGCAGCCGCCTTCTCCGTACCGGTTGCCTCGGCGGCTCAGCGATCGTCGCAACAGCGGCCGAGCGCCCTGAATCCGTATCGCGTTTCAGGCGCAGGAGATCGGCACGCGCGTCCGAGGCGTTCTGGTAGCGGAGATTCCGATCTTTCTCGAGAGCCTTGTTGATGATCCGTTCGAGCTCGTCGGGGAGATCCGGATTCAGCCGAATCGGCGCTGTCGGGGCCTTGTGCAGGATCGAATCGAAGACCGCCGCGGACGTCGTCCCTCGAAAGGGCAACGCCCCGGTGGCCATCTCGTAGAGCACCACGCCGAGCGAAAACAGATCGGTGCGGGCATCCAACTCCTGCCCGAGCGCCTGTTCCGGCGACATGTAAGCCACGGTGCCGACGGCTGCACCAGGGCTCGTCAGCACCTCCTCGGTGACCGCGGGAGTGGGCATGGCGGTCGCAGCCTCGGGCACCGCATGCCTTTCCGGTGCGAGCTTCGCCAGGCCGAAATCGAGCAACTTGGCGTGGCCGCGCCTGGTGATGAAGATGTTGGCGGGCTTCAGGTCGCGATGAATGATCCCTTTCGAGTGCGCGGCATCCAGGCCGTCCGCGATCTGAGCACCCAGGTCCAGGATCTCGTCGGTGCCGAGGGGCTTCCCGAGAATGCGCTGCCTCAGCGTCTGGCCCTCCAGGTACTCCATCGCAATGAAGTGCCTGCCTTCGTGCTGATCGATGTCGTAGATAGTGCAAATGTGGGTATGGTTCAGCGCAGAAGCTGCTTGCGCCTCGCGCTCGAACCGCTCCAGCGCGTGCGGGTCCCTGGACACCTCCTCGTGAAGGAACTTCAGGGCGACGGTGCGTTTGAGCTTGAGGTCTTCGGCTTTGTAGACGACACCCATGCCACCGCCGCCGAGCTTTTCCAGGATCCTGTAGTGGGATATCGTCGTGCCGATCACGGAGAATTTCCGCCCCCCCTGGGGCAAATCGAGGACCGGGTCGCGCAACTCCTGCCGCCCGTCACCCGGCGCATCAACGAGCGGCCCGATTATATTGCGGCGGACCCGCTTTGGATAGCGGAACAGACGGCGGCGGTCCAGGCCGGTCGTGACCGGCGTGCGGCGCGGCGCCGCCCCACGGCGCGTGGTCGGGACGACAAGCTGAGAGCGGCGTTTCGCCGACTGGCTCGGCGGTGCCGCGGGCGCTCTGGCGCCAGGCGAGCGATTCGCCAACGCCGTGAGCGGCGCACACACGCGCCTACCCTGACTCCTGATTCCTGATTCCTCTTCTAGAACGGCATCCCCGGCAGCGGCGGCAGCACCGGCGTAAGTTTGCCCCAGCCCTGCGCCTGCACGGCCTTCATGTCGTTGACCAGCTGATCCGGCAGCTTCGCGTTCAGCTTCGGCCTGGTCGCCGAGTTCGCGACCACCCAGCCGAGTGCGGCGACCGTCTTCGAGACCTTCTGCATCTCGACATAGTCGAGCTTGTCGGGCGTGTCGGTCAGCCGGTGATAATCCGGGTGCAGGCCGGTCGTGAAGAAGGCGACCGGAATTCCCATCCTCGCGAAGTTGTAGTGATCGCTGCGGTAGAAGATGCGCTGCCCGTTCGGAGCCGGACCCAGGTTGTCGTGCGTCGCATCGGGAGCGGTGACGTCGTAGAAGTGATTGAGCTTCAGCTTCTGGTAGCCGTTGTTCACCGCGTCCAGCGTCTTCCCCAGATCATCGCTGCTGATGTCCGGGCCGACGATGAACACCTCGCCGGGCTCGACCAGCTTGTAGGACGGCGGATCGACGTAGCCCGGCGGCTTCGTGCGCCCGATCATGTCCAGGTTGATATTGAGGACGACCTTCGTGATGTCGATCGGCGGGAACTGATTCAGGTAGCGCGACCCCCACAGGCCCTTCTCCTCGCCCGTAACCCACGCGAACATGATCGACCGTTTCGGGCGCATTCCCCTGGCGGCGCCCTGCGCGTAGGCACGGGCGATGGCCATCAGCGCCGCCGAGCCCGACGCGTCGTCATCCGCGCCGTTGTAAACGCGGTCGCCGGTGCTGTCGGGCACGCTCAGCCCGTTGTGATCGAGGTGGGCGCTCATCACCACGTACTCGTTCTTCAGCACCGGATCGCTGCCTTCGACGATGCCGAGGACGTTCTCGGTGTAGCCGTGGTCGCTCGTGACCGCGGTGTGAAAAGCGAGCTTCTTCTCGGCGTTCAGTTCGAACGAGCCCAGCTTCGCGTTGGCCGTCGCGCCCTCGAAGACCTGCGCCCCGCTGAGCTTCTCGCCCTGGAAGATGGCGTTGGTCAGATCGACTCCCGCCGTGATCGTGGGAACCGACGGCCCGCGGGCCGCCTGGAACTTCACGACCTGGTACGACGGTCCGTTCGGTCCC
>CAYZJD010000369.1:0-4462 GCA_964478455.1 uncultured Solibacteraceae bacterium | reverse complement strand
CCCTCTTCCCGTCCGGCGGCGGATCTGCCCACGCCAGGCGGCTGCCTATCGTGGCCGCCGCCAGCCCGCCCGCGCCGGCCGCCAGGAACTCGCGCCTCGTCACGCCTGTCATGTTCGTCTCGTGATGCATACTTTCATCTCCCTTCCTTGCCACGCTCTCGCTCACCGCCCCGCGGCGCTCAAGTCCGGCTCGGGCGGCAGCGGGTCGAGCCAGTCCTTGCGGAAGTCCGCCGGCAGGCCCCAGCCGTCCAGCGGGAAGGGCTTGAAGCCCAGCTTCAGCGCCGGCGACTCGGGCTTCAGCCGGAAGTCCAGCTTCAGCGGGTCCACGAACAGCGGATCGCCAAAGATGCTGTTCGGGTCGTACCCCGCGGCCTGCCATTGTGCCAATCCCACTTCTCCGGGATCCTTCTCCCCGCGCCTCACCAGGCCAAGATTAATGTGCGTACAACCGAAACCATATTTGCCGTCGGGCGTGAAGATGACGTTGCGGTCCACCTCCTCCGGTGGCGGCCCCCCATAGTATGTTCATATACGGATTTGATCGGGTGTGTGAAGTAAAGAACGTTTCGGCGGAAGTGGTCGTTTTTCTTGCTTACACCGAATCGTATAGGGCGGTTTACAGGAATATTGTTCTCTACCACGCGGTCTTCGCCATCGCGCAGTTTCACGGAAACGTTCACGGTCAGATTGTCGTGGATGCGGAACATCGAGGAACCGTCGTCCAGGTCAATGCCGAACCCGCCCCTGCCGGCGCCTTCCAAGATGCGGTTGTGGCGGATGGTGATGATCGCCTTGGCTTCCGACCGCAAGACATTCTTGCTGCCGCGGTCCCGGCCCCAGGAATTGAACGCGCCGTGGTCGCCCGTTTCCGAAACCGTGTTGCGGATATCGTTGTGCTCAATCACGTGCCCGCCCCAGATCGTGTCGTTCAGGCAGATCGCCGCGCGCGGCACGCTGTGCAGGAGGTTGTTGGCGATCGTCAACCGCTCGCCGATGGCCGCGAAGACGCAGGCGCTCTGCTTGTTGATGACGCCGATGTGGTGGATCAGGTTGCCGCGCACCACGCAGTCGGCGTGATAGGCGGAAGCCCCGGCATGGCCGGCGGGCAGGTACTTCATCGCGCCGCCCGGCTGCCACAAATCCGGCGAACTCCCGCTGTGAAAGGAGATGGTCGCCGCGTCCTTCCAGGCCGCCTCGCGGGCGCCGACCAAGTACACGCCGCCGTCGCCGGCCAGCACGATCTTGCACCGCTCGACCCGCACCCGCCGCGCGTAGTTGGCCACGAAGATCGCGGTGCCGCCGACCTGGTCGAACCAGCAGCCGTCCACCGCGCAGTCCTCGGCCCCTTCGAGCATCACCGCCCCGCACTTCACCACGCCCCAGTCGCCGGCCGACGGCGCATAGTTCGGCTCCATAAAGGTCGTCGCCGTGTGCGTGATCCGCAAGCCCTCCAGCCTGAGGTGCCGAAGCGGCTTGCCGGGTTCACCCTGAAACGTCACTACCGTCTTCAGTCCGCCGATCTCCACTCGCGCCTTCCCCAGGTCCACGCCATCTTCCGGCATCAGGTACAAACGTCGCTCGTCGGGTTCGTAGTACCACTCGCCCGGTGCGTCCAACTCTTCCAGGATGTTGTCGAAGTAGAAACTGCCCACCGGCATGCGCTGATGCCGGTTGGTCTGGTACCCGCCCGGACCCAGCGTGAAGCGGCCGTTTTCGAGTTTGGCGATGGCATAGTGAACGCTGTTCCAACTGGCCAGGCCGTGAATGAAGGCCCGATCTGCGCGCGACCAGTTGCGGTCCGCAGGCTTCTCGAAAGCCTGAGTTCCGGTCAACTCGAATGAGCCCCAGTCCTTCGCCTGGACGGCCTCGGGTCCGGTCTTCGGCCACTTCGCGTCCTTCGAGAATCCGAATCGGCCGTAGTGGCCGGCGGAACCCCCCACGGGGGCGTTCGGATATCGGGCCCGCACCTGCCGTCGGCCGTTGACGAACAGCACCGACGCCTCGCCCGGCGGCGTGCCCTTCTCGTCGAGGACGCACTGGTAGATTCCCTCTTTGTAGGGCCCGAACTTGGCCGTCACCATCCGCCCGCCGCTGAACGTCGCCAGTTCGCCCGGCGCGGACGCATAGACGACGGGCGCCTTCTCGGCGCCGCTGTCGGCCGGCGTGAAGACGAGCGTCTGCGGGAGGTAGCACGTCCCTTCGCGCAGCAGAACCTTGACGCCGCCTTCGGGCAGCCCCTTTGCGATCAACGCCCGCACCTCGGCCTGCGCCTTGGCGAGCGTGGCAAACGGCTTCTCTTGCGTGCCGGCATCGGCGTCGCTGCCTTTCGGCGAGACGTAGCATGTCTTCCCCGCCTCCGCCGCACCGAAAGCGCCAGGGAACAACCCCGGGGCGACCAAGACCCAGATTGCCAACGTACGGCACCTCATGATCACACCCTCCTCATTTGTGTGTCCACGATGACTCCTCGTCACGGTTGCTTCACCAGATCGTAGCACCACAGGCAATCGGATTTACGGAAATACACGCGGCCCCACCATCGTTGTGCCCTTCCATCCGGTCTCGCTCTTGTTCAGCGATTCAGCGGACGCCGCCAACCTTGAGCCCGTTGTACGGCGCCTTCGGATCGCCGATGCAGTAGAGGTGCGAACAGGAGCGATACAGGATCCGGTTGCCCTGTGCGAAGGGGCTGCCGTAGCCGAAGTGGTCGGGGGTGCCCGTCTCCCTGCTCCAGATGCCGCGGGCATAGCACCGCGGTATGTATTTCTCCAGCATCGGCATGCGCGGTTTGTTCTCGCCGCCCAGCCAGTTGTCCTTGGCAACCACCGTGAGGAGGCCGTTCTGGCCCACCTCGAACACGGCGCAGCGGATCAGCACATCGTCGCGCCGGAAATCCCGCAACTGGCGGCGGTCAGAGTTGAGAAAATGGATGGTGTACCGCCCGGCCTGGATCGGCGAGATCCATGGGGAATCGTATCGCGCCCCGATATTGGGCATTTGCTTCCCGCCGATCTGACGTCCGTCCCGAATATCCACCATCATCCCTTTGGTGAACAGGAAACGGTCCATGAGGATGGAGGACATGTGACCTTCAATCTTCGGACCCTCCCAAAGCTTCTCGGCGCGAACGGATTTGTCCTCTGAGATAAGCCGGAAGGGCGTGAGCGGTTTGCCATGTGGCTCCATATAGACCACATCGTCACGGGCGATCATCGTCATGCCCCCGCTGTTGCTCATGCCCAGGGCGCACAGTTCCTTCGCCGTCACGGCGTCCAGGATTTGCCCGGTCAGGCAGGCGACGACCTGCCGGCCGCCGGTCAGCGTCATGACTTTGTGACTGGTGCTCCAGTCCCCCTTCTCGACCGGCGCGGTCCACAGTTTCCGCCCGGTGGCCTTCTCCAGCCCGACCAGGGCGCCGATGCGTTGCACGATCAGCCGCTCGCCGATCAGAAGCGGCGAGCAGAGATGCTCCCCGTCGCGCATATCCATGCTGCGCTTGCCGTAGCCGCCGCCGAAATAGTACTTGCCGGCGGCGTCGCGGGGATCAGGAACCATGACCGCCCAGATGCGGCGGCCGTCCAGATCGTAGCAGGCCACCTGGTGCTGGCCGTAGTTCACGAAGACGTGACGTCCGTCGCTGACCGGTGTGCCGAAGGTCCAGCCTTCCCAGCCCTCCCAGTGATGCAGGGGAATGAAACCGTATTCCTTGGCCATCCAGCCGATCAGGGGATTCTTGTCCACCCCGCAAAGGGAAGGGCTGATGTCACTGATCTTCTTCGCCAGGCTCTTGGACACCTCCTGCTTCGCCGCATCGTCCTTGGGCGGGTCGGCGATCAGCCGCTTCAGTTCAGCAACCACCTCATCTATCATCTTCCGCACCTTGGCGAAGTTGGCACGCTTGTCGAGCGGGATGACCTTGTCGGCCGCTTCGCCGGCCTCGATCAGGTCCTCCAGGTAGTGCTGGAAGTACGCCGGGGTCATGTGCCGGACCGGAAGGCGGGTGTAGTTGCCCACCTTCTCCGCGGTCACCGCCTTGATGGCGTAGGCGGCTTCGTACAACTGTTGGTTGACCTTGATCTCTTCCGCCGGCAGGTCCAGCAGTTCGAAGGGACTGAGCGTGTCCTGCCACAGGATCTTCCCGGTGTGGATATCCACGCAGAGGAGGGTGTTCGGGTCGGCCGTGGTGAACACCCGGTCGCCGACCACGATGGGGGACGAGTTGGCGAAGCAGGGCATCTCGGTCTTCCAGACGATGTTGACGGCATCGCGGTTCTTGAAGACCGGGACAGGTTTCTTGCTCCAGGTGCCACGGGCGTTGCCGCCGGCGTCGCCCCAGTTTTCGTATTCTATCTCCTCGTTGACCACTTCTCCCTCGCGCCAATGAGTCACCGGGGTGGCGCCGGGGAAGGCGCCATTGCCGTCGCCGCGCCAGCCGACGGGCCGCTCCGGCGAAGGATAGAAG
>CAYZJD010000368.1:1285-4502 GCA_964478455.1 uncultured Solibacteraceae bacterium | reverse complement strand
GAAAACGCTCAGGACAGTTTGGTCTGACCCCTCCGACACAGAGGCGGCGGAAATTGGCGGTGGTGACCGCGGCCACGGTCTCGGGAGATTCACCGCGGATTTCCGCCAGTTTCTTCACAATCTCGACGATAAAGGCCGGCTCGTTGCGCTTGCCCCGATGCGGCACGGGCGCAAGGTACGGCGCATCGGTTTCGACCAGAAGGCGCTCCGGCGGGGCCATCCTGGCCGCCTCACGGACGCGGTCCGCTTTGGGAAAGGTGATCACGCCGCCGAAGCCGAGGTGCAACCCCATTCCCAGCGCCCGTTCGGCTTCCCGAGGACTGCCCGAGAAGCAATGCATGATGCCGCCGAGCCCCGCCGCCCAGTGTTCCTCGATCAGCCGGAAGGTGTCCTCCCACGCCTCCCTCGTGTGGATGATCACTGGTCTTTGCGCTTCACCAGCGATCCGGAGTTGCTCGGCGAACACCTGGTGCTGCACCTCACGCGGTGAATTGTCGTAGTGGTAGTCGAGCCCGATTTCTCCGATGGCCACTACCTTCGGATGCGCCAGCAGCTCTCTCATGCGGCTCCACGTCTGGGCGGTCGCCTTCCGCGCATCATGCGGGTGAACGCCCACGGTGGCGTAGATGTCGTTGCACGTCTGCGCGAGGCGGATGCCGGCCTCGAGGTCCGGCGGCCCGTCGCCGGCGCCGATGGCCAGCATACAGGAGACTCCGGCGGCCCGCGCCCGTTCGATGACTGTTTCGCGGTCCGGGTCGAACGCCCGGTCGTCCAGATGACAGTGGGAATCAACCACCGTCATGACAGCCGCGTTCCCACCGGCACGTCCTCGACGAACCCGACCAGGACGGGCTTGCCTCCCTCCGGCGTGGCGGCCACAATCATCCCGTTCGATGGGATGCCGCGTAGCTTCCGAGGTTGCAGGTTGGCCACGATCACGAGCTTCCGCCCGATGAGCTCGGAGGGCTGGTAGGCGCCGGCGATCCCAGCCACGATGCTGCGCGGTTCCTTCTCGCCGAGGTCGACGGTCAGATGGAGGAGCTTGTCGGCGCCTTTCACCGGCTCGGCTTTCAGCACCTGTCCCACTCGCATATCCACCCTGGCGAAATCGTCGATGGTGATGGTTGGGCTCACGGGCGCAGCGGGCTCCGGCTCCGGCCTCGCCTTGCCCATCAGGATGTCCTGCCTCCTCGTCTCCTCTTGCTCGAGGGCGCGCATCTTGTCGACTGCGTCTTTGGCGTCCACGCGCGGAAACAGGGCTGGCGCATCGCCGACCTGCTGGCCGGGCGGGATCTGGCCCCACCGCAGTTGATGAAGCTGCACAGACTCCAGGCTTCCGGTCATGCCGAGCTGTTGCCAGATCTTGGCGGCCGAGGATGGAATCACCGGCGCCAGAAGGGCGGCGGCGATCCGCAGGACCTCGGCGGCGGAATACAGCGTGTCGTCAAGCTGTTGCTGCTCCCCCGGCCGTGCGTCCTTGGCCAGCACCCACGGCGCTCGCTCCACAATGTGCTTGTCCGCTGCTGAGAGAAGGCCCCAGACCGTGTCCAGGCCCCTGGAGAAATCGAACTGCTCGAAGGCGGCGCGCGCCGCCTCGATTGTCCGGCCGGCAAGCTCCGGGATCGGAGACTCGACGCCCGCCGGTGGCGACGGCACAGCGCCATTCCGGTACTGGCGGAGCATCGCCAGCGTCCGGCTGGCCAGGTTGCCAAGCCCGTTGGCCAGGTCCGAGTTGTAGCGCCCAACCAGCGCGTCGTAGCTGAAGTTGCCGTCCTGGCCGAAGACCACCTCGCGCAACAGGAAGTACCGCAGGCAATCCACGCCCATCACCTTCACGATGGGCGTCGCGCGCACGATGTTGCCGCGGGACTTGCTCATCTTGTCCTGCTCGAACAGCAGCCATCCATGGGCAAAGACTTGCCTGGGGAGCGGCAACCCAGCCGCCATGAGGAAGGCCGGCCAGTAGACCGCGTGGAACCGCAGGATCTCCTTGCCGATCAGGTGCAGGTCCGCCGGCCACAGATTCTCGCCTTCGACCGCGCTCATGTACGTGGTCAGCGCGTCGAACCAGACGTAGAACACGTGGTCGCCATGGTCCGGAACGGGAATGCCCCACTTGATGGTCGTGCGGCTGATCGACAGGTCGCTGAGCCCTTTCTTGACGAACGAGATCACCTCGTTGCGCCGCGTGTCGGGACGGATGAAGTCCGGCTGCTCCTCGTATAACTTGAGCAGCCTGTCTTGAAAGGCCGACAGACGGAAGAACAGGTTTTCTTCCGTGACCGTTTCGGTAGGACGCCCGCATTCCGGACACGGGTCGCCCGGTCCGGCCTCGCTCGCGTACAGCTCGTCGAAGAAGCAGTACTGGCCGGTGTACGAGCCCTTCTCGATGTAACCGTTCTGAAGACACCGCCGGAAGAGGTCCTGGACGACCTTGTGGTGCTGCGGGCTGGATGTCCGCTGGAACCGGTCGATGGCCAGATCAAGGATCCGCCACTGTTCACGGAATTCGGCCGAAATCAGATCGGTGAACTCCCGCGGCGTCTTGCCGGTCGCCTTCGCAGCGCGTTCCACTTTCTGCCCGTGCTCGTCGGTGCCGGTGGTCAGCACCGCCTGGTAGCCCTGCATCCGTTTGAGGCGCCGGATCGTATCGGCAACGATGGTAGTGTAGGCATGCCCGATGTGCGGGGCCGCATTCACGTAATAGATCGGCGTCGTCAGGTAATATTTCTTCTGCTCGCTCATTTGTTCGTTTTCGAGTACGCCAGGTTGGCCTCGGCGATCACCTGCCGCAGCGGGACCCCCTTTTCGAGCGCGATCCTGCGGCAGTCGTCGTATTCCGGCGCATAGGTCGAACCCGAAACTTTCATTCGCACCTTTCCGTGCGGCGTCTCGACCTCGACGGACCGGCGCGCCTCGACGCGGCGTTCGGCCGGATAGATGCGAAGCCCGAGCGTGGACGTTTCGGCGAAGACGATTCCGGCCAGGTTTTCCCGGTCCTCCGTCTTTGCGATGACGCGCAACAGCGCCCCCGGGCGGTTCTTCTTCATCAGGAGCGGGGAGATCGTCACGTCGAGGGCGCCGGCTGTGAGCAAGCGCTCCATCGCGTAGCCCAGCACCTGGGGGCTCGAGTCGTCGATATTCGCTTCGATCACCGCCACCGTGGTGGCCTCGGGCGCGCCGGTGGCTTCTCCGACAAGCACCCGCAGCACGTTCG
>CAYZJD010000368.1:0-1275 GCA_964478455.1 uncultured Solibacteraceae bacterium | reverse complement strand
TTCGGCTGTCCTGGAAAGGCGCGCTCACCCGCGCCGTAGCCCGCGGCGTTGATCACCATCGGAGGCAGCGGGCCGAACGAGCGCGCCAGGCTTGTCACCACGGCCGCTCCCGTCGGCGTCGTCAGTTCCTCGGCCGGCCCGCGCGCGTACACGGGCTTGCCCTTGACCAGCGCCGCCGTTGCCGGGGCTGGCACCGGGAGTACGCCGTGTTCGATGTTCACCGTTCCGCTGCCGAGGTTCAGGGGGGAGCAGTGGATTTCGTCGACATTCAGAAGCGCGAAACCGAGGCACGCGCCCACAATGTCGGCGATCGAATCCACGGCGCCGACTTCATGGAAATGGACCTTCTCGACTGGCACGCCATGCACCGCCGCTTCGGCCTCGCCCAGCCGGCGGAAGACCGCCGAAGCGTCGCGCTTCGCCCGTTGTGGAAGATCGGCGGCGTCGATCATCCGGAGGATCTGCGGCAGGTGGCGGTGAGCCCGCGCTTCGCCGCCAAGGACGTGGAACTTCGTCGCCGCGATGCCGGCACGCTTCGTCTTCTCGAACCGGAAAGTCGCTCCCGTGCCGAGCGTCTCGAGCGCGCACACCAGCGCCCGCTGGTCCGCGCCGGCGTCGGCCAGCGCGCCCACGAGCATGTCGCCGCCAATGCCCGAGAAAGCGTCGATGTAGCAGATCCTCATGCGATCAGTCGCGGCAGCAGTTCACCGGCCATTCCCCGCAGAGAGCAATCGACCGCGCCGGAGAAGGGTGTCTCTTCGAGGTTCACCTCGATGATCCGCGCGCCTCTTGCTTTCGCCAGCGGCACAAGTCCCGCCGCCGGATAGACCACCGCTGAAGTTCCGACAACTAAGAAGACCTCCGCCGCGAGCGTGGCCTCCTCGGCCTCCGCCAGAACGCCCGCGGGAAGCGCCTCGCCAAACCACACCACGCCGGGCCGCAGGATGCCACCGCACTCGCAACGCGGCGGCAGCTCCGGAAGCGGCGTGCGATCATCCCGCTTCTCGAGCCGGCAGGCGGTACACCGCACCATCCAGATATCGCCATGCAGCTTCAGGATGCGGCGGCTGCCGGCGCGGTCATGAAGCCCGTCCACATTCTGCGTCACGAGCATGAAATCCGGCTTGGACGCCTCCAGGCTGGCGAGCGCCTTGTGCCCCGGGTTCGGCCCGGCCTTAACGATGACACAGCGCCGCCAGTCGTACCACTCCCAAACCAGTTTCGGATCGCGCGCGAAGGCTTCCGGCGTCGCCAGTTGCTCCGGGCGGCGCTGTC
>CAYZJD010000367.1:0-4510 GCA_964478455.1 uncultured Solibacteraceae bacterium | reverse complement strand
GTCTGTCACGTCTTAATGCGCACCGGCGACTGCAACGTGAAGCGCAGCAGCGTCTCGGCCGGAATCGTGACGTCTTTCTTTCCAGTGAAGGCCGCGCCGGCGGTCCCGGCGGCCGCTCCTGTGCCGGCGCCGATCGCCGCGCCCTTTCCACCGCCCGCGACCGCTCCAATCAGGGCGCCGACGCCGGCGCCTCCGCCGATCAGCGTCGCGTTGCGCTTCTTGTGCGAACCGGTGGACCGTCCCTGCGACGTCGTGTCGATCGCGTAGCTCTCCCCGTTCAGCTCGAACGAATCGAGCGTCACCGCCAGATACCCGCGGCCTTTCAGCCGGCCCGAGGACTTGGCGCTCGTCACGTGCCCCGTGAACCGGGTGCCCTTCGGGATCGCGATCCTCTCGCCGGCCATCACCGGTTCCGCCAGCGTCGCCGTGAAGGTGTCCCCAGGCTGGTGCCGTCTCGTGTCCAGCGTCTCGTCCAGACTGACATGGATGGCCGCGTCGCCGGGCACCTCGACCTCTGCCACCTTCGTCCGTGCTTTCTCCACTCCGGCCGGGGCTTTGGCCGCCGCCTCCACCTCCGCCTTCTCTGCCATTGGGGCGTTCTGGCACGAAACCATGCCTGCAAGCGCCGCAACGGCGAGGAACTGCGTTGCCCTTGTCATGTCACTTCCCTCCGGAAATTCTTACTGCCGTCCCGGAAGTTTTTACCTTCCGGTGCTGGCAACCCCGTGGAATTCTCGCCACTTCCGGGGCGCCCACACCCTGTGGTGCAATCGCGGTTCCAGCGTGCGCTCAGGACTGGGTTGGAAAACGCGCGGCCCGCCGGTAGAATGGGGAGGCGCAGGAGACTATTCATGTCCACGTGGCCTCTCGTCGTCTACGGCTGTTCCGCGCTGCTGGCTCTGGCGCTGCTCTACTTTTTCCGGGCGCGCTCCTGGTACTGGCACGTTCTCAGCGTTGCGGCCGCTTTCGGCGTCGGCCTCGCGCCGATCCCAAAACAGTACAACAACAACCAGACGACGCTCATTATCGGCTCTGTGTTCTTCTTCCTGCTGCTGTGGGGCTTCTGCGCGCCCCTGTTCCGCCGCACCCGCTAGGATGGGGACACTAGGATTAGGATGGGGATAGCCCGCATGTTCCCTCCCTGCTAATCTGGGAGACTATGCCCAAACAGTACGCGGCGCCGCCCGCCATGACCATTGACGTCACCAACAACTACACGGCCACGCTGGAAACCACGCGCGGCACGATCATCTGCGACTTGTTCGCCAAGGATGCGCCGGCCATGGTGAACAATTTCGTTTTTCTCGCGCGAGAGAAGTTCTACGACGGCACCACCTTCCACCGCGTGATCGAGGACTTCATGATCCAGGGTGGCGACCCGACCGGCACCGGGCGAGGCGGTCCCGGCTATCGCTTCGCCGACGAGCTCGAGGGGAACCCGCACCGGCACGGCGTCGGCGCGCTCTCGATGGCCAACGCCGGCCCGAACACCAACGGCAGCCAGTTCTTCATCACCCATGTCGTCTGCGATTGGCTCGACGGCAAGCACGCCGTTTTCGGCCGCGTGCGCAGCGGACAGGACGTGGTGAACTCCATCCGGCAGGGTGACGCACTCCTTCGCGTCACCATCGAAGAGAGCTGATCCAGGCCGCGCGGCCGCGCACCACGCTGGGCATGCGCCTTGCGCAAACGATTGCCGCAAACGCTCTGCTATCATACCCGCTGGAAGCTTCTCAGCATCGAACACACTCTGTCCGGGACTGAGGGCTACCCGAGTTCGCAGCAAAGGAGAGCCTGCACATGCACGATTCGGATCGCCTCAACCGGAGAGCGTTCCTGAAGACAGCCGCCGCCGGCGCCTTGAGCGTCACCGCCGCCGCCCAGGCCAGAAAGATCACCGTCGGCGTGATCGGCTGCGGGAGCGTTTCGGAGAAGTATTTCCCGCACCTGAAGCAATGTCCGTACGCCGAGCTGGTCAGCGTGTGCGACGTTGTTTTCGAGCGCGCGCAGAATGCCGCCGCCCAGTACCAGGCGCCGAACGCCTACGCAAGTCTGGAGAAGATGCTGGCCGGCGCTCCGTTCGAGCTGCTGGTGAATCTCACCAACATGCAAAACCACGAGGGGATCAACCGGACCGCGATCGAAGCCGGCAAGCACGTCTGGAGCGAGAAGCCGATGGCGAACAGCTACGCCGCCGGCAAGGAACTGCTCGCCCGGGCCCGGGATAAGGGGCTGCGATTCTGGGGCGCTCCGACCGCCGTCCTCAGCCCGCAATTCGAGTTCATGGCTAAGAACATCGGCAAGCTCGGGCGCATTGCCGCCGCCCACGCCTCTTACGGCCACCTCGGTCCCGATTGGGCCGCCTTCTTCTATGAGCAGGGCGGCGGAAGCATGCCCGACCTGATGGTTTACGACCTCACGGTGCTCACCGGACTTCTGGGACCGGCCCGGGAGCTGATCGCCGCCACCACCATCATCACTCCGACACGCGACATCATCCGCGACCGCAAGCTGGTGAAAGTGGAAGCCGAAGACAACGCGATGGTGACGATGTACCACGACCACGGGGCCCTGTCGCACGCCCAGTCCGGATTCAATTACTTCGACCCCCACCACCACGCCCACACCGGCGCGGGTCACCCCACGATCGACATCATCGGCAGGGATGGCGCCATGCAACTGCTGGGTTACTGCTGGGCGCCGCGGGCGGTGAACCTGGCCAGCCGGGATTCGGCGATGCAGACATACGCCGCCGAGCCTCATGATTACGTCTGGCAGAACGGCGCCTCGCACATGGCCGAATGCATGGCCAAAGGGGTGGACTCGCGGGTGACGCCGGAGCATGCGCTCCACGTGGTGGAGATCATGCAGGCGGCCAGGGAGTCGCAGCGGACCGGCCGGCGGATCAAGCTCGAGTCCACCTTCAAGTGGCCGGTCATCGCCTGAACCGCGGGGGTGTTGCGGCGGCGAGAGGCTGCGCCTTCTCCGCCATCGAAGATGGCTGACTCCAACCGCCCGCCGGCGGTGGTTTAGAATGGTCACTCTTGTCCCTGCCGCCCGCGGGAGACCTTTTATCAGGAGCCCCTTCAGTGAATACGACCAAGTTCCTCCTATCGGAAAAGCAGATCCCATCCACTTGGGTCAATGTTCTACCGCTGCTCAAGGAGCCGATGGCCATGCCGTTGCATCCGGGGACCGGCAAGCCGCTCGGCCCCGAAGACCTGGCCCCAATCTTCCCGATGGCGCTGATCGAGCAAGAATTTTCCCCGAAGCCTGAGATCGACATTCCCGGCGAGGTGCTCGATATCTACCGGCTGTGGCGTCCGACGCCTTTGCACCGCGCGAAGCGCCTGGAGGAGGTGCTCGGCACGCCGGCTCACATCTATTACAAGTACGAGGGCACCAGCGCGGCCGGCAGCCACAAGCCGAACACCGCCATCGCCCAGGCCTACTACAACAGGAAGGCCGGCATCCGCCGTCTCGCCACTGAGACCGGCGCCGGCCAGTGGGGCAGCGCTCTCGCGCTTGCGTGCCGGCTGTTCGGCCTCGACTGCACCGTTTACATGGTGAAGGTCAGCTACGAGCAGAAGCCTTACCGCCGCCTGATGATGAACACCTGGGGCGCGGAGGTTTACGCGAGTCCGAGCGAGGTGACCAACGCCGGCCGCCAGGTGCTCGCCGAGCACCCCGACTCTCCCGGCAGCCTCGGCATCGCCATCAGCGAGGCGGTCGAGGACGCTGCCACGCACGCCGATACCAACTACTCGCTCGGCAGCGTGCTCAATCACGTCCTGCTGCACCAGACCGTCATCGGCGAGGAGACGAAGCTCCAGATGGAGATGGCGGGCGAGGAACCCGACGTCGTGATCGGCTGCTTCGGAGGCGGCAGCAACTTCGGCGGCATTGTCCTGCCTTATGTGGCCGATAAGCTGAAGAACGGATCTCGTGCGCGGCTGGTGGCGGTCGAGCCGACGGCCTGTCCGACGCTCACCAAGGGGTCCTACGCCTATGACTTCGGCGACACCGCCAAGCTAACGCCGCTCATCAAGATGTACACGCTCGGCCACGACTTTGTGCCGCCGGGGATTCACGCGGGCGGCCTCCGCTATCACGGGGCCGCGCCGCTCGCCAGTCACTTGCTGCGGCATGGGTGGATCGAGGCGAAGGCCTATCCGCAGAACCCCGTGTTCGAGGCCGCCATGCTGTTCGCGCGGGCTGAGGGGATCATTCCGGCGCCCGAGGCCGCGCACGCCATCAAGGCGGCCATCGATGAGGCCATGGAGGCCCGCGAGGAAGGCCGCCCGCGGGTGGTCCTTTTCAACCTAAGCGGCCACGGCCACTTCGACCTCGCCGCTTACGAGAACTATCTGAGCGGGAAACTCCAGGACTACGAATACCCGGCTGAAGAGATCGCCCGCTCGATGGCGGCGCTCCCGGCGGTGGGATAAGACTCCCGAGGCGCTTGCAAAATTCGGTGCGGAGCATGGTGAGTTGGGTCTACATGGGCCGG
>CAYZJD010000366.1:0-4518 GCA_964478455.1 uncultured Solibacteraceae bacterium | reverse complement strand
GTACCCCGGCGTCGCATGGATGCGGAATCTTGGTTCCTGATGTTGCAAGCGCGACTCGAAGTAGTTTTGCGTCTCGTAGTAGACGCGGCCGGTGAGATTGTCGATCGAGAAGTTGAACTCCACGCCGCGCCGGATGGCGCGCGAGAGGTTGAAGTCGAACACCGTGTGCCCCGCCGCCGCGATGCTCGCGTCCTGCGGGTCGAGCCGGTAGTGGTTGATCGCCCGCATCCGCATCGAGGCATAGATCCCTTTCCATCCCGACACCGTCAGGCCGCCATTGACCGCCAGGTGCGGGGCGCGGTCCACGTACTGCCGCGGGGACGTGCCGCGATAGTACGCGTTCAGCACTTTGGTGAATCCGCCGTTGAGGCTCACCCTTCTCGTGACCTGGACCGAGACCTTTCCCTCCAGCCCATAGGCGCGGCTCGGCCCATAGAATTCCAGCGAGCCGTCGTCTGGAATGTAGACCAGCTCGTTCGATCTGTCGATCCAAAAGAAATCTGTCACCACCGAAAAGCGCGAGAATTCGTGGCTCGCGCCCAACTGGTAGAAATCCGTGGTCGCCAGGCGCCTCTCCACCGGCGCACGGGCCACGCCGCGCGCGTCCAGCGACGAAATCCCGCGCCCGTAGTTGGCGTGCAGCGCCAGAGGCCAGCGAAATGACGGCGTGAACGCGACGCTCGCCTTCGGCTGCACTGAGCCCGTGTTTGACGTCGCGGTGTTGAACGGGTCGACGCCGTCCTCGACGCTGAAGCGGAACCAGTCGTAGCGGAGACCGTAGCCGGCACGCACGCGACCTCCGGCCAGCGCGATGTTGTCCTGCGCGTAGCCCGCCCCGTTGGTCACTTGCGCGTGGGCACGGGTGGTTACTCCCGTCGGGGTGCGATTCATCCGGGGATACAGCCCGACGTTGATCCCGCTGTCGTGGAAGTTGGCTCCGGCGGCCAGCCACCCCTGCGCTCCGAACAGTCTGTGCGGCCGGAGATACTGCGCGTTGGCGCCCTCTTGAAGGCGGGAGTCGTGCTGCTGGAAAGCGTCTCCCTTTTCCGGCTCGTTCAGGAAAAAGGTGAAGTTCGCATACAGGTCTACGAGCGACCGGCTGAGAAAGCCGTCGAGCTTCCACACCACGCCGCTCGCGGACTCGCTCCGGTAATGGCCTCCGATGGTCCCGGCCCGCACGCGCCCGCCATCGCCGGGGTCGAGGTGACCAAAACGATCCAGCCGGCCCGCCGTCACTTCGTCGAGGGGAATCTGGCCCGAGGAGTTGAAGTCGTTCCGCCCGCCGTTGAAACGAAACCCGTAGCGCTTGTGCTCGGTGCTTCGCCGCGTCCAGTTCCCGGTGACGTTGTCGCGCCGGTAGTCGAGCTGCTTCAAAAACGGTCCCTCGCTGTGCGAGCCCTCGTAGGCGAAGAACGTGTCGGTGTCTTTAAGGCCCGGGCTCCAGGAGAGGAAGCCGCGCGCTGAGCCGAAGGAGCCTCCCTGGATGCGAGCCGTCCACACGTCCGGCAGCGATTCCCGGAGCTTGATATGAACTACCCCAAGACCGCTGAAGTCGCCGTATTCGGCGCTGAAGGGACCGTTAATGATGTTGACCTCCTGCACTAGCTCGGGGCTGAGACTCTTCAGCGCCCCGAGGTAGCCCTGCCCGTGCCCCTGCGTTCCCTGGTTCTGCTGGACGTTGTCCACCAGGACCTTCAGCCCGCCGTTCACCCCGCCATGGTCGAGGTTGAATCCGAAGCGCCGCACCTCGACCGACTTGCCACCGCCCTCGTGCTGTCCCGCACTGATGCCGGCATCCAGAAGGTGAAACACTTGGTCGTCGCGCGTGAACAACGTGCGGGTGTAGACCTCGGAGTTTCGCCGGTCGATGGCGGGTTCGATTGGACTCGCCTTCACTTCGATCGTCTGCTTCAGCACCGGGAGGGGCTGCTCTGCGGGCTCCTCCTGCGTCCAGCACCGGGCGATGGAGGCTAGAAAGAAGATGACGGCCTTGCGTGGCATGGCGTCCGCCATGGTAGCACGATATTGCGATACGTGCTACTATCCGGCCGCCCCGCGACCGTCAACTCAACGCCGCTAGCACCGCTTCCAGCGCCGCCGCCGACGGCACACTGCCCTGCGCCATCTGCGCGTTGCCGCCGCCCCGGCCTCCGGCAGCGGCCAGCGCCCGCTTGAGCGTCTCGCCTGCATGGATGCTTGCGTCGCCGGACACGGCCAGCAGCACGGACGGCGGCTCTTCCACCACCGCTGTGAACACCGCCTTCGCCTGAGAGGTGAATCCCTGAGCCAGCGCGCGGAGTTCATCGTCGAGAGCGCCGCTCGATCGTCGCTCGATGGCCCGGCGCAGGCCCGACGCATCCGCCGCAGTCGCATTGTAGAGTTCCCTACCCCGCGCCCGCGCGAGTTCGGCGGCGAGCTTCCGGCGAGCCTTCTCGCTCGCTTCGAGCGCTTCACGCTGCGCCGCCACTAGGGCCGGAGTGTCATCCGGCGACGCGGAGAGCTCCCGCGCGATGCGCGCGAGCGCGTCAAAGTCGGCCCGCGCGCGCTTGATCGCTCTCATGCCGCACAGGAACTCGATGCGCACGTTGCCGCGGATCTTGTCGAGCTTTCGGATGAGGACCGGCCCGATCTCGCCGGTGGCCCGCACGTGGGTGCCGCCGCAGGCGCTGCGGTCCAGACCCTCGATGGTGATGATGCGCAACGTGCCCTCGCGATCGACTTCCTTCCGCAGGTTCCGCGCTGCGCCTGCGTCCTCGAATGCCACCGTGATGGGCCGGTTCGAAACGACAATCTCGTTCGCCCGGCGTTCGAGGGCGACCACCTGCTCCGGCGCCAGCGCGGGCGCCTCGACGTCAATGGTCGAACTCTCCTCTCCCAGATGAAAGCTCACCGTCGGGACCCCGAACATTTCCAGCAGCGCTGCCGACAGCAGATGCTGGCCGCTGTGCTGCTGCATGTGGTCGAAGCGGCGCGTCCAGTCGATGCGGCAGTCGACCGGCCCCGCCGCCACCGGCGCCGCGGTAACATGCGCAATCCGCTCGCCCTCGTCGATCACTTCAACCACTAACACGCCGGCGATTGTTCCCGCGTCATGCGGCTGACCGCCGGAGGCAGGATAGAAGGCGGTTCGGTCGAGGTACAGGCGCAAACCATCCCCACCGCGGTCCACCACCCGTGCCGGGAACTCGCTGAGATAGGAATCGAGGTAGTAGAGGCGCTCGGTGGCCATGCCGGCGCTCACTGGATGGCGATGCGCACCTTGTTACTGATGACCGTACTGTCCACAGCCAGCGCCACGGAAACGGCGTCGCCCTTCGGAGGCTTCTGCGGGACGTATACGTTCACCTGATAAAGGCCCACGAAGAACGGCGTCATCCCCGCGTAGAAGACGTCGGTGTCCTTCGTGCCGCCGAAGACAACCCTGGGCTGCGGTTGGACCCAGGCCAGCGGATCCGCCGGCGCTCCGGCGCCGGTTGCTACCGGCGGTTGCGTCTGTCCCATACCGATCAGGTACATCACCAGGGCGTCGCCCGCTTTGGCGGGATGGCCCGGCAGCCCGTATTGCGCAGCGACGGCCGCCGGGATGGGAAAGCTGCCGTCCGTGTTCACCACAATGCCGTAGTCTTCGATGCCCAGCCGCAGAATGCGCGGCTTGCGTTCGGAGACCCGTACCGTGATCGTGTTGCCGCGCTCGCCTTCGCGGTCCACTCGCACCAACGCTTCGCCTGGCGGGATCTCGAACGGCATCTGGAAATTCATCTGCCCGTAGGAGCTGTAATAGAGCGGCGTCGGCCGGTCGTTCACGTAGACGGTCGCGCCGCCAAGCTGCTGCACCAGGGGAATCCGCGTCCCACTCGCCGGATCCTGGCGCGAGAACTGCTCTCCAAACAGCGCCACAATGCCGCCCTGCGCGATCGGATCGTCCCGCGCGAACGTCGCGTTGTTGACCGCCCCGCCGAAATACGCCACGGGCGGGCCCTGCGCGACGATCTCCACTTCCACGGGCACGGTCGCCGCGCCGTTGGCCGCGTTCGAGGCGAACGTCACCGAGCCCTCGTATAGCCCCGGCGTAAGTCCCGCCGGGTCCACCGTCACCTTGTACAAGGGCGCAGCCGAGCCGTCCACGCTCAGCCAGTTCTGCCCCGCCGGCACGACCGGCGTGATCGAAGCAATCTCCAGTGTGCCGAGCCCGCGGTTGGTGAACCGCACGTACTGGTCGGCCTTCTTGCCGCTTTCGGCCACACGATACTTCAGCCGGGCCGGCGTCGCGTCGGCGATCGGCTGCGACGTCACGTGCAGGATCACCGGCACGTCTTTGTTGTCCGGCGCGAACTGCGCCTCCGTGATCTTCACCTTGCCTTCGTAATTACCCTCTGCCATCCCGGGTAAGTGCTGGCCGGAGATCCTGTAGCTCACCGCGAAGCCGAAGCTGCCGAGCGCATCCACGGAGAACGAAAGCCACGCGCCGCCGCTTTGCGTCGTGACCGCGCCCCTCACCCCGCTGTTCGAGTAGAAGTT
>CAYZJD010000365.1:0-4540 GCA_964478455.1 uncultured Solibacteraceae bacterium | reverse complement strand
GGATCGCTGATGAGCTCCCGGGCCTGCTGTGAGAGGGACGGACTATTGGTTAGCCACCAGAGAAGCAGGTGCGTATCGAGCAGAAGCCTCAATTCCGCGGCTCCCTGATGCCAAAGGCCTCCGCCATGTCTTCCGGAAGCGTATCGAAGTCCGACGCAATCCAGATCTCCCCAGCCATTGAGCCGGGTGTCCGGGGACGTGCCGGACCACTGTAAGCAACCAGCCGGGCGACGGGCTTGCCCGCCTTGGCGAGGATGACCTCGCTGCCCTTCTGAACCTCCTTGATGAGCGCGGAGAGCTCCGCTTTGGCTTGGGAGATGTTGCGCACCATCATGACTGAATTATAACACGGACCAGGTCTGGTCTGGCCCGATTCCAGCGTGATCGCGCCCGCGAGTTCGGGAGACCGGCTTACCGTCCCGCGTTCTCGTACCACTTGAGCAGCGGGCTGCCGATGCAGGCGATGTCAGGGCGGCCGTCTCCATTGAGGTCGGCTACCCCGCAGGACGAGGCGGGGATATCCGCATCAAGCGTGCGGCGCGCCCAGCGGTCGCCTGACCGATCTGGAGCGGAGTAGACGTAGACGCTGCGACCTTTGCCGCGAAAGCCGGCGATGATCTCGTCGCGGCCGTCGCCATCGAGATCGGCGGCGGCGAGGGCGTGCCCCTGGTCGAGCGAGTCGTCGATCACCGTTCGATTCCACCGGCCGCTCTCTTCCCTGTAGACGGTGACCTGATGGCCGTGCCAGGGCTCAATGGCGCAGAAGAAACGATGCTTCCCGAGTCTGCCCGCTGCGACATCGCTCGCGCCGCACTTGGGCCAGGGCGAAGGATCTGCCTCGGCCAGCCGCGTGCTTTGCCAGCGGCCGGCGCTCCAGCGGAAAAGGTGGACGCCGCGGAAGCTGGCCGTCAGGATTTCCTCGCGCCCGTCGCCGTCCCAATCGAGAACGGTGAAGCCGTGGAGGACGCCATCCAGTTCCTCCGAGATCAATTCCCGCTTCCATGAGCCGGGCCGGTAGCAGACGAGAGGGACCGGCGCGCGGTATTCCGGAGGCGCAGCCTTTGCGCCGGCCAGCGGCGCGTTGACGACAACCCTGCCGGCATTGCCGAGACCGAGCCAGCGGAGCCGGTGGGATGTGGGCAGCCGGTCGATCTGGGTGAACGACCATGGCCGCCGCGGGTCGCCTTGGCATTCGAGCCGCCACACGATGCCGGCGCTCTTTGCGGGATCCATAGAGAACTCCGATGCCAGTACGAGTTCCGGGAAGCCGCCGCCGGTATCCGCTGCGGCAACGTTGATCATGCCGGAGAGGCCCGTGGCGATGACGTGAGGCTGCCAGCCGGGATTCTCGAACCAGACCAGCTCGTTCATGCCGCTGGCGAGCGCGATCAGGTCGGGGCGGCCGTCTTTATTCATGTCAACGGCAACGACCTGGTAGCCGCCCTTGAGGTCGCCAGCAATGACGTGTTCGCGGAACGGCAGTCCGGCATCAGCGCTCACGGCAGCACCGAGAATTGGAGCGAGCAGCAGCCGAAGGCACACTGGGAAGCATAGCAGGGTGGTAGAGTGACGGATCATGTCGCGGGTCGGAAAGATCCTCGGATGGCCGCTGGTGGCCGCCTCGGGTTACGGGCTGCTCTACTTCATGGCCAACCGCGCGATCTACTATCCGATGAGGTACCCGCAGGGGTGGTGGGATGCGCAGGGCGAGATCGGCGCGTCGGATGTCTGGCTGCGCGCGGCTGACGGCGTGCGCCTCCATGGCTGGTGGATCCCGCGCGAAGGCGCGCGTCTGGCGAGCCTGTTCCTCCACGGCAACGCGGGCAACCTGACTCATCGCGCGAACCACATCCGCGAGGTCACCGCGGCCGGCTCTTCGATGCTGATCATCGATTACCGTGGCTACGGCAAGAGCGAGGGCAGGCCGTCGGAGCGCGGCCTCTATGCTGACGCCGAGGCCAGCTACGCTCACCTGCTGGCGGCGGGGAACCGGCCGGAGCAGATCGTGCTGCACGGCGAATCGCTGGGCACGGCGGTAGCCGTCGATCTGGCATCGCGCAAGCCGTGCGGCGGGCTGGTGCTGGAGGCACCGTTCAGCTCGGCGCGAGATGTGGCCGCGCGCGTCCTGCCGCTCCTCGGGCCGCTGGTGATCTGGGGCTTCGATTCGCGCGCCAAGATCGCCCGGGTTCGCGCACCGGTACTCATCATTCATGGCGACCGGGACGAAGTGATCGACTACGGCCTGGGACGGAAGCTGTTCGAGGCGGCCAGAGAGCCGAAATCCTTCTGGACGGTTCCCGGAGCGGGTCACAACGACATCGTCGAAACCGCCGGGCCGGAATATCGCCAGAAGCTTTCCGCCTTCTATGAGCGCGTGGCTGGGGCGCGCTGAAAGCCCGCCGGGGGCCACGGCGGGCCGCTATACAATTGAGTTGCTATGGCGATCAAGACGACTGTTGTGGGGAGCTACCCCGCGCCGAACTGGCTGCTGGCGAATTACAACCGCCAGTCCTTGCGCGACGCGATCATGGTCGTGTTGAAGACGCAGGAACTGGCGGGAATCGACCTGCTCGCGGACGGGGAACTGAACCGCTTCGACCCGAATCATCCGGAGACCAACGGGATGATCGATTACTTCGTCACCCGGATGAAGGGCATCCGGACCCAATTCACCGCCGATGACATCCAGCGGTTCCGTGCGCGAGCGGACATGGCCTACCGCGGCGAGCCGGCCGGCGTGGTGGTGGGGGAGATTGACGAAGGCTCGCTGAACCTCGCAAAGGATTATGCATTCTCCCGGGGCCTGACGAAGGCGCCGCTGAAGTTCACGTGCACGGGACCGCACATGCTGAGCAAAGTGGTCCTCGACCGGAACTATGCCAGCCCGCGCGGAGTGGCGCTGGGCTTCGCGCGCGCCTTGCGGCGGCAGATCGAGCAGGTGCAGGCCGACGTGGTGCAGCTCGATGAGGCCAACATCAGCGGGCACCCGGAGGACGCCGAATGGGCGGTGGCCGCGGTCAACCTCGTGCTCGAAGGGATCAAGGGCGAGCGCGCGGTGCACATCTGCTTCGGCAATTACGGCGGGCAGCAGGTGCAGCAGGGGACTTGGCGGAACCTGCTGGAGTTCATGAACGGCCTGGCCGCTCACCATTTCGTGCTCGAGTTCGCGCGTCGCGGCTACGCGGAGGTGGAGGTGCTCAAGGAGCTGGATCCGAAGTTCGGAATCGGCGTCGGCGTCATCGACATCAAGAGCACGGAAGTAGAGACGGCCGACCTGGTGGCGAAACGGCTGGAGGAAGCGGCCCGCGTGCTGGGTCCGGAGCGGTTACGCTGGGCGCACCCGGACTGCGGGTTCTGGATGCTGCATCGCACAATCGCCGACGCCAAGATGCGCGCGCTGGTGGAAGGCCGCAACCTGTTCGAGGGCAAGCGGCCGTGAATCGGCTGGCGGCGCTGCTGGGGTTGGCCATCCTCGCACTGCACGCACAGACGACGAAGCGTCTCGCCAACATCCGGCAGATCACCTTCGGCGGCCAGAATGCCGAAGCGTACTGGTCGCCGGACGGCCGCCGCCTGGTGTTCCAGTCCACGCGCGACGGTCATGCCTGCGATCAGATCTACGTGATGAATGCGGACGGCTCGGACGTGCGGATGGTCTCGACCGGAAAGGGCCGCAGCACCTGCGGCTACTTCCTGCCGGACGGCAAGCACATTCTGTATGCTTCAACGCACGAAAGCGGAGAATCCTGCCCCCCGCCGCCGGATCGGAGCAAGGGTTACATGTGGGCAGTTTACCCGGCTTACGACATCTACCTTTCAAGTCTGGACGGCAAGTTAGTTAGGAAGCTTACAGATGCTCCCGGCTACGACGCCGAGGCGACGGTGAACTGGAAGATAAAGCGCATCGTTTGCACCTCTCTCGCTTCCGGCGACCTCGATCTCTGGTCGATGAAGCTGGACGGGTCCGGCCGGAAACAAATCACACGCAGAGAGGGTTACGATGGCGGCGCGTTTTACTCGCGTGACGGCAGGCAACTGGTATGGCGGGCCGGGTATCCGAGGTCGGCGGAGGAGGCCGGCCGGTATAAAGAGCTTCTCTCGAATAACTTGACCTCGCCGATGCACATGGAAATCTACGTTGCCGGTGCTGACGGGCGGAACGCGAAACAGCTCACGGATTTCGGCTGTGCGAGCTTCGCGCCGGCCTTTTCGCGGGATGGTAAGAAGATACTTTTCGCCTCGAACAGGAACAACTGCGGAAGCCGGCAGTTCGAGTTGTTTCTGATCAATGCGGACGGGACTGGACTGGAGCAAGTGACGAACTTCGGTGGATTCACTTCGTTCCCCGAATTCTCGCCGGACGGAAGGAAGCTGGTCTTCGTGTCGGATTGGAAGGCGAAGACCCGGTACGAATTCAACATCTTCGTTGCCGATTGGAAGGACTGAGACGGTGCGCGCCGTTCTGCTGCTGTTCGCCGTTCATCTTGCCTGGGGGCAGAGCGCCGTCTCGCAGCTTCTGGAAGAGAAGACACTGCTCCGC
>CAYZJD010000364.1:0-4547 GCA_964478455.1 uncultured Solibacteraceae bacterium | reverse complement strand
CCCTCCAAGCTGGCCGCGGTCGAGCGCGGGGACATCGCCCGCTCGGTGGTGGCCACCGGCAAGATCCAGCCACGGTCCAAAGTCGAGGTGAAGTCCAAGGCCAGCGGCATCGTGCAGCGGATTCTGGTCGACTACGGCGACTGGGTGAAGCAGGGCCAGGTCCTGGTGGAACTGGATAAAGAGGAGCTGCGGGCCCGTGTCCGGGAAGCCGAAGCTACCTTGCTGGCTGCCCAGGCGGCCGAGGAATCGGCCCAGGCCGCCCACGAGCGAAACAAGGTGGACGCCGAAGGCCCCGACCTTCCCTTCCTCAAATCGAGCATGGAGCGGGCCCGTAAGCTGCACGAGCAGGGCTTGATCGCGCGCTCCATCCTCGAAGACGCTGAAAAACTCTACCAGATGGCGCTCAACAAGCAGATGTCGGCGCTGCGTAACGTCGCGGTGACGCGCGCCGAAATGGCGCGCGCCAAGGCGCAGGTGGCACAGGCGAAAGCAGCCCTCGAGCGCGCCGAGGAAGACCTCCGCAACGCCACCATCGTCAGTCCCATGGATGGGCTGGTCCTTTCGCGGAATGTCGAGGTCGGCGATGCTGTCAGCTCCATCCTCGTGCTGGGCTCGCAAGCCACGCTGGTGATGACGCTGGGCGATGTCTCCGACGTCTACGTGCTGGGCAAGGTCGACCAGGCCGACATCGGCAAGGTGTACCACTCCCAGCGCACCCGCATCGTGGTCGAGTCCTTCAAGGACAAGAAGTTCGAAGGGCAGGTGACCAAGATCGCGCCGCTCGGCGTCGAGAAGGACAATGTCACCACGTTCGAGGTGCGGGTCTCCATCAAGAACCCGACGGGCGAGCTAAAAGCCAACATGAGCGCCAACGCCGAGGTCATCCTCGAAGAGAAGAAGGACGTGCTGTTGATCCCGGAGAGCGCGGTGGTTTACGACAAGGATCGCAACACGTCGGTCGAGGTACCCGACCCGGCGGCCGAGAAGGGCCGGCGCAAGATCCCGGTCAAGCTGGGCATCTCCAACGGAGTAAAGACCGAACTGGTCGCCGGCCTCAAGCCGGGCGACAAAGTGGTGCTCCAGTAACGGCGGAGTTCGCTCCGCCCTTCGGGAACGGCCTCATCGCGGCCGGGAGCCTGCCATGCATTTCCGTGACCTGCTGGCCGACACGTTTCACACCCTCTGGGCCCACAAGCGGCGCACCGCTCTCAGCATGTTCGGCATCGCCTGGGGCATCGTCTCCATCGTGCTCATGGTGGCCGCCACCGAAGGGCTTCGGGAAGGCCAGCGGCAGCAGATGCAAAGCTTCGGTCGCGACATCCTGATCGTCAACGCGGGCCGCACCAGCCTTCAGGCAGGCGGCCAGCGGGCCGGCCGGCGCCTCCGGTGGCAGGACGCCGACCACCTGCGCATCATCCCCGAATGTCCGTCCTGCCGCTACATCATGCCGGAGTTGGGCCGGGGGGACATCATCGTCCGAAGCCGTCACAACAGTGCCTCACCGCTGATTACCGGCGCTCTGCCGGAATTCGCCGAGATCCGCAGCATCGGCGTCGCCGAGGGGCGGTATTACAACGCCGAGGACGTGGCCCTCGCCCGGCGGGTGGCGTTTCTAGGCACCGAGGTGGCCGAGCAGCTATTCGCCTCCCGCCGGGCGGTCGGCGAGACCATCCACATCGGCGCCTTTCCATACACCGTCATCGGCGTCATGCGCCGCAAGACGCAAAACTCGAGCTACGACGGCTGGGACGTCCGGAAGGTCTTCATCCCGTTCTCCACCATGATGCGCGATTTTCCCGAGCCGCCGCCCTCGACGGCCCATGACATTGACCGGCTGCTGGTGACCCCAAAATCCTTTCAGGAACACGATGCCTGCAAGGGGCAGCTCCTGCGAGCGCTCGGGCGGCTGCACCACTTCGACCCGGCCGACAAGGAAGCCGCCTTCATCTGGGACACCGTGGAAAACGCCAAGCGGATCCGCCAGATCATTGACGGCATGAAGTACTTCCTCAGCGCGGTCGGCCTCACCACCATGTTTCTCGGCGGGATCGGCGTGATGAACGTGATGCTTGTGGCCGTGCGCGAACGGACGCGCGAAATCGGCGTCCGCAAGGCCGTGGGCGCCACCCTTCGCGCCATCCTCTGGCAGTTCTTCGTCGAGACGGCCATCATCGTTGTGTTCAGCGGCGCCCTGGGCCTTGGCGCGGGTTATGGCCTGTGCACCCTGGTGAACCAGTTGTCGATGCCGCCGTTCTTCGCCGGCATGCTGCCGGGCTGGATGCCCGGGATCGTCTCGTTCGGCGTGCTGGGCACGATCGCGCTCCTGTCGGCCCTGTACCCGGCCGGGCAGGCCGCGGCGGTGGATCCCATCGAGGCGCTGCGGTACGAGGCCGGCGCCTGAGGAGGCGTGATGCTGGTTGAGATCTTCCGCCAGGCGCTCGAAGCCCTGCGCCGCAGCCCGCTGCGCACGTTCCTCACTATGCTCGGCATCGTCTGGGGCATCGTCACGGTCGCTCTCCTGCTCGCCTACGGCGCCAGCTTCCGCGGCGTGTTCGTGCGCTCATTCGAGGCCTTCGGCAAGGGCGCTGTCATCTGCTGGCCGCAGCAGACCAGCGAGCAGGCCGGCGGGCAGCGCGCCGGCAAGCGCGTCGTTTTCGAGAAAGAAGACCTGGAGATGGTCAGGGAGGAGGCCACACTGGTGGAACAGGCCTGCCTGGAAACCGTGCGCTTCCTTTCTATCACTTACGAGCAGCGGCTGGCCAATACCGCCGTGCGCGGCGTCTGCCCCGAGTACGGCTGGATGCGGAACGAGGTGCCGAGCGAGGGCCGCTGGATCACGCCGGAAGACATCCTCGAGCGCCGCCGCGTCGTGTTCCTCGGAAGCCGTCTGCGCGAGCGGCTGCTCGGGATGCGGCCGGCTGTGGGGGAGACGGTCACGATCAACGGCCTGCGCTTCACTGTCATCGGGACGATGGAGTTCAAGATGCAGGACAGCAACTACTTCACCAGCGACGACCAGTCCGCCTTCATCCCCTACACGGCTGCCTCCGACTTGTGGGACACTCGTTACGCCAGCGTGCTGGTGTTCGTTCCGATCGCGCCGCAGTTCGAATCGCAGGCCATGGCCCAAGTGCGGGCCGCCGTCGCCAAGCGCCAGCGCTTCTCCCCCACCGACAAGGGTGCCATCCAGATGTTCGGGCGCGAGGAAACCCGCCCCATCATCGACGGCATCACCATCGGCCTCAAGTTGCTGCTGGCCTTCATCGGCGCGCTTACCCTCGGCATCGGCGGCGTTGGCGTCATGAACATCATGCTCGTTTCCGTGGACGAGCGCGTTCGTGAGATCGGCATCCGCCGCGCCCTCGGCGCCCGCCGGGGTCACATTCGCGTCCAGTTTCTGTCGGAGGCGCTGGTGATCACGCTCGTCGGCGGCGTCCTGGGAATGCTGGTCGCCTACGGCCTCTCCGCCGCCATCGGCCCGATCCCCTTCCTCGGCGTGGCCTACGAGGACGACTCCGGCAAGGGCGACATCCGCCTCGATATCTCGCTTCTCACCGTGGCGGTGTCCTCCGCCATTCTCTGCTTCATCGGCGTCCTCAGCGGCCTCGTCCCCGCCCTCCGCGCCTCCCGCCTCGATCCCGCCGAAGCGCTCCGGTACGAGTAGCGCGCCTCGCCGCTGCTGCCCCGGCGGCGCGGACGGTTCTCCAGCGCCCCCCACTGCGTTCTCAATCACCTTCAGTCTCTGCAATTCGTTTTGGCTCAACTCGATCACCTCTCAGGATCGCCTGGGTGACAGAGTTTCGTTGCAGTTAAGGGGTGACATTATTTTGGAGCATCTTCAAGAACAATTCTCGTTGTTGACACGCCTAGAGGCGCTCGGTATCATAAGAAGGTTTGACGAGTCTGTTGTCTGCCCCTGGGCTACCCCCATCCGCGGGATGGGCCGGCCGGGGGCCGGCCCCGCTGTGAAGCCGGATCGAAGCCGGCCGAGCATGGGCCCGTCCGAAGCAACTGCTCTCGCAGCCGAAAGCAACTGAGCTTTCTCGGGGTGTGAACACAAGCGTGCTCCGCCGCGTGTGCGCATGGCGGAGCGAGAACCGGTTGTTGGAACCAGATGGCCAGCAAGTGAGGAACATCCGTGCCCACGTTTAACCAGCTCGTGCGCAAGGGCCGGCGCCCGCCGCGTTACAAGACGGCCAGCCCGGCGCTGCAATCTTGCCCGCAGAAGCGCGGGGTCTGCACCCGCGTGTACACGACGACGCCGAAGAAGCCGAACTCGGCCCTGCGCAAGGTGGCGCGCGTCCGCCTGACCAACCAGATCGAGGTGACCACTTATATCCCCGGCGTGGGCCACAACCTTCAGGAGCACTCGATCGTGCTGATCCGTGGCGGCCGCGTGAAGGATCTGCCCGGCGTTCGCTACCACGTGATTCGCGGGACGCTGGACACGGCGGGCGTGGCCGACCGCAAACAAGGGCGCTCGAAGTACGGGGCCAAGAGGCCCAAGGCGTAAGGAGCTATGCCGCGCAGACGAAGAATCGAACCTC
>CAYZJD010000363.1:0-4599 GCA_964478455.1 uncultured Solibacteraceae bacterium | reverse complement strand
AGGAGCAGCTCACGCTCGGCAAGGACGACTACGAGAAGCTCGACCAGATCTGGAGAGGGGTGAATTCCGTGGTCGGGCGCGCTAACCTCGGGGCGCGTCTCTTCAACGTGGCGGGCATGCTCTCGAACCTCCAGGAGTCGCCCGACGGAAAACAGGTGATCCTGCACCTGGTCAACTACACCGGCTACCCGGTGGAGAACGTCACTGCGCAGTTCACCGGCGAGTTCCGGCGGGCGCGTCTGATGACCCCGGAAACGCTGCCGCGCGACCTCGAGGTGTATCCGGTAGAGGAAGGCTGCGCGGTGGACGTGCCCGAAGTTAGGGTGTTCGCGACGCTGGCGCTACAGTAATGGCGAAAAGTACTTGACATTTCAAAGTACCTGTCCTGTCCTCCCCTCATGCCCCTGGGACGCCGGCTCGGACGGTGGTCGAAGATCGCCGCCCTCCTTCTGCTCGCGGCGCTGCTGGCCGGCTGGCGAATCCTCATCTTCAGGCTTGAGCACACTGCTCCCCCGTCCGGCCCGCCGCCGCCCGTTTGCGGCCGGTACGAGCCTGCCTACGCTCAGGCGGTGGAGAAAGCGCGGCTACAGGTTCACGGGTTGATGGAGGAGCGCCGCATCCCGGGCATCAGCGCGGCTGCCGCAGTTGACGGCCGGGTGGTGTGGTCCGAAGGATTCGGTTACGCGGATCGCCGGACACGGAGGCGGGTATGTCCCGATGTCCGGTTCCGGATCGCCAGCGTCTCGAAGCCGCTCACGGCGACCGCGGTCGCCCTGCTTTACCAGCGCGGCAAGCTGGATCTCGACGCCCCGGTCCAGCGGTACGTGCCCGGTTTCCCGGACAAAGGCCACGTCATCACCGCGCGGCTGCTGGCCGGGCACCTGGGCGGTATCCGGCACTACCACGGCCCCAGCGAAGAGCTGAACACAACGCCTTACGCCAGCGTGACCGAAAGCCTGCGAATTTTCCAGAACGATCCGCTGATCGCCCGCCCGGGAACGGTGTTCCGCTACTCGAGCTGGGGATATACGCTGCTCAGTGCGGTGGTCGAGGGCGCTTCCGGGGAGGATTTCCCGTCGTTCGTGAAGCGCCATGTTCTCGAGCCGCTGCGGATGGAGCGCACCATGCCGGAGCAGGCGGGGATGGCTGCCTCCAAGGTGGCTGCGTTCTACGACCTTCTGCCGGGCGGCGAGATCGCAGAAGCTCCCATGGTGGACATGAGCCCGAAATGGGCGGCCGGCGGGTTCCTGTCGACGGCGGAGGACCTGGTGAGGCTGGGGGCGGCCTATACGCGAACGGATTTCCTCCAGCGGCGGACGATCGAACTGCTGTGGACTCCGCAGTCGCGCCAGTTCGTGGTTGGCTACGGCATGGGCTGGATGGTCGCCCGCGACCTGCACTTACGGCGTGCGGCGTTTCACTTCGGGGCCACAGTCGGCGGGACGTCCTTTCTGGTGGTGTATCCGGACAGGAAAGTGAGCGTGGCGGTGCTGGCCAACCTCGGCCACGCCCGTTTCCCCTTTGCGCGACTGATGGGCATCATCAATCCGTTCCTGGAAGGGCGCTGAGCAGACTCCGGCGCGGCGGTTGCTAGACTGGAACTATGACGCGAAGAGAACTCCTCGCGCTGCTGGGGACCGCGGCGGGGAGCCTGGGCAAGGACGCGCCGGCGGCCCCGGTAGCGCTCGCGCGATGCGCAACCTACGAACCTGACGAGCTTCTCGCCGTGCTTTCGGCGATGTTCGATCAGCTCGGCGGGCTGGGCCGCATTGTGGGCGGCAAGACCGTCACCATCAAGCTCAATCTCACCGGCAGCCCGGCGCTGCGGATTCAGGGCCGCCCGCCCGGCGTGACGCACTACTCGCATCCGCGGATGGCCGCCGCAGTGGCCCACCTGATGGGGAAAGCCGGAGCGCGCCGCATTCGTTTTGTTGAAAGCTGCTGGGCCACGGCCGGGCCGCTCGAGGAATACTTGCTCGACTCGGGGTGGAACGTGCGTCAACTGGCTTCGGCGGCGTCCGGCATCGAGTTCGAGAATACCAACGCACGCGGGAAGTCCACGACCTACTCGCGGCTGAAGACTCCCGGCACGGGCCTCGTTTACCCCGCCTACGACCTCAACCGCGCGTACGAGGACACGGACGTGTTCGTCTCCATGGCGAAGCTGAAGCAGCACGGGACGTGCGGCGTCACGCTGTCGCTGAAGAACTGCTTCGGCATCACTCCGGCTTCGATCTACGGCGACGACGCCGGCCGCGACGGTCCCAACGAGAGCCCGGCCAAAGGCCGGCTCGAGATTCTGCACGAGGGCAAGCGGCAACCGCCTCGGAGCGCGCCTCAAGAGCTTCAGCCCGTATCCAGCCGCGATCCCGGCTACCGGGTCCCTCGCATCACCGTGGATCTGGTCGCTGCGCGCCCAATCGACCTGGCGATTATCGACGGCATCGAGACGGTCGCCGGCGGTGAGGGACCGTGGATCCCCGGCGTGAGGCCCGTCAAGCCGGGCGTGCTCGTCGCGGGGACGAACGCGGTATCCACCGACGCTGTGGCCACCGCGGTCATGGGCTTCGATCCGGCCGTGCCGCGCGGCGCCGCCCCGTTTCAGGGCTGCGATAACACACTGCTGATTGCGGAAGCCGCCGGCCTCGGCACGGCGGACCTGCGGCGCATCGAGGTCCGAGGCGTCCCGATCAGGGACGCGCGGTTCCGGTTCGCGTAACGGGTGCTGGAAGCAAGCCGGAGGCATACCCTGCTGGCAAGCCGGAGGCAGACCCCACTCCCTGCTAAGCTAGGAGTTCCGGACGCGCGGCAACACGCAGTGAAGGGCTTCCGATGACGCTGATTCTGCCACTGACGTCGTCGCTCTCGCGGCTGAACTTCACCGCGGTGATCGACATTTTGCTGGTGGCCTTTCTCATTTACCAGCTCTTCCTGCTGGTCCGCGGGCGCCGCGCCGCCCAGCTTCTGGTGGGCGTGGGCGTCTTCCTGCTCGTTTACTTGCTCTCGATCCGGCTCGGGCTTGAGTTACTCCGTTCCATTCTGGCGACCATCGTTCCGTACACCGCCTTCGCGCTCATCGTTCTGTTCCAGTCGGAGATCCGGCGCGCATTGATCCGCATCGGCAGACGGCGCTGGCTCGGCTTCGGTGGCCGGCTTGAGCGGCTGGAATACGCCGACGAGATTCTGCTCGCTGTTCGCGAGCTTGCCCAGCGGAAGACGGGGGCCCTGATCGTTCTCGAGCGCGACACCGGGCTGCGTACGTTCATCGAGAGCGGGGTGCTGCTCGACGCGCAGCTCTCGCGCGATCTGCTGCTGGCGGTGTTTCAGCCCGGCGGCGTGCTGCACGACGGCGCGGTCATCGTGCAAAAGGACCGCGTCGCCGCCGCCTCCTGTTTTCTTCCGCTGAGCATGAACCCGGCGATTTCACGGAAGCTCGGCACCCGGCACCGGGCGGCTATCGGCATCACCGAGGACACCGACTGCCTGTCGATCGTGGTCTCCGAGGAGACCGGGCGCGTCTCGGTGGCCGCCTCCGGCGAGCTCGAGCAGGACGTCTCGCTCCGCCGCCTCGACGAGCGTCTGGCGCTGCACTTCGGCCGCCGCGGACCGAGCCCGGTGGTCTCTGAGGAGACGGCCGGCGACATTCCTCTGAACTCCCGCGAGCCGGACTGGACGAGTGAGCGATGATGCGGTTTCTCTACGAGCATCTCGGCTGGAAGATCCTCGCCGTGCTGCTCGCGGTCGCGTTGTGGTTTCTGGTCGTGGGCGATCCCGGCCTGACCGCCTCGGTGTCGGCGCCGCTGGAGTTCCGCAATATCCCCTTGGATCTCGAGATCAACTCGGAGACACCGGAACACATTCACTTGCAGATTCAGGGTCCTTCCGGCCAGTTGCAGCCCTCGGCGCTCGCCAGTGTTGCGGTGGTGCTCGACTTGGGGGGAGTACACCGCCCCGGCGAGCGAACATTCTTTGTGGACCAGAGCGCGGTTGCCCTTCCACCCGGGGTGCAGCTTATGCGAGCGGTGCCGGCCCAGATCCGGCTCCGTTTCGAGCAGCGCGCCCGGCGCGAAGTGCCGGTCCAGGTCCGTTACTCCGGGTCGCCTCCCGCTGGCTATCGCGTGCTCCGGCAGGAGGTGATCCCGCCGGCGGTGCGCATCGCGGGGCCGGAGAGCCGCGTGAACAGCGTCGCCGCGGCCGAGACCGACCCCATCGACCTGGGAGCCGTTGTGGGCGAGGGTGAATTTCGCGTGCACACATTCATTGCCGATTCTCACGTCCGCTTCGAGTCTTCTCCCGAGGTCGTCGTGCGCGTGGTCATGGAGAAGGTCGCGGCCGGAGCGCGACAACGATGATCCGCGAGTTGTTCGGCACCGACGGCATTCGCGGGGTAGCCGGCGAGTTCCCGCTCGATGCGCGCACGGCGCACGCCGCCGGCGTGGCCCTGGGACGCTTAGCCGTCCGTCTGCACCCGCGGCCGGAGGTAGCGCTCGGCATCGACACCCGCGAGTCGAGCACGTGGCTGGCAGCGCAAGTAGCCGGCGGACTCGCCCGCGAAAACGTTCGCATCCGTTTCGCCGGGGTCCTCACGACGCCGGGCGT
>CAYZJD010000362.1:0-4599 GCA_964478455.1 uncultured Solibacteraceae bacterium | reverse complement strand
GCGGAAGATGCAGGTGCTTGTGTACGGTTTTGCGCTGTTCGCGCTCGCGAGCGCGGCCGGCTGCGGGTACTCCCCCGAGGTGCGGCACTGGTGGGTGGATTCGCTGGTGAAGGTCTTTCCCGACGATCCGCCGGGAACGAACCGGCTGGAAGGATCGACGTTCCAGGCGGCGCGCAACGCCAACGTGAGCATCCAACTCGCCGTGCGTGCTCGCGAGACGGTGGGAGACCTGTGCGTCGACGCGCCGGCGCTCAAGGGTCCGGGCATGCCGATCGAGACCACCCGCGTGCGCTGGGTGGAATACGTGGTGGTGACCACGAACACCGAGGACACGCCGGAGGACGAGCTGGTGCGCAAGGCGCCGGCGCTGTTCCCGGACGCGCTGTTCGCCGAGTTCCCGATCACGCTGCAGAAAGGGCAGACGCGCTCGATTTGGGTCACTGTTTCCATTCCGGCGGCGCAGGAAGCCGGCGAGTACAAAGGCGAGCTGCGGCTGCGACAGGGGACGCGCGTTTTGGAGCGGGTCCCGTACACAGTGGTGGTTCGCAAGGGGACCGTGCCGGCCAAGATCCCGCTGGAGATCTGCAACTACTTCAACCTGGGGGACCGTCACCTGGAGCAGTTCTACGGTTGTTCCCGGAATTCGGACACCTGGTGGCACCTGATCGGCAACATGGCCGGATTTCTCGGCGCCTACCGCCAGACGGTGGTGCTTGCGGATCCGGTTGAACTCGCGAAGGCGGAGGTGTCCGGCGGCGGATTGAAGTACGATTTCAGCGCCTTCGAGCGCTTCGTCGAGACATTCCGGTCGGCCGGCGTCAACGGCTCCATCCACGGAGGCGATTTGCTCTACCGGGAACGCCGGCGCGACGCGCCGGTCCTGGTCCGCGCCTGGATCGTGGAGAACGGCAAGGCCGTGCTGCGAGAGGTGCCTTACGCCGATCCGCGGGCGCAGCGCTTTCTCGACACATTCCTGCCCGCCCTCGCCAAGAGGCTCGGCGAGCTTGGCTGGACAAAGAGCTATCTCCAGGGCATTCTGGATGAGCCGAACCAGTGGGAGATCAAGCCATTCGTCGAGACCGCAGCGAGAATCCGAAAGTTCATGCCGGGCGTGCGGACCATCGAACCGGTCGGCGCGGACCAGGATCTGAGCTTCATGGAAAAGACCGTGGACGTCTGGGTACCGCTCCTCGGCACCTTCGACGACAAGATGAATCTGCTGTCCGCGCATGTCAAGAACGGCGGCGACGTCTGGTACTACACCTGCCTCGCGCCGCGCGGCCGTTACCCCAACCGGCTGATCGACTACTCCCTCCTGAAGGTCCGGCTGCTGCACTGGATCAACTTCAAGCACGATTTCCGCGGCTTCCTGCACTGGGGCGGCAACTTCTGGGGTCCGGAGCCGCTGCTGGACACGCAGCCGGTGATCAACGAAGGGCGCACCTACCTGCCGCCGGGCGACGCCTACATCACTTACCCGGACCGCGCCGGACTGTCGCTTCGCAGTTCGATTCGCCTCGAGCAGATGCGCGAGGGCATCGAGGACTTCGCGCTGCTCTCCGAACTGGCGAAGAAGGACGAGGCGAAGGCGAAGCAGCTCGCAGGCGAAGCGGTGAAATCCTTCGTCGAGTACGTGCGCGATCCGAAAACCTTCCGCGACATCCAGCGCAAGCTGCTTGAAGCGCTGTAAGTGCGGCCGCCCTACTCTCCCGCTCGTTCCCCGGCGAAGACGTACATCCGCCCGCCGGGTACCGGCTTGAAGTCATACCAGCCGGGGCGCGGCGAGCTCAGGGCAACCTTGCCGAGGCTGTGGCCCTCCGGATCGTAGGCGACCATTTCGCCCTGGCCCGGGGCCTGGAAAAGCAGCTTCTCGTTGCCGTAGATGTCGATCAGCTCGACCACACCGCCGCCGCGCTCGCGCCGCGCCACGCTCCCGGAGGCCCCGAGGCTTCCCATCTCGGTCCACGCGCCGCGCCCATCGAGGAACTCGTACTCCGGCGCCTTCACCCAGTCGATGCGGCGGCCGCTGGCATTGGCCGAAAGCTCATAGAAGCTGCTCGCCGGGTGGGCGGCGAGCCAGCCGTTGACGGGCAGCTCGACCGTCCTGGCCTCGTGGTCTTTCACCGTCCAGGCACCTTCCTTCGCGCGGTTGACCCAGACCTCGGTGCCATTCTCGTAGACGACGTGGAGCCGCGAATCGGTGATGGCGCCGGTTGCGTGTGCCTGGCTCGGCGACAGCATGCGCCCGTCCCCGGCGGCGTATTCAATGAGCCGCGGCCGGACGAAGGCGTACTGCTGCTGGAGCTGCTGCATCATGTAGTACGAGCGCGCCATGGCCTCGATGCCGAACGGATCGTCGAGGCCCCAGTCGTTGACCAGCCAGCCCATGTTTCCGTAGCCGATGGTGGTGGCCAGGAACAGGTCCACGTAGTCGCGCTTCTTCGGGGATGTCTTCCACTCTTTGTCAAGCTGGTCCAGGTAGTAGTGCGTGTAGCCCATGCCGTAGCCGCACTCCAGGGGATGCAGCTTGTGCAGCATAAAGGCAGCGTCGAGCGGATGCGTGAGCAGGTTGACATCCGTGTAGACCCAGCCGTAACTGCCGGACTCGAGTCCCGCGTAAAGCCACTGGTATGTGGCTTCGGATTGCGTCGGGCCATAGGTGCGCTGGTCGTTCAGCAGCAATTGTCCGTAAGCGTAGAAAGTGGCCGCGAAGGTGCCGGCGCCGGGCACGCGCGCGTCGAAGTCGCAGTAACGCCACGGAGCGACGGCTGAGTGGACATCGGTGTAAGACATCTTTATGCCGTACTTCTCTTTGATGCGTCTGGCGTAGTACTCGTCGAACTCGACCGCTTTGGCCGGCTTCAGCGCGTAATTCCGGGGCCAGGCGCGACGCCATTCACCGTCGGGCATCCGCTGCACGTGGTCCGGGCTCCAGTTCGTGTTGGTGGGGCAGAAGTCGGTGTAGTTGCTGTAAGTCCCCTGGAGCCATCCGAGGCCGTTTTGTTCCCGGATATACCACTGGAGCTTCGCGTCGCCGCCCTTCTGCGGCGCCGCGCGCAGCCGCACCGTGAAGCTGTCGCCTTCATCCCGCCAGGTGACCTCGTGGCTGTGCTGCATGATTCTGTCGAGCCCATAGGCGCGGATATGGCGGCAGCGCGCCTGATCGGCGGTGAACGTCTCGGGCTCGGTCACCGTCCAGATGACCTGCTTGCCTTCCGACTGGCGCAACGACGGAGGATTCGCAATCGTGGGCAGCGTCTCCTCGTACACCGGGGAAGCCGTGATGAAGATGCGCTCGTAGATGTTGTTGCGCTGGCCGTCGGTCTTCGCGATGTAGCGCATGCCGCCGTTGATCTCCGCGCTGTCGGCTGCCAGCTTCGGCTCTTTGACGAAGTATGGCTCGGAGGCGTTCGAACGATACCAGTCGAACCAGACGGAAGTGAAAACCGGCTTGGCCGGCGCGCCCGACAACAGGACCCGCGGGTTGGTCGGGCCATAAGTGAGATAGGGAACGGTGATCAGCTTCGGATTCCCGACGCCCGCCACCCGGCCGAAGGCCAGTTCCACCGCCTCGCCGCCGTCGCACCACACATCCAGGACCACCGACTTCTGCCACAACCGCAGGGCGTAGTCCACGATCCGCGAACCGTGCCGGAATCTTGCTTCGATCACGTCGCCGTTGAGCGACGCGGAGATCAGCTCGCCTTCCGAAACCTTGCCCTCCGGCGTATCGGTGAACCGCACGCCCCCGCCGTCCATCGGCCGGAAGGGAGCGCCACCGGACACGCTGACGGTCAGTTCGGCGAGGTTGCCCGTCCTCGGCCGGTAGTCGTAGGCGACCGTTGTGTCCTTTCCTTTGTAAGCGAGCTCGAAGCGATTCTTTGCCACCTGGCGGACCGCGGTGCTGAAGTCCTTCTCGAGGTTCGACGGCAGAATGGTTTCCTCGCGCGTGGGGAACGGAAGCGCGCCCTCGCCGGTGTTCAATCCCGCGATCTGCCCGCGGAAAGGCTTCAGGTTACGCTTCGGCTGCGCGTGGAGCGCCAGCGGCTTCAGCTCTTCGGTGAAGAAGGCCAGCGAATCGCAGTAGAAGTAACGCGGCTGCCCGTGGCGAATCTTCGAAATCTCGATCCCGGTGAAGCTGGCCGGCCAGACGATCTGCTTCATCATGTCCGCCGCCATGCGCCGGTGAATCAACCACCACTGCTTCCACTGGATTTCGGCAAGCTGGATGGTGAACTCCTTGCCGCGCGCATCGGTGATCAGGATGGAGACATCGGCCGGCGGCGTGCTCTTGTCATCCACCCAGCTCCAGCGGTTGCCGTAGCCCCACATCTCGATCGAGTCGAACTTGCCCGGAATCAGAACCGGGTTCGGCGGTCTTGCGACGACACGGCTCTTGTCGCCGGTCCCGGAGTAGAAGAACCTGGCGACGTAGTGTCCCCACATCTGCTGCTCGCGGCTGCGGCGCAGCTCGCCGCTCGCGCCATCGTGCAAGGCCAGCGACCAGCCGCGCAGATCCTCGAAGTCAACAAGGGTGTTGGGATGCTCCTCGCGCTGCACCCAGGTCAGCTCGTAAGGCTGCTGGCCGACCTGCTGCCA
>CAYZJD010000361.1:3406-4610 GCA_964478455.1 uncultured Solibacteraceae bacterium | reverse complement strand
CAGCCGGAGCCGAGTACGGCTCGCGACTCGATCCGCGCCTTGTCGCCGATGCCCACCTGCCCGCCGATGACCGCGTAGTCCTCCACCACCACCCCGCCGGAGAAGCCCGTCTGCGCCGCCACCACCACGTGGCGGCCGATCCGGCAGTTGTGCGCCACGTGCACCATGTTGTCGAGCTTCGTGCCTTCGCCGATCCAAGTCACTCCGAGCGCGGCCCGGTCAACGCACGAGTTCGCTCCGATCTCCACGTCGTCGCCGACCGAGACGCGACCGATCTGCGGGAACTTGTGATAGCGGTCGCCTTCGAGCACGAAACCGAAGCCGTCCGCGCCCAGCACGCAGCCCGCATGGAGAATCACCCGGTTGCCGACGTCGACGTCATCGTAGATCCGGACCGCGGCGTGCAGCAGGCAGCGTTCGCCGATGGCCACGCGCCGCCCGATCGAACAGTTCGGTCCGATGACTGTGCCCGCGCCCACCCGCGTTCCCTCGCCGATCGAAACCAGCGGGCCGACCGTTGCCGCCGGCGAGATCTCCGCCCCGGGCTCGATGACGGCCGTCGGATGAATGCCCGGCGCCGCCTCGGCGGCCGGATACATCCGGCTGACGGCGCGGGCGAACGCGGTGCGCGGTTCCGGCACGCGGATCACCGTGCGCCCGGCCACGTTGTCGTAATCCGGCGGAACGATGAGGCAGCCGGCCGCCGAGAACTCCGCCTGCTCGGCCGCTTTGCGGCTCCCGGCAAACGAGAGGTCCGCCGCGCCCGCAAGTTCCAGCGACGCCGCCCCGGTCAGATCCTTTTCGCCGTCTCCCTCGTACGGCGCGCCCAACCACTCGGCCAGCTCACGAACTCGCATGACCACCTCCCGCCACCAGCCACTCTGTATCATACAGAGTTATGCCCATCGACCCCTCGGCCGTCATTGCGCCGACGGCGCGTGTGCATCCGGAAGCAGTCATCGGCCCGCAAACGGTCGTGGGGGAATACTGCGTGATCGAATCGGACATCGTCATCGGCTCACACTGCCACTTGGAGCCGTACGTTTACGTCAAGCGGTGGACGACGCTGGGGGACCGCAACGAGATCTCCGCCGGCACCGTGCTCGGCACGGACCCGCTCGACAAGGCCTTCAGCGGCGAGCGCAGCTACCTGCGCATCGGCAGCGGCAACAGAATCCGCGAGCACTACACCATCTCACGCGGA
>CAYZJD010000361.1:0-3396 GCA_964478455.1 uncultured Solibacteraceae bacterium | reverse complement strand
CCAGCCTGAATCCGTCACCGAGATCGGCGACGGCAACTACATCATGACCTCCGGGCACATCGCCCACAACTGCAAGGTCGGCAACAACACGGTGATTTGTAGTTGTGCGCTGGTGGCTGGGCACGTCGAAATCGAAGACCAGGCCTTCATCTCCGGCGGCGTGGTGATCCACCAGTTCTCCAAGATCGGGCGCCTCGCCATGATCGGCGGCAACACGCGCGTCAACAGCGATGTGCCGCCGTTTTTCCTTTACACCGATTTCAATGTGGCGCCGAAGGGTCTGAACCTTGTCGGCCTCCGGCGCGCGGGCTTCAGCAACGACGACATCGGCGCGCTGAAGAAGGCCTACGCGCTCCTCTATCGTTCGGGCCTGAAGCTGGAAGAATCGCTCCATCGCATTGAGACCGAGATCCCGACGGAGCACACGCTCCACCTAGTGCGCTTCATCCGGTCGAGCAAGCGCGGCATCTGCCGCGAATAGATCGAAAGGAGTTCCCATGAGACGTACACTCGGCTTTTGCGCCTTCCTGCTTCCCATGGCAATCGCGGCGGCCCAACGGCCAGGGCTCGAGGAACTGAAGCAGGCCGCTATTCAAATGGTGGAGGCACGCACGCGGTTCACCCAGCAGATGGTGGACTCCATCTTCAGCTTCTCCGAACTTGGCTACCAGGAGTTCGAAACGTCGGCCTACGTGACCTCGATCCTTGAGAAGGAGGGCTTCGAGGTGCGCCGCGGCGTCGCCGGCATGCCGACCGCCTTTGTGGCCTCCTGGGGCGCAGGGCGGCCGGTTATCGGGTTCATGGCCGACATCGACGGCCTGCCGGAAACTTCTCAGAAGCCCGGCGTCGCGTATCACGCGCCGCTCATCCCCGGCGGGCCTGGACACGGCGAAGGCCACAACGCAGGCCAGGCCGTCAACGTGACCGCCGCACTCGTTGTGAAGCAGCTCATGGAGAAGCACAAGATCAGCGGAACGATCCGCGTGTATCCCGGGGTTGCCGAAGAACTGCTCGGCAGCCGCACCTACATGGTGCTGGCCGGGCTGTTCCGTGACGTGGACGTGATGCTCAGCACGCACGTCTCCCATGACTTCGGCACGCATCACGGGCCTTGGGGCACGGGCCTGGTTTCCACCCACTACACCTTCCAGGGACGCAGCGCCCACAGCGCCGGCTCGCCCTGGATGGGACGGAGCGCGCTCGACGCCGTCGAGCTGATGAACGCCGGCTGGAACTACCGGCGCGAGCACCTGCGTCCCGAGCACCGCTCACACTACGTCATTGTCCGGGGCGGCGACCAGCCCAACGTGGTCCCGCCGGTCGCCACCGTCTGGTACTTCTTCCGCGAGTGGGACTATGATCGCATCCGCGAGCTGCACGAAATCGGCACGCGCATCGCCGGCGCTGCCGCCCAGATGACCGACACGGCCATGACGGAGCGCGTTCTTGCAGCCACGTGGCCCGGCCACTTCAACAAGCCGGTGGCCGAGGCGCTCCACGCCAACATCCAGCGCGTCGGATTGCCCGAGTGGTCCGCGGAGGACGAGAAACTCGCCCGGGCGGCCCAGGCCGAGATAAAGGTGAAGGTGGAGGGACTGAGCAGGAAGCTACCGGAATTGAAGACCCGGATGGAGGAGGCGTGGCGAGCGGGCTCCGATGACATTGCCGAGGTGAGCTGGAACTTGCCCACGGTGGTTCTGCGCTACCCGGCGAACATCCCTGGAATGATCGGCCACCACTGGTCGAGCAGCATCGCCATGGCCACGCCGATCGCCCACAAAGGCTCGACCGCCGGCGCCAAGGCGCACGCCATGACTGCCCTTGATCTGCTCCTCAATTCCGATCTGCTGAAGGCCGCACGCGCGCATTTCGAGGAGCAGACCAAGGAAACGAAGTGGAAGCCGCTCGTCCCCGATGGCGCCCAACCGCCAATCGAGCTGAACCGCGACAAGATGGAGCGGTTCGCGCCCGAGTTGCGTAGGCTCCGCTACGACCCGTCGAAGTACGAGACCTACATGGAACAACTGGGAATCCGCTACCCGACCGTGCGGGAATAAAGCTACCTCAGCGCGGCTTCCGCCAATGGCGCGGGGAGCGCTTCCCCTTCCCCGCCCCGCAGCGCCAGAAGGACAATCACCGCTGCGGCGAGATACAGCCCGCCGCCGATCAGCAGTGTCATCCGCAGGCCGAGATAGATCGCCAGCACGATGGCGTTCACCGAGCCGAGGACGCTGGCGGCCGCGTTCAGCGACCAGGCCAGTCGCACCGACTGCTTGTGCCGCAGTTCGAGCAAGGAGAGGCCGGTCGGGAACGGCATGCCCATCAGGAACGCCGGGGCACCGACTACAACCACAGTCACGGCCAGCTTCAGCCAGAAAGGCCAGCCCACCCCCGCCGCGCTGAGGTGCGGGACAACGAGCGCCAGCAAGGCGACGAGTACGGCAACCAGCGCCAGCACCCGCGTGAGCCGCCGCGGCAACCTTTGCGTGACACGGCGGCTGAACCAGCTTCCCAAGCCGCTGGCGATCAGCATCGTGAAGATCACCACGGTCAGCGCATACGTCGGATGCCCGAGAAACAAGACCAGCTTCTGGATCAGCGCCACTTGGATCAGAATGTAACCGGCGCCGATGGCGACGAAGTACAGGTGAAAGCCAGCGACGCCGTTCTCGCGCGGAAGGCGGCTGCCAAGAAGGAAAGGGGGCAGCGCCAGAATGACGAGCGTCGCCGCCACGCTCACCAGGACCAGCCGGAACAACAGTGGAACGGCGCGGTTGATGTTGTAGTCCGCGCTTCGGCTGGAAATCCCGGCCAGGAAGTTCCGAATGTCGCGCGGCTGCACCGTGTAGAAGAAGAAGGGCCGGTCGTCGCTGACTGGCGAAATGTTGTAGGGATAATCCGCCTGGAACTTCGCCGGGTTGCGGCTGAGCAGAAGCCCGTCAAAAGGATTGCCTCTCCGTTCGCCGGGCAGGTAGACGATCTCGATGCGCGTCTCCGCGGCCGCCCCTCGCACGCTCTCGATCTCCTCCGGCGTAAACGGACGGCGAGCGGCAAGGACCGTGTCCGTTGCGCCCCAATCAGAGACTTTCTCGGCGTTCTCCCGCACAACGATAATGTTCCTCCACGGATCCGCCTGGCCGGCGCGCTTCAGCGCCTCGATCGCCAGCGAGATCAGCCGCAGGGATTCGCGCGGCGGCTCCACGCCCCACCGCGTGAAGGAGAGCAGGCCGTCGGCGGTGAGGCATCGCAGGTAGTCTTGGAATGCCTCGGAGGTGTACAGGCTGTTTTCCGACAGAGCGAAGGCTCCGGCGGCCGTCGAAGCCCACGTGTCCACCAGCGTTGCCTGCACCACCTGGTACTTCTCCCGCGTGCGGCGCACGAACCTGCGCCCGTCCT
>CAYZJD010000360.1:0-4631 GCA_964478455.1 uncultured Solibacteraceae bacterium | reverse complement strand
ATCATGAAGGAGCTGATGGAGAACCAGAACGCCATCATCTTCATCGACGAACTGCACACGCTGGTGGGGGCGGGATCGGCCGAAGGGTCGCTGGACGCGGCGAACATTCTGAAGCCGGCGCTGTCGCGGGGCGAGATCCAGTGCATCGGGGCGACGACGCCGGCCGAGTACCGGAAGTCGATCGAGAAGGACCGGTCGCTGGAGCGGCGGTTCCAGGCGGTGAAGGTGCCGCCGCCGACGGAAGTGGACGCGATCAAGATCCTGTTCGGGATCAAGGAGCGCTACGAAAAGTTTCACGCGGTGGCTTACACGGACGAAGCGGTGGAAACGGCGGTGTACACGTCGTCGCGGTTCATTCCGGACCGGTTCCTGCCGGACAAGGCGATCGACCTGATCGACGAGGCGGGGGCGCGGGTGAAGCTGCGGCAGACGACCCTGCCGCCGGAGGTGTCGGAGATCCAGAAGCGGATCAAGTTCATCGTGCACCGGATGGAGAACGCGATCGCGAACCACGAGTTCGAGAAGGCGCGGTTCTATTCGGACGAGGAGCGGCGCGAGCGGGACAACCTGCGGCAGTTACGGGAGAAGTACAACCTGGACGACACGTCGACGGGGGTGGTGTCGAAGGACGACATCGAAGACGTGGTGGCGCGGTGGACGGGCGTGCCGATGACGGCGATCCGCGAGGAGGAAGTGGCGAAGCTGCTGCGGATCGAGGAAGAACTGCACAAGCGGGTGATCAGCCAGGACAAGGCGATCGGGGCGCTGGCGCGGGCGATCCGGCGGTCGCGGGCGGGGCTGAAGTCGCCGAAGCGGCCGGCGGGCTCGTTCCTGTTCCTGGGGCCGACGGGCGTGGGCAAGACGGAGGTGGCGCGGGCATTGGCGGAGTTCCTGTTCGGGAGCGAGAAGGCGCTGATCCGGTTCGACATGTCGGAGTTCATGGAGAAGCACTCGGTGTCGAAGCTGATCGGCTCACCGCCGGGCTATGTGGGTTACGAAGAGGGCGGGCAACTCACCGAGCGGGTGAAGCGGGCGCCGTACTCGGTGATCCTGCTGGACGAGATCGAGAAAGCGCACCCGGACGTCTACAACATTTTGCTTCAGGTGTTTGAGGACGGGCAACTCACCGACGGGTTGGGCAACACGGTGGACTTCAAGAACACGATCGTCATCATGACGTCGAACCTGGGGGCGCGGCACCTGGACAAGCGGGGCCAGCTTGGTTTTTCGGCGCCAGCGGGCGACGGGGGGATCCCGGCGAAGCTCGAGGACATGGTGATGGGCGAGGTGAAGCGGGCGTTCAACCCGGAGTTTCTGAACCGGCTGGACGAAGTGATCCTGTTCACGTCGCTGACCGACGAGGATCTGCTGAAGATCGTGGAGTTGATGGTGGGCCAGATCAACCAAAGCCTGGTGGCCAAGCAGATCAAGATCCAGCTTGCGCCGGAGGCGGCGAAGTACATTCTGGAGAAGACATGCGCGGACCGGAGCTACGGGGCGCGGCCGCTGCGGCGGGCATTGCAGAAGTACATCGAGGACCCGCTGGCAGAGGCGGTGATCCAGGGCTCACTGCCGAAGCCGGCGGAGCTGGAGGTTTACCTCGGCGACAACGGGCTGTTCGTGCGGGCGCTGAAGGAAGAGGCGCTGGTCGGGGCGGGCGCGAGCGCGGGGACGCCGCTGTACATGTTCTGAGCGGGAACCGCGGCGATCCTGTTCGCCTACAATACCCTATGATGACGTCCGGGTTAGGAAGCGATTCGATCCGCGCACCGGTGACGTTCCGTGCCTTTAATGAGGAGAAAGGCGGCGCCGGGTGACCCTCGAATCGGCCATCGCTCCCTTGACAGAGCGGATCGCAGAAATCTGCCGGCGATACCACGTGCGCGAACTGGCGGTCTTCGGCTCGGCCGCGCGCGGCGATATCCGCCCTGACAGCGACATCGACCTGCTGGTGGAGTTCGAGCCGGATGCGCGGATCGGGTTATTCAAGTTCGCCGCCATGGAGCAGGAACTCGCGGCGTTGTTCGGGCGGAAAGTGGACCTCGTCACGAAGCCTGGCCTGAAGCCGTGGATACGCCCCCACGTCCTGCGCGACGCCAAGATCCTGTATGCGGCGTGAGCCGGCTTTCCTCAACGACATATTCGTTTGCACCGCCCGCATCATGTCAATGATGCAGGGCATCTCCCGGGAGGATCTGCGGCGGAACCCCGTGTTGCAGGCGGCCCTGTTGCACCATCTTACTGTGATCGGCGAGGCTGCCAACCGACTACCCGAGGATTTGCGGCTACGCTACTCCCAGGTCCCCTGGGCACAGATCATCGCGCTCCGAAATCGCATCGTGCATGTCTACTTCGGGCTTGACTGGGACCTGCTTTGGGCGGCTACCGTTGATGACATCCCCGTGTTGCGCCAGGTGGTGGTCGATATCCTGGCTCTGGAATTCGGCGAGAAGCCCCCGGAGGTCGGCGAGTAGTGGAAGGACGCAGTTACCTTATGCGGAGGCGCAGCGTCTTTGTGCCGGTGAAGGGAGGCGCTTCCAATTCCTCTGGCGCGGGTCCTTCCGGGGTTTCGTCATAGATGTAGAACTTCGTGGCGAGGTCCGCTGCGCCTTCCAGTCGCAACTCCAGCGCCTTTTGTTCTGGAATGTATCTCGCCTTGACGAGACGTGAGGTCCTGAGCGCGCGGAGATACTGCGCCAGATACTCTAAGGTGACCGGGACCGGTTGGTAGGGCGCCAGCCGATCCATGACCCCGTTGACGATGCGCTCCCAGTCCTCGGGCGGGATGTGTTGGATGTGGTCCGACTCGTGGGTGAAAAGGACCGCCGGGACGAGGCTGTCGAAGGAGCGGCGGCACTGCTCGACGCCGCGGCGGATCGCCTCCTCAACGGGCACGCTGCTGGGGGCCCACTCGTAGCCGGCGACATCACGGATCTCGACGACGAAGTTGAAGAAGCGCCGGCGGAGGTCGGGGCGTCCGGGAACGTCGAGCCAGTCGGCGATGTAGACGGGATCGCGCGCGTTGCTCGGACGGGGCGGCTCAGTCGCAAGGTATGGCCAGGCGGCGAGCATGGGCGTGCCGTATCCATAACCGGGCCGGAGGACGGTGGCCACGAACTCGGCGCCCCCGGCAGCGATCCCGTCGAAGTTGTTCAAGGCGAACTGGTAGAAGTGCGGGATGACGAGCTTCGACTTCGGAATCCCGTGCCTGGCAAGAAACTGTTCTCCTTCGGCGAAGTTCGCGGCCATCTTGTCCGCGGGCCAGGGCCGGCCGGCGATGTTGCGGCCGTGCTCGTCGGTGAGAAGCGGTTCGTCGAGATAGAAGAAGCTGCGCCAGCGGCGCGCATGGACGCTAGCGGTGGCGAGCCCTTCCCGCGTGAGGCGGGTCAGTTCGGCGAGCGCGTGGGGATCTTCCTCGAGATCGCCGATGAACAAACCGAGCCAGGGCTTCAGCCCGCGGCGGTTGAGCGCCGCGAGGTAACCCAAGTGGCGGTTCAATCCGATGCCGAAACCGGAGACATCGTCGATGCGGACGGCGAGGTAGCGCGGCATGCCGCGGAGCAGGAACGGCTTGTTGGCCGCCCACACGAGGCTGCGCCAGACGAGGTCGTCCAGGCCATAGAGCCTGCCCTTCACGTCCGGCCTCGTCCACTCGTAGGAGGAGAAGAGCGCGGCGCGTCCTTTTCCGTGGGTGGCGGCGACGAGCAGAGGCTGCTCGCCGGCGCGGGCCAGCACGGTTGCGGCAGCGCCTACGGAGACGCCCGCCATGGCGATGGTGCGCTTGAGAGCCACCGTTCGCGGGATAGGCGACTGCGCCGTGATGAAGTGCTCAGCGGTGATGCGGATCTCGCTTGCCGTCGACGGGCTCGCCGGCTCGAGGCCGAAGATCTCCCGGGGGTAGGAATACAGAGGGCGGGGCTGCTTGCCGCTCCAGGCCGTGAGTAGCCCGTCGAAGCTGACGAGGCCCGTGCCATCCCGCACCGCTTCGAGCAAGCGCCGCTCTTCGCCGGCAGTGAAGAAACGGCGAGGCGCGTCGAGCTCGTGGTGTCCCACGATCACCAGCGAGTAGCCGCGGGCGCTGTCGCCCAGCGGTTTCGCCGAGATGTCGCGTGGCTCGTAGGGGACTCCGAAGTGGGCGAGGTACGGTTCGACGACCCGCGCGAAATCCTCGTAATCCGGGGCCTGGGAATTGACGAGGACCAGCGCGCCGAGGTTCCGCTCGGCGCCGGTCATGAAGGCGGCGGTCAGCAAGAGGAAGAGAAGTGAGCGGAGCATGGGGCGAACCTCCGGATTGCTACTGTACTAAAGCGTGGACAAGACGGGAGTCTTATCCCACGGGCTGTAGAATGGGGTCTCGGCCGGACGGACGACATGATGATGATCGGGGCAATTGACATTGGCGGCACGAAGATCGCCGTGGGGGTGGTGGACGAGGCGGGGCGTGTGGCGGCGAGGCGTGAAAGCCCGACGATGGCGCGGCGCGGATTTGAGGACGCGCTCGCTCGGATGACGCACATGCTGCGGGAGTGCGCGAAGGCGGCGGGTGTTGCCATCGAGGGCATCGGCATCGGCTGTACCGGCCCGGTGGATCCGTTTACCGGAGTCATCCTGAACGCGGACCTGCTGCCGGG
>CAYZJD010000359.1:0-4645 GCA_964478455.1 uncultured Solibacteraceae bacterium | reverse complement strand
TTTCCAGTCGCGAAGTTCCCGGTGGCGCTGGCCGGGCGGCCGGAGCTGGCCAGCGGCGCCCGGGTATTTACCTCGGACGAATGGGGCGATTACCTCATCTATCGGGGCTGGCCACGCCAAAGAGTGTTTATCGACGGCCGGAGCGATTTCTACGGCCAGGGAATTGGAGAGGCCTATCTGGAACTCATGCGGGGCGGCCAGGGGTGGGAGAAGCTGTTGAGCCAGCACGGTTTCCGACTGGCGCTCCTGCCCGCCGACTGGCCCCTGGCATCGCTGCTCGAGCGCGCTCCGGACTGGCGGATCGTGACGCGTGACGGGCGGGCGGTGTTGTTCGAGAAGGCGGACCATCTTCAAGCTAATGGAAGCGCGCGACTCCACCGATAGGAGAGGCGGGAGGACCCCACCGGTGAGCAGGAAGCTCGCGCCTTCGCTTCGCAACGCCCGAAGGGTCGACCGTGCGGAAGCGACCCAATGGCGCGTACCGGCAGGCGACGGCATGATCGAATTCGCCTTCCGGGTCGGATTCCTTTCGGGTGGCTTGTTGCCGAAGCCGGCCGAGGACGCCGAGGGCGAGCGAGAATCCGCCGGCAAGGTCCGGTCCCACGGGAGCGTGCGATGGACCGCAGATTCTTGACCGTCCTCGGAGTAAGTCTGCTGTTCGCGATGCTGGTTTCGGCGGTCTTCTATCAGATCACCGGGCGGCTGAGAAAGGCTCCGCCGAAGCCGAAGCAGGAAACGGCGGACATCGTGGTCGCGGCGACGATGCTGCCCGTCGGCGTGACGATCCAACCGTCGAACGTGAGCATGGCCAAGGTGCCCCGGGACCAGTTTCCGAAAGGCGGCTTCCGCAAGCCGGAGGAGGTGATCGGCCGGCCGGTGGTCAGCATGATCCTGGCCGAGGAGCCGGTGCTCGAAGGGCGCCTGGCCGAGCGCGGCAGCGGGCTCGGATTGTCGCCAGTGATCCCGGCCGGCATGCGAGCGGTGTCGGTGAAGGTGAATGAAGTCGTCGGCGTGGCCGGGTTCGTCCTGCCCGGTATGCGCGTTGACGTTCTGGCGACGGTGAAACCTCCGGGGGAGGCGGGCGCGCGGACGTCAACGATTCTGCAAAACATCGTCGTTCTCTCCGCCGGGCAGCACATCCAGCCGGACGCGCGCGGGCAGGCGATCAACGTGCCGGTAGTCACGCTGCTGGTGACGCCGGAGCAAGCGGAGGTGCTGACGCTGGCGGCGAGCGAGGGCAAGATCCAGTTGGTGCTGCGCAACGCCGCTGACCAGGGGCTGGGCAAGCCCCCGGGACGCCAGGTTTCCGAGCTGTACGGCGTGTCCAAGCGGTCGGAGCGGCCGGCGCGGCCGGCAGCGCCCAAGCCGCCGCCCCCACCGACGGCGCAGGTTGCGGTGATTGCGCCGCCTCCGCGGCCGGATGAGGTCGTCGTGATCCGTGGCACCAAGAAAACGTTGGAACGGATCGGCGAGGGCGAGGCCAATGACTAGACGAGGTGGATTCCGCCTGCGGGCGAGGCTGCTGGCGGGGATCTGCGGAGGCGCATGGTTGCTCGCGGCGATGGCGCCGGAGCCGGAGAGGGTCGAGATGGCGGTCGGGGCAAGCCTGGTCCTCGATGTGCCGGCTGACGTTACTCGCATCGCCACCAGCGCGCCGGAGGTTGTGGACGCGACCGCGGTCAGCCGGCGCGAGGTACTCCTCCAGGCGAAGTCCTCCGGGTTCTCGACGGTGATCTTGTGGATCGACTCCGGCGAGCGGCGTTCCTACGCGGTCACCGTGGCGCACAACCTCGAGCCGGTGCGGAAACTGCTGCGCGAGACGTTCCCGAACGAGCAAATCGAGGTGCAGGCGGCGCGCGATTCGCTTTCGCTCACCGGGCGGGCGAGCACCCAAGCGGTGGCAGAGCGGGCGGCGGCGCTGGTGGCGCCGCTGGCCAAGAGCGTCGTGAACAACCTGGAAATCGCCGGGACCGGCGCCAGCCGGCAGATCCTCCTGCGGGTGAGGTTCGCCGAACTGGAGCGCAGCATGTCGGCCTCCTTCGGGGTCAACCTGCTTTCCACCGGCGCGCTGAACACGCCGGGCCGGCTGACCACCGGCCAGTTTCCGGCGCCGCGGCCGGAGCAGTTCAACACGCCCTACGACAATCTGAAGGGCGTCAGCGGCATCGTTCCCGGCAGCAATCACAATTACTTCAGCAACTTCTCGCTGAGCGACGCCCTGAACGTGTTCGCCTTCCGGCCAGACCTGAATCTCGGCGCGGTGATCCGCGCGCTCCAGGACCGGGGCGCGCTGCAAATGCTGGCCGAGCCGAACCTGGTGACCAGCGACGGCAAGGAAGCCAGCTTTCTGGTGGGCGGCGAGATCCCGGTGCCGATCGTACAGGGCGGCGCCAATGTCGGCGCAGTGACGGTGCAGTTCCGCGAATTCGGAATCCGGCTGTTGTTCCTGCCCCAGATCACCGGCCACAAGACGATCAAGATGCACGTCAGGCCGGAGGTGTCGACGCTCGATCCGGCCAGCGGCGTGGTGCTGGCCGGTTTCAACATCCCGGGCCTGGCGACGCGGCGGATGGAAACGGACGTGGAGCTGGCCGAGGGACAAAGCTTCGTGATCGCGGGGTTGATCGACGACCGCGCGACCGAAAACCTGTCGAGGGTGCCGGGGCTCGCCAACATCCCGGTGCTGGGGGCGCTGTTCAGGAGCCGGCAGCAGAACAAAACCAAAACGGAACTGATCGTGATCGTGACCCCGGAACTCGCCGAGCCGATTCCCGCGACGGCGGCAGCCGGCAAGGGTCCTGAAATGCCACTGGAGTTCCTGAGGCCGGCCGCGCCGGGCGCGGCGAAGCCTGCGCAGGGCCAAGAAAAAAGGAGCAGATAGAGCGAAATGAGCGGGGCGGCCAGGGACAAAGGCGCGGAACTCGGGGTGATGCTAGTGGCGCCGAACGCCGAGTTGTCCCGCCAATTCACGGATGCCGCCGCCCGCAGCCCTGTGTTCCGGATCGTGGCCGAGCTTGTGCAGTACCCGGCCGGACGTGAGATCGAGCGACGCCTGCGGCAGGAGGCGTTCGACGTTGTGCTGGTGGATTTCTCCAGCGACAGCGAAGCGGCGAGTCAACTGACCCGATGGCTGGCCGGCTTGCGGCCTCCGATTCCTGTGATCGGGCTCGCTCTGGCCAATGACCCGCAGATCGTGCTCGAGGCGTTGCGGGCAGGAGCGAGCGAGTTCCTGCATGCTCCGTTCGACGCCGCGGCGCAGCGCCGGGAAAGGTAGTGGCGCTGGCAAGCGCCAAGCCGGGCTCGGGCGCCTCGATGCTTGCCTGCCAGATTGCGTGTGCGCTTCGGCGGTGCACCGGGCAGAAGGTTCTCCTGGCCGACCTCGACCTGAGCGGCGGAACCGCCGGATTCTATCTGGGTGTCCGCCACCCGCACTCGGTTCTGGACGCGTTCGAGCAGGCCGATTCCGAACAACGAGTCCCGCTGAGCCTCTTGGCGGCTCAGCGGCGCGGGCTAGAGGTGCTGCCGGCCCCGGCGGCCCCGTATGAAGGAACCGTCAAGCCAGGGCTTTTACAGCGCCTGATCGAGACGGCCAGGCGCGACTACGAGTGGGTGGTACTGGACCTGCCATCGGTGTTCCACCGCATGAGCCTTCAGTCGTTTTGGGAAGCCGACCGAGCGTTCGTGGTTTCCACCAGCGAGCTTCCGAGCCTGTACCTGGCGCGCAAGGCGGTGGCCCTGCTGAACCAGCTCGGCCTGGGCAAGGAGCGGGTCCAGGTGCTGCTGAACCGGACCGGCGTGCGGGAAGGGATGAGCGGCTCGGAGCTCAAGAAGATCTTCGACTGCGCCGTGGAAGCACGGTTTGCGGACGAGCCGGCGGCGGTAAACAGGGCTGTGACGGCGGGGGAGCCGCTAGCCGGGGAAAGCGGGCTGGGCCGGGCGCTGGAGGACTTCGCTGGCCGGCTGGCGGGGCTTCCCGCGGCGGAACGCCGGCGGGCGACCTGCGTCTGGGACGCGAGCCCGGCTTATTCCGGGACCTGAGAGCGGCTGAGAGGACCAGGCGGTGTTGGCGGCGACGGAGAACAAAGGATCCACGGAACTCACTTGGGAGCAGAGACTGCTCAAGAACGCCGGGCGCCCGCGCGCTGTGCTGAAGCCCGAGTACCAGGAGTTCAAGTTTACCCTTCACCGCAAGCTGCTCGAGAAGATCAACCTCGAGGCGCTGGCGATGATCGAGAACCAGCGGGTGCGAGCGGAGGTGCGCCAGGCGCTGATCTCGCTGATGGAGGGGGAGCCGACTCTGCTGAGCGGGCTCGAGAGGCAGCAGATCTGCGACGAGGTGCTCGACGAAGTGTTCGGGCTGGGGCCACTCGAGCCGCTGCTGGAGGACCCGACGATTTCCGACATTCTCGTCAACACTCACCGGGCGGTGTACATCGAGCGCAAAGGGGTGCTGGAGCTGACGAACGTCACGTTCCGGGACACGGCCCACCTGATGCACATCATCGACAAGATCGTTTCGCAGGTCGGCCGGCGGATCGACGAATCGACGCCGATGGTGGACGCGAGGCTGAGCGACGGCTCGCGGGTGAACGCCATCATCCCGCCGCTGGCGGTGGACGGCCCGCTGCTGTCGGTGCGGCGGCTG
>CAYZJD010000358.1:0-4647 GCA_964478455.1 uncultured Solibacteraceae bacterium | reverse complement strand
GTCCGGGCGCAGCCCGAGGTTGCGCGTCTGCTGCCGGAACTCCTCGAGCGCCCTCTGCATCTCCCCTCCGGGAGGCTGCTGCGCCAACACGGCCGCGGCGCATATGGCGCACAGCACGAGCAGCGTCTTGGCGCTCCGCATACTCTGAGTGTACCCTGTAGCAGTGAAGATCAAGCTCAGTGAGATCGCCGCGCGGCTCGGCTGCCGGCTCGTGGGCGATCCGGAGATCGAGATCACCGGCGTGGCCGGCATCGAGCGCGCCGGCCCGGCCGAAATCACCTTTCTGGCAAACCCGAAATACGCGCCGAAGGTGAAGCACACGCGTGCCGCGGCCATCCTGGTGACGGAGCCGCTGAAGGATCTCCCCATCGCCAGCCTCGTCTCCGAGAACCCGTACCTGGACTTCGCCCGTGCGCTGGCGATGTTCTACCAGCCCCCGCGGCCTCGGCCAGGGATCCACCCGTCGGCCGTCATAGCGCCGGCGGCCGAAATCGGCGAGAACGCCTCCATCGGCGCCTACGCCGTCGTCGGCGACAACGTCCGGATCGGTCGGAACTGCATGCTCTACCCGCACGTGGTCATTTACGAGGGCGCCGTGATCGGCGACGACTTCACCGCGCATTCGCACGCCGTCGTCCGCGAGTTCTGCCGCATCGGCCACGGCGTCATCCTCCAGAACGGAGTCGTGGTCGGCGGCGACGGCTTCGGCTTCGCCAGGCGCGCCGACGGAACCCATGAGAAGATCGCGCAGGCCGGCGTCACGGTGATCGAAGACGACGTCGAGATCCAGACGCTCACTTCCGTGGACCGGGCCACCGTCGGCGAAACCCGCGTGAAGCGCGGCGCGAAGATCGACAGCCTGGTCCAGGTAGGCCATGCCTGCGTCATCGGCGAGGACAACATCATCTGCGCGCAGGCCGGCCTCGCGGGCAGTTCGATCCTCGAGCGCAACGTGCTGCTCGCCGGCCAGGTCGGCGTTTCCGGCCACCTCACCGTGCACGACAACGCCGTCGTCTACGCGCAGAGCGGCATCGGCGGGGACGTCCCTGCCGGCGCGGTCATCTCCGGCTCTCCCGCATTCGACGCCGCCGAGTGGCGCCGCGCTGTCACCGCCTTTCCCAGGCTGCCGGAGCTTCTCAAGGCCGTGAGAGAATTGAAGAAGCGGGTGGAGCAGCTCGAAAACGCTGCGCGCAAGCAGGGGTGATTTCATGACCGAACCAAAACGAACGGGGCCTCGTCGTCCCCTGGCGTACAAGAATGAGCCGTTTCTCGACTCGGCCGACGCTCGCGCCCTGCGCATGCTCTCCGAGTATCTCGAGCCGCTCTCGCACTTCCGCAAGCACAAAGTTCGTGACACGATCGTCTTCTTCGGCTCGGCGCGCGTGAACGAGGACGGACCGATGGGCCGCTACTATCGCGAGGCGCGCGAGCTGGCCCGCCTCGTCACCGAATGGTCCGACGGGCTCGAAAATGTTTCGCGCCGGTTCGTCGTCTGCACCGGCGGCGGGCCCGGTATCATGGAGGCGGCCAACCGCGGCGCGCAGGACGCCGGCGGCGAGACCATCGGCCTAAACATCGGCCTGCCCTTCGAACAGTGGCCGAATCCCTACGTCACGCCTGAGCTCTCCTTCGAGTTCCATTACTTCTTCATGCGCAAGTTCTGGTTCGCCTACCTTGCCAAGGCGCTGGTTGTCTTCCCCGGCGGCTTTGGCACGCTCGACGAGTTGATGGAGTTACTTACACTCGCCCAAACCGAAAAGCTGGCTAAGAAGATCATCATCATTCTGTACGGATCGAGTTACTGGAACGAAATCCTGAACTTCGACGCGCTGGTGCGCCACGGCATGATCTCGCCCGAAGACCTGAGCCTGTTCGAATACGCCGACGATCCGGACGCCGCGCTGCGCATCCTTCAGGATGGACTAACTAAGTACTACCTCAAGCCGGAAAAGCCGCTGCCCGCGCGGGAGCTGGAAACCCCCGCCATCGCCAAATCCCGCGTCTAAAACCGGGGACAGCCCGCATGTTTCCTGCGAGAAATCCCGCCCCTGGCGCACTTCCTTATTGATGGCGCGCATGGCACGGGCCGTGGTGCCCGAAGTGGCCCACCACGTCACGCAAAGGGGAAGCGACCGGCGGCGAGTGTTTAACAGAGACGAAGACAAGGGGGTCTACCTCGAGCTCTTTCGCGAGGACTGCAAGCACTACGGCACGAGGCTTCTTGGCTACTGCCTCATGCCGAACCACGTTCACCTCATCGCGGTTCCCGAGAAGGAGGATTCCCTGTGGAGGACCCTGAGCCGCGCGAATGGCCGCTACGCCCAGTACGCGAACACTCTGCTGGGCCGGACCGGGCACTTCTGGCAGAACCGCTTCTTCTCCTGCGTTATGGACGACAACCACCTCTGGACGGCTTTGCGTTACATCGAGCGTAATCCGGTGCGAGCCGGCTCGCGGCTCGTGCGGGGGACTGGCGGTGGTCAAGCGCCCGCGCCCACCTGTCGGGCAGCGACCCCGAGGATCTCCTTGACATGCAACTGTGGAGGAGCCGCTTCACCTCGCGGGAATGGGTCGAGCTCCTCGAGTTCGATCCCGGCGAGCGGGAAGTGCTGAAGCTGGTCAAATGTACCTACACCGGCCGTCCGTGCGGCAGCGGAGAATTCGAAAGGACCATGGAAGCCCGGCTCGGCAGGGGTCTGTCCCCAAAGCCTGGCGGGCGACATCCGAAGAGCGCGCCCGACGACGCGCATCTCCAGCTACAAATGTTCACCTCAGCCGGAGAGCCCTGACCGCGCGGAAACATGCGGGCTGTCCCCGGTTTTGGCTTGGTACAATACCGCCGTGGCCGCGCGCTGGAAGGCGATCTATGACCGGCTGGGCTGGCTCGAGAAGCTGTTCCTTCTCCTGCTCATCGCCTACTTCCTGCTGCGCTGGCTCGCTCCCGCAAGTCCCTTGCGGGCGCTCATCCAGTTGGCGCTCACCTTCGCTGGCGCGGCTGTGGCGCTGCGGCTGGCCCGCATTGCAATCAAGCGGTCGATCTGGCGGCTGCGCAACCGGCTGATCGTCGTCTACCTGTTCATCGCGGTCGTTCCCATTATGCTCCTCGTCGTGATGGTCGGCATGGCCGCCTACGCTCTCACCGGCCAGATCGCTGTGTACCTGGTGAGCACCGAGCTCGATCGCCGCGCCGACTCGCTCATCGGGCCGGCGCAAGGGCTCATCACCACCCCGCCGGAGGAGCGCTCGGACCGGATCCGCTGGATGGCGCCCTACCTCGAGCAGAATTTCCCCTCGCTCGAACTGCTGATTCGCGAGAACGAGCGGGAATGGCGTTATCCGGAGACGAGCGCCGCCGCCCTGCCGCCGCAAGGTTGGACGATCGAGCGCGGCGCCGTCTTCAAGGAAGGGCGGCTGTACCTGTGGTGCCACCTGCGGATGGGCAAGGCCGAAGCGGTGCTGGTGACGCCGCTGAGCCGCGAATTGCTCGCCGGCCTCGTCCCCGACCTCGGCCAGGTCATCGTGCTCGCGCCTCAGGCGGTGGAGTCCCAGGCGCCGCCGGCACCCGCCCGCCCTCGCGCTGCTTCCTCGGGAAACGCACGTCCGGGCCGCGTCCCGCCGCCTGTCAATCGTCTCGACATCGAGGTCACATGGTTCTCCTGGGTGCCGGTGGCGCTCTGGAGCGAGCCCGGCCGGTCCGAGAACGGCCCGCTTGTGGTCACCTCCCGCCCGTCTGCCGTGCTTCGCACGCTGTTCAGCAAGCACGTGGAACTGCTCCAGGGCTACGGCTTCCTGGTGTTCGTGATCGTCGGATCGTTGTTCCTCATCGTGGAGTTCGTCTCGCTCTTCATCGGGATCTCGCTCACCCGAACCATCACCGGCGCGGTCCACAGTCTCTACGAAGGCACGCAGCGGGTCATGGAGGGCGATTTCTCGCACCGCATCGAGTTTCGCGGCGGCGATCAGCTCGCCGAGTTGAGCCGCTCCTTCAACCGCATGACCGAAAACCTCGAACGGCTCGTGCGCGTCGAGAAAGAGAGAGAGCGCCTGCAATCGGAACTCGAAATCGCCCGCGAGGTCCAGAACCAGCTCTATCCCAAGTCCATCCCTGAACTCCCCTCGCTCGAACTCGTCGCCGCCTGCAACCCGGCCCGCACCGTCTCCGGCGATTACTACGACTACCTCCATCTTTCCGACTCCCGCGTGGCCATCGCCATCGGCGACGTCGCCGGCAAGGGAATCTCGGCGGCCCTCCTCATGGCCACGGTACAGTCCTCGCTCCGCACGCAGATCCGCGCGTGCCTGGAAAAAGCTGTCGCGACCGCGGCCGGCGTCCAGCAGGCTTACTACGACACCCTGCCGACCGCGCAGTTCGTCTCGCAACTCAACCAGCAGCTTTACGCTTTCACGTCAGCGGAGAAGTTCGCGACCTTCTACTTCGGCGTCTACGACGACTTGAGCGGCATGCTCACTTACACCAACGCCGGCCATCCTCCGCCCATCCTCATCCGCAAGGGCGAGGCGTTGCGCCTTGAAACGAACGGCATGGTCGTCGGAGCCTTCCCGTTTGCCGAGTATGGCGAGAGCCGCATCGAGTTCACAAGCGGCGACCTGCTCGTCTGCTTCACCGACGGCGTCACCGAGCCGGAG
>CAYZJD010000357.1:0-4656 GCA_964478455.1 uncultured Solibacteraceae bacterium | reverse complement strand
CCGGCGCTCGCCTCTTATAATGGCGGGAAGAGCCGCGTCACCGCCTGGCTCGGCGTAGTCCGCCCAGCCGAGCCGGCCGAGTTCGTCGAAACGATCCCTCTCACCGAGACGCGCGACTACGTCCAGACGGTTGTGCGGCAGGGGTGGCTCTACCGCCGCATCTATGGGAGCACCAAAAAGAAATGAAGCACACTGCCGGCCGTTTCCGCAGCCGCCGGACGGCGGACTTCACCGAATCGGTCATCCGCGAGATGACTCGCCTGGCGATCCAGCACGGCGCGGTCAACCTGGCGCAGGGGATGCCCGACTTCTCGACGCCGGAAGAGCTGAAGGAGGCAGCGCGCCGGGCGGTCAGCGAGGATTTCAACCAGTACGCGATCACCTGGGGCGCCAAGCCGTTCCGGGAGGCCATTGCCGGCAAGTACCGCCGCTGGTACGGCGTGGACGTCGATCCGGAACGGGAGATCACTGTCTGCTGCGGGGCCACCGAGTCGATGATCGCTTCGCTGCTGGCGGTCACGGACCCCGGCGACGAGGTCGTTATTTTCGAGCCTTTTTATGAAAACTACGGACCGGACGCCAAGCTGTCGGGCGCGGTTCCCCGGTTCGTGAAGCTGCGGCCGCCGGACTGGAGCTTCGATCCGGATGAGTTGCGCGCCGCGTTTGGTCCCCGGACGAAGGCGATCGTCCTCAATACGCCGAACAACCCGACCGGCAAGGTGTTCTCGCGGCAGGAACTGGAGTTTGTCGCCGGTCTCTGCCAGGAGTTCGACGCGCTGGCGATCACCGATGAGATCTACGAACACATCCTCTATGACGGCGCTCAGCACATCCCCATCTTGACGCTGCCGGGCATGCGCCGCCGGTCGATTCTGGTCAACAGCATGAGCAAGACCTACTCGGTCACCGGCTGGCGCGTGGGCTGGGTGGTGGCCGCTCCAAACCTCACGGACACGATCCGGAAGGTTCACGATTTCCTGACCGTCGGCGCGGCGGCGCCGCTCCAGCAGGCGGGCGTCGTCGCGCTTTCGCTCCCGGAGTCCTACTACGGGCAGCTTGCCGCGGACTATCGCGCGCGCCGCGAGTCCATCCTCGCCGTGCTCGAGGCGGCCGGGTTCGCGTGCTACCGGCCGCGGGGGGCGTACTACGTCATGACGGACATCGGCGGGTTCGGATTTCCGGACGATGTGACCTTCGTTCGCCACATGATCGAGACCGCTGGCGTGGCGGTGGTGCCCGGATCGAGCTTCTTCGCCGACCCGCGGGACGGAGCGCGGATGGTCCGCTTCTGTTTCTGCAAGAAATATGAGACGCTGAAGGAAGCGGGAATCCGGCTTCAGCGACTGGCCCGGTCAGCCTCTCGCGCGAGCCGGTGAAACGGCGCCCGCTGGAGGTAACCGTGCTGCCGAACTTTCTCGTGCAGGAAACCCTCGTCCGAGAGGATGGGACCAGCGCCGAAATCGAGCTGGGGCCCGCCCGGGGCAAGCCGTTGCTGCTCACCCTAGGGATCACACGCATCATCGAACAGGAAAGCCTCGACCTGTCCATCTGGGGATCGGCCGACAAGACGAACTGGGGCGCCAAGCCCCTGATCTCGTTCCCCCAGAAGTTCTACTGCGGCACCTACCAGATCCTGCTCGACCTCACGCCCCACCCTGACGTCGCTTATCTGCGAGCGCAATGGAAGCTGAACCGCTGGGGACGCGGCGATCCCAAGCCGCTGTTTGCCTTCTACCTGTTCTTGCAGGAAGTAGTGGAAGAAGTGCTGACGGCGAAGATGGCCTGAGAGCGGACGCGGCGGCCGGTCACGCGCGGTTGATCAGGCTCGCCACATAGCCCGCGCCGAATCCGTTGTCGATGTTCACGACGGTCACGTTGCTCGCGCAACTGTTGAGCATCGCCAGCAGCGCGGCCAGGCCGTTGAAGCTCGCCCCGTAACCGACGCTCGTGGGCACCGCGATGACGGGGCAGGAGACCATCCCGCCGACAACGCTCGGCAGCGCGCCCTCCATGCCGGCAACCACAATGACCACCCGCGCCTCCATCAAGCGCTCGCGGTTGTTCATCAGGCGGTGAATTCCCGCGACGCCGATGTCGTGGATGGCGACCACCTCGTTTCCCATCACCTCGGCCGTCACCTGGGCCTCCTCGGCGACGGGAATGTCGCTTGTTCCCGCGCAGACCACCGCGATCTTGCCCCGCCCGCGAAGCGTGCGGTCGCCCCAGACGCGGACGGCGCGCGAGAGAGGGAAGTACTCAGCTTTGGGAAACTTCTTTTTCAAGAGGGATGCCGTCGGATTGTCGGCGCGGGTAATGAGTATGTTCTTCGACGCCTTCATCAGCCGGGCGGCGATGGCCGCCACCTGCTGCGGCGTCTTGCCTTGGCCGAAGATCACCTCCGGCATGCCATGGCGCAAGGCCCGGTGATGATCCACCTTGGCGAAGCCGAGGTCCTCGAAGGGCAGATGCCGCATCCGCTCGACCGCGGCTTCCACGCTCACCTTGCCGCTCCGGACCTGCTCGAGCAGCGCGCGCATTTGATCCCTGTTCATCTCAGCCTCTTTCTTCGCCGGCTCCGGCGTTCAGAACGTCAGCCTGTCTCCAATCCGCAACCCGTATTTCGCCGCCGAGCCCCCGGCCAGCTCCAGCACGTACTGCGATACCGCCGTTCCCCCATAGTGCGGGCATTCGCTCGCTTTGGTCCGGCAGGGCGGCGTGTCCGGTGAGATCTCGACGATCGTGCGCTCGGAGTCCATCCAGATGATATCGAGCGGGATCTTCACCTGGTACATCCAGTAGGTGTGATTGCCGGGCCGCGCGTGCATGAAGAGCATCCCGCGGCCAGGCTCGAGCGAATCTCGAAACATCATCCCGCGCGCCATGTCGGTCTGGTGGACCACGACTTCGGCGCGGATCTTCTGTCCACCCGGGAGCGTCACCACGCGGGTGTAGTACTCATCCAGCGTGGTCGCCTTCTCTCCGCAACCACACTGTGCAAACAGGAAGAAGACCCCGGCCGCGAATACGCCGATTTCTCTCATTCCTTACGATGGTAACTCGCCGGATCGGGACGCAGCCCGAGCTACACTGAAACTGGAGGTGCGCTCCGGTGCTTCGCCGCCATCTGCTCGCCGCGCCGTGCATCCTGGCCCCTGTATTTGCGCTCCTCCCGGTGCTGGCGCAACAGCGAAAGCCCGCGTCGAGCAACCCAGCGGGGAAGGAGGCCGCCATGGGCGCGGCGCTGGCGCTCGAAACAGAGCAGAACGAGAAGATGCTTCATGAGCCGGAGATCTGCGCCTATATCCAGGGTCTCGGTGAAACGCTGGCGCAGCATGCGGGTCTTGGCGCGCCGGCGACAGTCCGCGTCATCGACAGCGCGGAGATTCGCGGTCTCGCTTTTCCCGGCGGCTACCTGTTCATCAGCAGCGGCCTGATCGCCCGCACGGAAAGCGAAGCGGAACTGGCCGGCGTGATCGCGCACCTGATCGGCCACGTGGCGGCCGGCCACCGGACGCACAGCATGTCCAGCGGCCAAGGGTCGTCAGGTAAAGACATGGTGCGTGTGTACTTCTTCGGGTCTTCCAGGTCGTCCTGCCTTCGGCTGATGGGCGAAAACGAAGTGCCCGCCGGCTGGGTGGTCCGCTTTAGGGCGGCGGAAAGAAAGGCCGACTCGTTGGCCATCGGCTACCTCCGCGAGGCCCGCTTCGATCCGCTCGCCGTGCTCGAGTTCTTCAACAAGCTTCGCTACGACGAGCCGCGCCTGCTGGACCGCATGTCTTCAGATGAGCTCATCGCCATGCGCGCGTATGTCGAAGAGCGTCTGCCGCCAGAACCGGATTACGTGGTCAGCAGCGCAGCCTTTGCCCGCGCCCGCGAGCGGGTGGCGGCGTCGCTGAAACCCAAGGTCGCCCCAGCTCCCGCGCTGGACCGGCGAGACCGCTAACGTCCTGAGTCGACCTCGGACCGGCTCCTTGACAGTCGCGGCTCAGTATCGGTCACGGCTTCTGAGCCGCGAGCGTCAGCGAGCGGTCCAGCCACACATCGGCTGCCCGCACTATAATCTCCCTTGCACTTGGAGAGGCCGACCCATGTCCCAGCTCACTCGCCAATCCTTCCTGCGAGCGGCCGGCGGATCATTGTCCCTGCCGGCCCTCGCTGCCGCCGTCCAGACCGCCACCTCTCCGTACCGCCGGCCGAAGCTGAAGATCACCGGCGTGCGAACGGCCATGGTCAGGGCGCATGGCCCGCAGCTTCACGTGCGCGTCTACACGGACCAAGGCCTGGTCGGGCAGGGCGAGGCCACTGACGCCGCCGCCGGCGGCCAGCCACTGGTGGCATCGTTTCGTCCATTTCTGATCGGCCAGGACCCGCTGAACGTGGAGGCGCTGTGGGAGCGGATCCGCACCGCCGGCATCTTCGCCGGGGCGCAGGGCGGCCAGTTCGTGGCCGCGCTCTCGGGCGTCGAGATCGCGCTCTGGGACCTTGCGGGAAAGGCGCTCGGGCTTCCCGTTTACCAGCTCCTTGGCGGCAAGGTGCGGGACCGCATCCGGCTCTACCGCGATTCGCAGATGATGCTGCCGGGCGATCCGCGCGCCGAGCGGCAGGTGCAGGAGATCAAGGACCAGGGCTTCACCGCCGTCAAGATCGACATCGACG
>CAYZJD010000356.1:2379-4659 GCA_964478455.1 uncultured Solibacteraceae bacterium | reverse complement strand
TGAAGCGGCTGCGCATCGACAAGGAAACGGGCAAGGCGACGTTCGCCGTGGTGCAAGCCGAGGACGAACTGGCCGCGCTGGGAATGGCGATCGGCGCGGGTTGGGCCGGCGCGCGGGCGATGACGGCGACCTCCGGCCCCGGCATCTCGCTCATGGCCGAGTTCACCGGCCTCGGCTACTACTCGGAAGTCCCGGCAGTGATCTTCGATGTGCAGCGCGCCGGGCCGTCCACCGGCCTGCCAACGCGCACCATGCAGGGGGACATCCTCTCGACGGCGGTGCTCTCGCACGGCGACACGAAGCATCCGCTGTTGCTGCCCTCCTCACCTAGAGAGTGCTTCACGATGGCGAGCACGGCCTTCGACCTAGCCGAACGGTTTCAGACGCCGGTCTTCGTCATGACGGACCTCGACCTCGGCATGAACAACTGGATGTCGGATGCGTTCCCCTATCCAAGCGAACCGATCCGCCGCGGCAAGGTTCTGAGCAAAGAAGATCTCGAGCGGCTCGGCGGTTTCGCCCGCTACAAGGACGTAGACGGGGATGGCGTCGGCTGGCGCACTCTGCCCGGAACGGACCATCCGGCCGCGGCTTACTTCTGCCGTGGAAGCGGACACAACGAGAAAGCTCAGTACAGCGAGCGGCCGGACGACTACGTCAACAACGTCGACCGGCTGGCGCGCAAGTTCGAGTCGATCCGCCGGGCGGTCCCACGGCCGGAGGTTGACCTCAACGACGCCGCTTCCATCGGCGTGATCTGCTTCGGCACCTCGCGCTACGCCGTTGAGGAGAGCCGGGAGCAGTTGCGGCAGGAATACGGGATCGAGACCAGTTACCTCAGACTGAGGGCATTTCCTTTTACCGAAGAGCTGGGGGACTTCATCGACCGCCACGCCCGCATTTACGTGATCGAGCAGAACCGCGACGCGCAGATGCTGGCGCTGATGCGGATGGAACTGGAGCCGGAGCAGATCGCCAGGTTGCGGAGCGTCCGACACTACGGCGGGCTGCCGGTTGACGCGCGCTCGGTGACCGAAGAAGTGATCCGCCAGGAGGAACTATGAGCACCACGGTCACACCGCCGAAGAAGATCAACCGCGCCGGGCTGGAGATCGCCAGTTATAAGGGCGGCAAGACGACGCTGTGCGCCGGTTGCGGGCATAACGCCGTCTCCGAGCGCCTGGTGGAAGTGTTCTTCGAGATGGGCGTTCACCCGTGGCGGGTGGCGAAGTTCTCGGGCATCGGCTGCTCGTCGAAGTCGCCCGCCTATTTTCTGAACCTCGCGCACGGCTTCAACGCCGTTCACGGGCGGGCGCCGGCGGTGGGAACGGGCGCGATGCTCGCCAACCGCCATCTGATCGGCGTCACCGTGACCGGGGACGGCGACACGGCCTCGATCGGCCTGGGTCAGTTCAACCACATGTTGCGCCGGAATGTGCCGATGATCTACATCATCGAGGACAACGGCGTCTACGGGCTGACCAAGGGCCAGTTCTCGGCCACCGCGGACCTCGGCTCGACACTCAAGACCGGCGTGGTGAACGACCTGCCCGCGCTCGACTGCTGCCTGCTGGGGATCGAACTGGGGGCGACGCTCGTGGCGCGGTCCTTTTCCGGCGACAAGAAGCAGTTGGTGGCGATCCTCAAAGCCGCGATCGCGCACAAAGGCCTGTCGGTGATCGACGTGATTTCGCCCTGCGTCACCTTCAACGATCACGAAGGCTCCACCAAGAGCTATGGCTACATGAAGGAGCACGACGAGCCGCTGCACGAGGTGGATTTCGTGCCGGCGTACGAAGAGATCTCGGTCGACTACGAAGAGGGTTCCGTCCACGAAGTGACCCTGCACGACGGCTCGAGGCTGGTGCTGAAAAAACTCGGACGCGACTACAATCCCACGAACAAGCTGGACGCCATTCGCACGATCCACGAGGCGGCGGCGAGCGGCCAGGTGGTGACCGGCATCCTCTACCTCAACACGCAAGCGAAGAACTTCATCGAGCTGCTCAACATGGTGGACGAGCCGCTGGCGACGCTCGCGGAGAGCCGCGTCCGGCCCTCCAGGCAGGCGCTCGATGAGATCATGGAAGAGCTACGCTGAGGGAGTGGATCCGGCTTCCCTCCGCGTGGTTCTGGTCGCCCCACGCAACCCACTGAACATCGGCGCGGCGGCGCGCGCCATGACCAACTTCGGTTTCAGCCATCTCCGGCTGGTGCGTCCCTACGACGTCGCATTTCGGGAGGCCCGCTCGGCCGTGCGGGCCGGTCACATACTGGCCC
>CAYZJD010000356.1:0-2369 GCA_964478455.1 uncultured Solibacteraceae bacterium | reverse complement strand
ATACTGGCCTCCGCCGAGGAGTACGACAGCGTCGCCGGGGCGGTGGCAGATTGCATCCTGGTGGTGGGCACGACGGCGGTGAGAAACCGGGAGCCGCAACAACCGGTTCGGAGACTCGAATATGGCGCGCGGCTCATCCGCAAGCGGCTGGCGCAAGGGCCGGTGGCCTTGTTGTTCGGCTCGGAGAAATTCGGCCTGTCGAACGACGACCTCAGCCACTGCCACTGGCTGATGCGGATTCCGACCGCCGAAGCATCCGGATCGATGAACCTTGGCCAGGCGGTGGCAGTGTGCCTCTACGAGCTGGTCCGCGATGCGCGGGCGGCGGCGAAGCAGCCGCTCGCCGCGCGCCGCGCGCCGGCGGGTGACGTGGAGCGGCTGACCCAGCTCGTGCTGGAAGCCCTGAAGGGCAGCGGCTATGTCCATCCGGGCACGGAGGCCTCGGCGGCGCACAAGATCCGGCGGCTGGCGCGGCGCATGGATCTGTCGGCGCACGACGCCGAGATCTGGCTCGGCATGGTACGGCAGATACTCTGGAGATTCGAGAACCCGGAATGACCAAGGTGGACATTGCGTTCCAGCTTACCCGCCCTCTCGACGAGACGCTGCTGGAGCGCATCGCCGGCCTGCACAGCGTTTACGGCATGCTGCGCGTGCAGGTGACGCCATCGTTCGATGGCATCCTCGTCGAGTACGACGCTTCCCGGCTCACCCCGGCCGATGTCGAGGCGGAATTGCGCCGCGCGGGCATTCCGGCGGTGCGGAAGGGCTGAGGCCTCTCCCTCGCCCCCGATCCTCCAAGAGCAGCCCTTGAATCCTAGAAACCCCAAAGGACAGCGGCTATGCGCATCCGCGTACGGAGGCTTCGACGGCGCACGAGATCCGGCGGCTGTTACGGCGCATGGACCTCACCGCCGCGACGCCGAGATCTGGCTCGGCATGGTACGGGAGACAATTCTGGAGGCTCAAGGCGACTGAGTTCGTCTGCCGCGCAGACCGGGCGGGAGCAGTTGCCGAAAAAGGAATTGGGTCCTTAAGCCAAACAAAGGGTATTCTGCGGGTCAGAGAGACGGGCAAACTGGTTGATACGTAACAGGTTGCTTGAGTCTTTCGGGCCGCGCCCTCGATGAGTGGTGCGCGGTCAGTCTGGTGCGGACGCAATCACGAGATCGAGGCCAGCAGCTTCGGCGAATGCCCGGAAGTCCTGGTCTCGCGTAAGGAGAGGGATTCCACGATCGACACAGCTCTGGGCGATCAGGGCATCCCCAAGACGCGCTTTGCGGCGCTTTGCCAGCACCTTCGCTCGCAGTGTCCCTGCCCTTTGCCAATGGCCAGGTACGACCTCAATGAGCGGCAACTCCGAGAGGGTTCGTGAAACTCCTGAAGGAAGCTTCGGGTCACTCAGTAATTCTGTGAGTACAACGGGCGCCATGAGCACCTGCCGGTCCTGGAGCGCTCTGTCGAGTAGTTCCACGTCCTTGCCGCCATCTCCTTGCAGGAAGGCGACCCAGGTGCTGGTGTCGGCCGCGATCATCGGTCGGCCTTCAGCTCAGACAAGGTACGCGTGAAGCGGACCTTGCCCCGGAGCAGGCGTAGCCGTGCGTAGGTCTGCGATGCCGCAACTAGCTCCAGGCCGGCACGAACGGTCTGTGTGATGCCGGTACCGCTAGCTTGCCGTGCCTTCCTGAGAAGCTGCTTTGGCACCTCTACGGTGATTTTGCGCGCCGCTTCCATGACAGCTACCGTACCATACTGGATACCAGCATTCAATATGGTCCCTCGCATCCGGGCCGGAATCGCCAGCGATTTCGAGCGCACGTTGGCGGGCGCGCTCGGAGAGGCGACCCCACGCGTTCGCCTGGATGCGCCAGGCGAGGCGGCAGAAGAGGAACTGCTTGTGGCTGGATCGGGACTCCTCGCCGAAGACCTCGCGGTACTTCTCCTTGAGCTGCGCCGTGGTCTGGTTGGGAGGGGCGCGCGCCTGGGTGTTGCCGCACTGACAGATTTGAGTTACCCTCGCTCCATGGGCGCCATGAAAGGCATCACGATTAAGCTCCCGGAAGCAACCCTGCGACAACTCAGGCAGCGCGCCCGCCAGAGCGGACGTAGTGTCGCCGCGCTCGTTCGCGAACTCGTCGAGGCTCCGCCTCCTAGCGGCGGGTCGGTCTACTCGATCACCTCCGACCTCGCCGGCAGCCTTGCCGGTGGCCGGCAACCGGCGACGAATGCCCGCCGCAGGTTCCGGCGATCATGATCACGATCTGCGATAGGGGTCCACTTCTTGCTTATCTCAATCGCAACGATCCCTATCACGCATGGGCCGTCGCCCTCATGAAGCAGGTGCGGCCTCCCATGCTCGTCTGCGAACC
>CAYZJD010000355.1:0-4692 GCA_964478455.1 uncultured Solibacteraceae bacterium | reverse complement strand
TAAGAACAATGTGGGCGAGATCGAGCCCATAGGTCAGGATGCCCACGCAAGCGACTGTCTTGCTGAAAACGTCGCTACGAAGCATGATGACGGATATCAACACGGCGCCGCTTTGCAGGAGGATGCCACCCATGAAGGCGCTCGTCCCGTGCCAAATGTCCGTGGCCAGTATCGCCTCCCCCGCGGCTTCGAGCTGAACTCTTGCCGCCTCTGTCTTCGCGGCCGCATGCTTTTCACTGAGGGAGATCATGGAGAGAGCCGCAGGTGCTGCGAGAAAGAGCGTGACGCCAACGAACGCAAGAGCTGTGGAGAAAGCGGCATAGGCACAGTCGGCTCGCCTCAGGGCCGCGAACAGGCCGAGAAAAACCAAATAGTAGAGGGGCATCGCGAGGATGGTCGGGAGATCGAGGCGCAGTAATCCCAGGATTCTGTTGCTTTGCAGCAGGCTGAAGGCCTCGGTTGCTGTCGCAGGCGGTCCTCCCACGATTACGAGCTGGACCATTGTCGCGAGGGAGTAGACGGCGAGAAGGAACGCAGCCACCCCACCGATTCGGCACAAACCGCTCCAGCCGGAATCGATAAACTGGCCACCGGGAGCGCTGTGTTGTTTATCTGGCACGTGAATCTTCCTCGTGGCGCCGACGCCGGTCTGCCGCTCCTATGACGGCCAGCCGGCGGCGGGGGATCCTACAAGAGTTGGCCGAACGACTTGAACGACTCGCGCGCTCAGGCATGCGGCTGTCCTCAGCGTAGCCGAAGGCAATCCTGCGCCGGGAAGCCGGGTTACCTACGGCATGACTTCCAGTTTCACCGACGTTGTCCGCGTGGAGCTTCCGCCAACCATAATCTCGAACGTCCCTGGCTCCACCACGCGCTGCATGTTGAGGTCGAGGAAGGACAACTTGTCGGGAGTGACGCGGAACTCGACCGTCTTCGTTTCGCCAGGCTTCAGATGGATCCGTTCGAAGCTCTTGAGTTCCTTGACCGGCCTGGTCACCGAACTGACGTCGTCGCGGATGTACATCTGCGCCACTTCGTCGCCGGCCCTCGATCCGGTGTTAGCAATTTCCACCGACACGACGGCGCTTCCATCGCGCCTGATCCGCGCGGGAGTCACCTTCAGGTTGCGATAGGAGAACGTCGTATAGCTCAGGCCGTGGCCGAACGGAAACAGCGGCTCGATGGAGGAAAACAGGTAGCCGCGCCGCGCCGACGGCTTCTGATAGTAGTAGCCGGGGATCTGTCCGACGTTGCGGAGGATCGTGACCGGCAGGCGTCCGGCGGGATTGTAGTCACCGAAAATCACGTCCGCCACCGCCGAGCCTGTCTCCTGGCCGAGGTACCAGCCTTCGAGGATGGCCGGGACCTTCTCCGCCAGGAAGCTGATCGAATACGGCCTGCCGTTGAGCAGGAGCACGGCCGTGGGTTTGCCGGCCTTGAGCACCTCCTCGGCCAGCTCGTTCTGCGGGCCGACGAGCTCGAGCGTGTCCATGTCGCCGAGATGATTCGCCGCCCATGCCTCGCGCGAAACCGCCTCATTGCCGCCGAGCACCAGAAGCACGGCGTCCGCCGAGGACGCCACCCGAGCGGCCTCGGCAATGCCCTTGCGGTTTTCGGCCGGATCGGGCAGGCGGACCTCGTCCTTGAACCAGTCGGAGTCGTCCCGGGTGATCTTGCATCCCTCGGCATACACGACCTTCATCGCGTCGCCGGCTTTCTTGCGGATCCCATCGAGAACGGTAATGAAGTAGCCCGGGTCGTCGCTGTAGCCGCCGAGAAGCCGCTTGTGCGCGTTAGGACCGATCACGGCGAGCGTCCTGATCTTGTTGCGATCGAACGGCAGCACGTTGCCCTTGTTCTTGAGCAAAGTGATCGCCTCGAGCGCCGCCTGCCGGGCGAGCGTGCGATGCTCAGCGGAGTTCACTACGTTTTCGGCGACCGCTGGGTCGACGTAAGGGGCGTCGAACAAACCCAGGGCGAACTTGGCGCGGAGCACGCGGGCGACCGCGCGGTCAACCGCCGCCTCCGCTACTTTGCCCTCGCGGACGAGTTGCGGCAGCAGGCCGTACTCGGCCGTGAACGGCAGTTCGAGGTCGACACCAGTTTCGAGCGCGAGCTGCGCCGCCTGGCGCGCGCCGGCCGCCACATGGTGCAGGCGCTCAAGATCGGTAATCCCGAAGTAATCGGAGACGATGAGCCCGCGGAACCCCCACTCGTGCCGGAGGATGCGATCGATGAGCAGCTTGCTCGAGTGCGACGGCACGCCGTCCCATTCGTTGTAAGACGGCATGACGCTGGCGACTTTCGCCTCGGTGACCGCCACCTGGAAAGGGTACAGGAACTGCTCGCGGACGATCCGCTCGGAATAGTTGCCGGGGGCGACGTTGACGCCCGCTTCCGGCTGTCCGTGGACGGCGTAATGCTTCGCCGTGGCGATGACGCGGTCCTGGCCGGGGAACTCACCGGTTCCTTGAAAGCCGCGGATGGCGGCCGCGCCGATGCGCGCCACGAGGTACGGATCCTCGCCGTAGGTTTCTTCGATGCGGCCCCAGCGCGGGTCGCGGCCGAGGTCAAGCACCGGAGCGAGCACCTGGTGAACGCCGCGGGCGCGCATCTCCCTGGCCACGGCGGTGAACACCCGCTCCACCAGGGCCGGATTCCACGAGCCCGCGAGCGCGATGGCCTGGGGGAAGTGCGTTCCCTTGGGAACCATGTGGCCATGCAATCCTTCTTCGTGGAATGTAACCGGAATGCCGAGGCGCGTGTGTTCGACGACGAACTTCTGCACGGCGTTCGTGAACTCGGCTTCTTCGCGCGGGCCTTGCCTTTCCCCGGGCCGGGAGATCTGGCCAAGACCGTGAGGGAGAACCTGGCGCGCGAGCGCCGGCGAGAAGCGGCCGTTCTTGTCCTTGATCCGCTGGCGGACCGGCGTTGCGGAGGTGTCCCACAAGGACGTGAGCTGGGCGCACTTTTCTTCGAGCGTCATCCGTGCGAGAAGATCGGCGACACGGCGGTCAACAGGCAGCCGGGCGTTCCTGTAGTCCGGCGCTTCCTGGGACTGGGCCGCGGGCGGCAACGTGAACACGATGGCGAGAATCAGAGGAAATCGAAGTGACTGATGAGGCACGAGCACGATGAACCTCCCTGGCACTGCTCGCGCGCCATTGTCTCTTGTCTCGCAGTTCGGCGCAACGTCCCGTTCCATTGCCGGGGACGTCGGCGCGGCGTAGCATGAGGACAGCCCGCTGGAGGTGGATATGAAGAAGGCGGAGATGATCGCGCGCAGGTCCCTTCTGCAAAGCTCCGTCGCGGCGCCGCTCGCACTGGCGGGGCGCCAGGGATCGCGGCAGCCGGCGACCGACAGAGGATCGGGCCGCAAGCAGAAGACCAGGCTTGTCGAAAGGCCTCAGGTAAAGCGGGATTTCAGCAAGGACGGCCGCAGCAGGAGAGTCGTTTTCGCCGCTCACTGCATGCTGAACCAGAACGCGCGGCACGTGGACTGCGCGGACTTCCCCGCGATGATGAAGCCGATGCTGGCGGCGTTGCAGGAAAAGGAGATCGGCATTATCCAACTGCCGTGCCCGGAGCTGATGGCTCTCGGGCTCGGGCGCGACCACGACGTTCCGCCGCTCGAGACGATCCGCGAGGCGCTGAAGCTTCCGGAAGCTCACGCGCGGCTGAAGCCGTATGTCGACCAAGTGGTTTACCAGATCAAGGAGTACCTGTTCCAGGGTTTCCGGGTCCTCGGGATCCTCGGAAAGAACGGAAGCCCATCCTGCGGCGTGGAGACCACTTTTTACGGCACCCGCCAGGGGCCGGGCGAAGGGGTGTTCGTGCGTCTGCTAAAGGAACGGCTCAAGGCGGAAGGTCTCGACATCGGGCTGAAGGGCATCGACGATCACCGCCAGCAGGAGGCAATCGACTGGTTGTCGAAGCGGGTGTAAGGGGGAAAGCGCGGACCTCGGCAGAGGTTTGGGAGAGCGAATCCCGTTTGGCGTCCCCCGCGGGCGGAGATGCGAGTCTGCGCAAGGTGGAGTCGACAATCGTGTTCTCCGGGCGACCCAGGCCCGTGGACCGGGTCATTGCTTGGTGAACAGCTTCCTGAGGGCGTGTTGGTGCCCGGCGGCCCACTTTTCCGCCGCGTATGTGCGCGGGAACAGCGAGGGGATGGCAACCGAATGCATCCCTTTGCGCAGCTCCCGCGCCAGATCGATCACCGCCACGTTTTCGTAGTTATGGAAATGGTAGAGATACACGATGCGGCGTTTGAGGTCGTAGATGTTCGAATACTGCGTGGGATTGTCTCCCTCTTGATGGGTGGCGGCGAGAATGCGGCGGAAGAGATCGATACTTATGTTTCCCCCGGCGCTTTCCAGCATGGCGGTGGCGACTCGAAACCGTTCGCACGGGACTTCACCCAGCTTGGCGGTGGATTGCCGGAAGTTGGTCTGGATGAGGAAGCGCCCCTGCTTGCGCAGGATGGCGTCGCCTTCGAAGACGGCGGCGTCCCCGCCCGCGTCGGCGAACATCAGAACGGATTTCTCTGCCCACGGGAACTCGTACTTCTGGAAGAGCCTGATGACATCCTCGACGGTGGCGCACTCGGCTAAGAACCGATCCAGGACCCTGCCCGGGAATTGGGGTGAGCCCCTTGGGTGAGACAACCGGTTAAGACACTGGCTACCGTTCGAT
>CAYZJD010000354.1:0-4698 GCA_964478455.1 uncultured Solibacteraceae bacterium | reverse complement strand
CAGATGTGTATAAGAGACAGCGCTCGCCCGCCGCCGGAACGCCCTTCGAGACCGTGCTCGGGCGGCGGCCGGCGGCGGGCGAGCGTGTGCTTGATCCCACGGTGGCGGCGGTGGTGAAGCAGGAGATGTTGGGTGTAGTGGAGCAGGGGACCGCCCGGCGCGCCTGGCGCGCGTTCCTTCGCGAGGACGGCTCGATGGTGCCCGTGGGCGGCAAGACCGGTACCGGAGACAACCGCTTTGAAACGCATGCGCGCGGCGGGCGGCCCACCGGCTGGCGCGTGGTCAACCGCACGGCGACGTTCGTGTTCACGATCGGCGACCGCTGGTTCGGTGCGATCACCGCCTACGTGCCCGGCGAGCAAGCGGCCTCTTACGAATTCACCAGCTCGCTGCCAGTGCAGATCTTCAAGCAACTCGCGCCGGTGCTGAAGCCGCTGGTGGCGGGATAGGGCCGGCTCGCTGGAACAGGCATTCGGAAGAACAATCCCTCTCGAGTGAAAATTGACCATATCATGGTCAAATTTTGACCATGATCGCGGCTTGTCCCCCAGCGGGACACCCCCGGCCCTCACCCACGGGTCGGACGAGCCCCGGAAGCCGATGCCTGTCAAGCACCAGGCCCGGACTGCTTCCCCGCGCAGGTATCTGACTCTCGAAGACGGTGGTGGGCATTGAAGTCAAAGGGAGCGCGACAGTCCGAAGCGAGGACTTCAAGGGGCTCCGAGCGCTCGCGCAGGAGGCAGGGGAACGCTTTCTCTGCGGACTGATCATTTACACTGGCGGCACGGCGGTGCCGTTTGGCGCGAACCTGGCGGCGTTGCCCATCAGTTCACTTTGGAGCCCTATTGCCGAACCTTGACGGAAGGTCTACGCCGCCAGCCGTGCGCACAGCTTCTTGAGTTCGTCGGCGCGGTCGCGCATGAGGCTTTCGGCGAGCAGCTTGAGCGCACGCACGTTGTCGTGGGAGGCGTTGTCCATGTCATCGGTTGAGGGATCGAGACGCGTCTGGAAGCGGTAGTAGCGCTTCGCTCCGTCCGGCGAGACCGGCAGCAACTGGCGGAGCTGGTAATCCACGGTGCTGCTGACGCCGTCGAACACCACGTTCAGCACCGGCTGCGCCCAGTGCGCGAGGCCCCAGCCCTTCAGGTCATCGTACTTCAGGGGCCGCGTCAGCTCGCCGGTGCCAAGCGAGACAAGCAGGATCTCGCCGGCATCGGGGAATGCCGTACGTGCTTCGACGTAGGCGCACATGGCCGGATTGTTGGCATAGACGCCGCCGTCAATCAGGGAGTAGTAATCGCCGGGGTCGCTCGCGTCAAGCTTGAGCGGCTCGAAATAGGTCGGCGCCGCCGAGGTGGCGCGCGCCACCAGCCTCATCGGGAAGTCGTAACCCTCCTTGGCCTTCGCGTTGCTGCTCTTGAAAAGCCAGGGAATGCGCCGTTCTGTTTCGTAGGCTGTGATGAGAACATCCGCGACGGCGTCTTTCAGGCGGGCCTCGCCGAAGTACTCGTGCAGCACGGATTCCACGCCCTCCGACGGATATTTCTCCTCGAGCAGGTTGCCCAAGCCGCGGAACTTCTGCCAGACGGTGGTAGAGAAGATGCGCTCGCCCTCTTTCTCGTAGAGACCGACGAGCTGTCGCGCGGAGTACTCCGGCTTACCATGCAGATCCGGCTTGGTGAGGCCGAGCGCCAGGATGCCGCCGGTGGAGGTGCCGGCGATGAGGTGAAAGAGACTGGCGACCGGCTGTTCGGTCAGACGCTCGATTTCGGCAAGAACCATGGCGGGGATGACGCCGCGGATGCCCCCGCCGTCGATGGAGAGTACCTTGATCATGTGAGTATGCCCCCGAGCGCGGGAAGCGCTCCAGGCTTGGAAGGATTGTAGCACTGTCTGTTGCGGCTGCCGGCGATCCCGTATAATCAACTCCGGAAATCCTACATTGCGAGGTGCGTCATGATCCGCCGTACTCTTCTGCTTCTCAATCTGCTGGCCGCGGGGGTCTGCGCGGCGCAAGCGCCGGCGACGATCGTTCTCAATGAGAAGGAGTACTTTTCCGCGCCCGGCTTCTCGTTTCTCATGTTCCACAACAATTACCAGGTCGGTCATCAGGGCGGGCTGCAAATGATCCAGAACGGGGAACGCCTGCTCGATTCGGGCGATCTGCTGCTGATGCGGAAGGACGGTGAGCAGGCCGAAACGCAGGTGCTCCGCCGGGAGGTGGATCGCGAGCGCGCGACCGCGACGGTCATCGGTGAGATCGCCGGCGGCTCCGGCTACCGGCTGGTGTGTCGGACTGACGGCGGGAAGATCGTTGTCACGCTTCAACTGGAACGGCCGGTGGACTGGAGCCGCTACGCGGCGGCCGGCTTCCGCATCGCGCTCTATCCGGGTGCTTATTTCGGGAAATCGTTCCGGTCGGAGTCGGGCCACGGTGTTTTCCCGCGCCAGTACACGGGCAAGCGCGAACTGCTCGGCGGCGTCCGCACGCTGCGGGTCGCGGAAGAAGATGCGGCGCGCGCGTTCACGATCGCACGGACGGACGGCGGGACGCTGACGGTGATCGACCCTCGGGAGGACGGCCCGCAGGACTGGTTCCTGGTTGTCGCGCCGATCGAGGCTGGCTCAAGGGAGACGGAAATCACGGTTGCGATTACGCCGTCGATCCAGCCGGGATGGAAGAAGTCTCCCGTGATCGGCGTGTCCCAAGTCGGTTACCTTCCGGCGCAGGCCAAGCGCGCGGTGATCGAACTCGGTGCTGATGACGCCGGCGCGGAGCCGGCGACGCTGTGGCGGCTGGGGCTGTCGGGCCGGACGAAGGTGAAGTCGGAGCCGCCGAAGCCGTGGGGCCGCTTTCTGCGCTATGGCTACGCGATCTTCGACTTCAGCGAGGTTCGGGAGCCCGGCGTGTATGTGCTGGAGTTCCGCGGCGCAACCGCCGGCCCGTTCCGTATCGCCGCCGACGTCTACGAGCTGGCGTGGCGGCCGACGCTCCAGTACTTCCTGCCGGTGCAGATGTGCCATGTGGCGATCCGCGAGGGAAGCCGCACATGGCACGGCGCCTGCCACCTGGACGACGCGCGCCAGGCGCCGGCGAACAAGCGCTACATCGACGGCTACGTGCAAGGGGAGCGGGAAACACGGTTCGCCGATGACGAGTTCGTGCCCGGACTGGACTGGGGCGGCTGGCACGACGCCGGCGATCACGACGTGCCGGCGGGCAGCATCGCCATGACTGTGCTGCCGCTGGTCCTTGCCCAGGAGGAGTTTCACCCGGCGATGGATGAAACCACGGTGCGGCGGGCCGATCGCGAGGTGCTGCTGCACGTCGCCGACGGCCGGCAGGACCTGCTCCAGCAGATCGAGTACGGTGTCGAAGGGCTGCTGGCTTCTTTCCGCACCGGAGGGACCATCTACCCGGGGATCATCGAACGAACTGGGCGCGCTTACACTCATGTGGGTGACCCCGCCAACATCACCGACAACGTCGTCTGGGACGCAAAGCGGATGCCTGCCGCCCGGCTCGACGACCGCTGGGTGTTCACCAACCGCAACACCGGGCTTCAGTACATGGCGGCGCAGGCCCTGGCCGCCGCCAGCCGTGTCCTGCGGAGCCACGACGCGCGTCTCGCAGAGGAATGCCTGGCAGCCGCCGTGAAGCTGTGGGAGGACGAGCAGGCGCGTCCTCCGGTCTACACTCCGAACTCCTACGCGCCGCGCGACAGCGGCTACCGCAGCGAGGAGATGGACGCGACCGGCGAACTTCTGCTGACGACCGGCGAGGAACGCTACCGGCGCCGGCTGAAGGAGCTGATGCCGCAGATCCGCTCGATGACCGCCGAGCAGTTCGGCGACGGGCCCGGCTGGACGCTCGCGCGGGTGATGCCGCGCATCGAGGACGGCGAGTTCCGGAAGGCCGTGGCGGCGCTTGGCGGAAAGTGGAACGAGACCGTGCGGCGGCGCGCTGCGACGAACCCGTTCGGCGTGCCGTACCCGCCACAGGTTTCGAGTCCGGAGTGGAGGCTGGAGACGCGGACCGGAATCCATTCGGGCTTCGTCTGGGGTCATGGCTGGGACCTCCAGAGCGAGGCGATGCGCCAGTACTTCTACCGCAAGCACTTGCCGGAGGTCTTCGACAGCGCCGTACTGCGAACCGTGGTCGATTTCGTGCATGGCTGCCATCCGGCCAACAACGAGTCGTTCGTGTCGGGCGTCGGCGCGGTCTCGCCGATCATCGCTTACGGTTACAGCCGCGCGGACTGGTCGCACATCCCGGGGGGCGTGATTTCCGGCGTCTCCCTAGTGAAGCCCGATTTCATGGAACTCAAGGAGTTCCCGTTCCTGTGGTATCAGACCGAGTACGTCATCAGCGGCGCCGCGACTTACATCTTCGACCTGCTGGCGGCGCAGGCTATGATGCGGCAATGAGCGCTCAAGGGAAGATACTCTGCCTGATTGCATTGTCCGCGCTGCCCTCCTGGGCCGGCTTGGTTGAGGAGATCCGATCGCACCGCGACGGCATCGCCGTCTGGTGGGTGGGCAACGCGGGCTGGCTGATCAAGTCGGACGGCGTTCTGATCGGCACGGACCTGGACCTCGAAGGGGAGGAAAAGGTTCAGCCGCCGCCGGTCACGGCCCGGGAACTCGCGGCCGAGCTGGATGTGGTCTTCGTGACGCACCACCACGGCGATCACTGTA
>CAYZJD010000353.1:0-4704 GCA_964478455.1 uncultured Solibacteraceae bacterium | reverse complement strand
ATCCTCCGAAAGCCGCGTGCGTCACGAGCGCGTTGCGCAGCGAAGCCTCCGTCACGATGTCGCGCATGCGGATGCCGCGCGCCTCGAGCGCCAGCGCCGCGCGCGCGCTTCTCCGCGCCATGTCCAGCCAGATGGGCTGCCCCGAGGGTGAAAGCGCCGAATGCGTCAGCGCCATCCCCAGCGCCTCCGCCACCGCCTGCGAGGTCGCCGCGGTGCCCAGGAACTGGCAGCCTCCGCCGGGGGACCCGCACGCGGCGCACCCGGCCCGCGCCGCTTCGTCCAATGTGATGACGCCGTGCGCGTAACGCGCGCCGATGGTCTGCACCAGCGCCGTGTCCTCACCCTCTTGCGCCAGGAGCATCACGCCGCCCGGCGCCAGCACGCACGGCAACTCGCGCATCGAGGCGAGCGCCATCATCATGGCCGGCAGTCCCTTGTCGCAGGTGGCGAAGCCGATCACCGCCCGGCGCGTCGGCAGGGACCGGATCAGCCGCCGGAACACCGTGGCCGCGTCGTTGCGGTACGGCAGGCTGTCGAACATCCCCGTGGTGCCCTGCGTCCGCCCGTCGCACGGATCCGAACAATAGCCGGCGAACGGAACCGCTCCCAGCCTCTTGAGTTCCTCGGCGGCGGCCTGCATCTGGAGACCAACCTCCCAATGCCCCGTGTGATACCCGAGCGCGACCGGCGTGCCGTCCGCGGCGCGGATGCCGCCGTGCGTGCTCAGAAGCAGGACCTCTTTGCCGCCGAACTTCGCCGGATCCCAGCCCATGCCCGCGTTCTGTGTCCAGCCGAACAGATCCCCTGAAGGCCGCTCGAGCAGCATCTCCGCCGTCAGCGGCAGCGCGCCGGGCGGCCCCGGCGCCCTCGTGGGAACGTCGTACAGCGCCGCGTCTCCGCTGTCAAGGATCGACTCGAAGGTAATCTCCTGTTTCACATTTCGATGCTACACTGCCCGCACTGCCCACTCCTGTGACTTGCGCATTCGGGGGACGGATGCTGCAACCTGCATTCCGCGTTCTGGCTTCCCAAGCTTGCTGCCAGGAGAATTATCGGAGGCGTGGCCCACTATAATGAACAAGGCTGAACGCCGATGCGTGAGAAGAGAACATCCGTGGCCAAGGGCGCTCAAATAGGGCCGCGGATCGTCCGCGCGTGGTTTGACTCGGTCATCAATCCCCTTATTCATGCCCTCGAGGTGGAAACAGAACTGCTTTCTCAACGCAATTGGACCTGGAGATTCCGCCCGCAGGGGCTGGAGTCGATTCGTCCAGTTCGGGCCTATCTGGACCATGCATCCAGAGACAACCTCGGGCAGTACCTGCAACTGAACCCATGGGCGGCTTCTCTCGTAAAGGAACATGACCGCCGGGTCGGAAACCTCCTCGAACGGTGCCGGCGTCTCCATGACTCCCTGCTGCGAATGAAAGACCTGAGGGAACTCTACGTCAGTTGCACTTCACCTTCCCAACTGGACCGCTTGCGTGTCGATCGGGCGAGCCTGTTCGGAGCCTACCCGGAAGAAGACCACCTCGCCCTGCTCGCCGAGTTGATCGTCAACAACACCCCCGACCTTCCCCTTCACTACGCCACCGCGCCATTGTGGAACTTACACAAAGACGCCTTTCTGGCACTGTTGAAGAAGGCTCGCCCTCATGCCGCCTCTGTCAATGCGGCGGGAAAGGCTCTCCTGAGCGCCGCGAGGCGTTTGCTTCAACACCTGAAGGACAGCCGCCTGAAGCTCTCCTTGGAACACGACGTGCCCTACTTCTCGCCGGCGCCGTTATCCCCCCACGCGGTCGAGACGGCCTTTTAACTCCGGCAATGTTCGAAGAGCGTATCCGGGAAGCGGTGGTCGACACTAGCCCGCTGTTCTCCGTTCTGGTCCTGAACTACGTCGATTCCGCCGGCCTTCTGGAACGTTGGCGGAGCAAGCTGATAGGCGATGCTTTGAAACCGTACCTCCTGTCTGCTCCGAACAAACTGGAGTCCTTCATGCAGCTCATTCGCGGTATGCGACTACTCATGACGACCTCGCATGTGGTGGGCGAACTGCCAGGACTTGTTCGAAGAAGGCTCGGCTTGTACGGGCAGTCGCTTGCGGATTTCTGGCTTTCCAGCATGCGCTTCCTGTCTGACAGAGGGTTACAGGAGGAACTGCTCACCTTGCTCGCGATGTACCGGCGCCAGGACCTCCGCGAGGCGGTTTCGCTGTTTGGCGTCACCGATGTAGGTGTCGTCGAGTTGGCGAGGCGTAAAGGGGTTGTTCTCCTGACCGATGACTTGCGTTTGGCAAGCCACGCTTGGGCGGCCGGTGTCGACTGCCGTCTCACGGAGCACCTTGTCTGAGCCTCCCGGCTGCTCGCCGCTGCACGCCCGCTTCCCCCTCGATGTAAGATCAACTCCATGCCTGCGACCCGGCGCGGCTTTCTGGGCGCGATGACCGCCGCATCCTACCCCAAGGTTTTGGGCGCCAATGACCGCATCCAGGCCGGCTTCATCGGCTACGGCCTCATCGGCGCGCAGCACGTCTACGACTTCAAGCAGCAACGGGATGTCGATCTTGCCGCCGTGTGCGACGTCCACCAGGGACGGCTCGAGGAAGGCCTCGCCGCCTGCGGTCCCCGCGCCCGGGGCTACCGCGACTTCCGCAAGCTGCTTGAGTCGCGCGAGATTCAGGCGGTCGTCATCTCCACGCCCGACCACTGGCACGCCCTGATGACCATCCTCGCCTGCGCCGCCGGCAAGGACGTCTACGTCGAGAAGCCGCTGACTCTCTTCGTCCGCGAGGGCCGCTGGATGGTCACCGCCGCGCGCCGGTACAACCGCGTGGTGCAGGTCGGCACACAGCAGCGCAGCGGGCCTCACTATCAGCAGGCAATTGAACTGCTGCGCGGCGGCCACATCGGCAAGATTCACAGCGCGCGGATGGGCTCGTTTCGCAACGTGATGCCGGGCTTCGGCTCGCCGCCCGATTCCACCCCGCCGCCGGAGATCGATTACGACCTGTGGCTCGGCCCAGCGCCCGGGCGCGCTTACAACCCCAACCGCGCGCTCTACCACTTCCGCTGGTTTTGGGATTACTCGGGCGGGCAGATGACCAACCTGGGCACGCACCAGCTCGACATCGTCCACTGGGCAATGCAGGTGGACGGCCCGGCGGCCGTCTCCTCGAGCGGCGGCCGCTTCTGTCTCCAGGACAATGGTGAAACGCCGGACACCCAGGACGCGCTGCTCGAGTACCCCGGCTTTACCGCCCTCTGGTCGCACCGTGAGGGCGGCCGAGGCCCCCGCGGCGCGCCCGGTCTCGAATTCATCGGAACACGCGGCGCGATGGTGATCTCGCGCAACGGCTTCGGTGTGATCCCCGACCCGAAGATCGATCCGCTCGACTCGATCCCCAAGTACCACGGACAACCGGCCGGCGGGCCGCGCGGCTCCGGCAAGAGGATGGGCTTGTGGACCGAGCGCTTGAGCGGGACCGGCTCGGAAGAGGAGCAACTCGCCCTTCACACGCGCAACTTTCTCGATTGCATCAAGTCCCGGCAGCGGCCCAGCGCGGACGTGGAGGACGGCCACCGCGTGGCCACGGCCTGCCACCTCGCCAACATTTCGCTTCAGGTCGGGCGCAAGCTCCGCTGGGATCCCGTCAAGGAGGAGATCCTCGATGACCGCGAAGCCTCGGCCCGGCTCGAGCGGCCGTACCGCAAGCCGTGGGACGAGGTGCTGAGGAGCCTGAACCTGTGACGCGCCGGACCTTCCTTGCTCTTGCTGCCGCTCCGCTCAGCGCCGCGCCGCGCGCATCGATGGGTCTCGCCACCACGTGCTTCATGACGGCGCGAAGACCGAAAGACGCCCGCGAGTTCCTCGACTACGCCCACTCCCTCGGCGCCGGTGGCATTCAGACATCCCTTCCCTCGCTCGACCTGAAATACGCCTCGAACTTGCACCGCCGCGCCGAAGAGCTGGGCATGTACATCGAGGTGATGGCGGAGTTGCCGCGCGCCGGTACGCAAACCTTCGAGCGCAGGGTCGTCGCCGCCAGGGAAGCCGGCGCACTGTGTATCCGCACGGTCGCTCCGGGACCACGCCGCTACGAAGCCTTCCCCACCCTGGACGACTGGAAGCGTGCCGCCGCCGATTCGGAGGCCGCCCTGGCCCGCGCGCTGCCCATCGCCGAGAAGCACCGAGTGCCGCTCGCCGTCGAGAACCATCGCGACCGCACCCTCGAGGAATGGCTTCACCTGCTCGAGCGCTACAGCAGCGAGTACCTCGGCGTCTGCCTCGACACCGGCAACAACGTCGCCCTGCTGGACGATCCGCTCGAAGTCGTACGACGCCTCGCCCCGTATGCCGTCTCCACGCACGTCAAGGACATGGGCGTCGAGGAGTATCCGGACGGCTTCCTGCTGACCGAGGTCCCCTTGGGCGACGGCGTTCTCGACCTGAAGCAGATGGTCTCCGTCATCGGAAAAGCGCGCCCGAAAACGAAGTTCTCGCTCGAGATGATCACCCGCGATCCGACGCCCGTACCGTGTCTCACCGAGAAGTACTGGACTACGATGCCGTCTCGTGACGCGCGCGAGCTGGCGCGCACGCTCGCTATGGTCCGCGCGGCGAAGACCCGGCTGCCGCGCCCAGGCACGCTCGATCGCGCCGCGCTCCTGCGCCTCGAGGAGGACAACGTGCGTCGCTGCCTCAGCT
>CAYZJD010000352.1:0-4706 GCA_964478455.1 uncultured Solibacteraceae bacterium | reverse complement strand
GGCGGCCGGACGGTCGGCGCCGGAACGGTGACGGAGATTCTGGAATAGCGCTTGCGGCTCGTGGCCCGTGGCTCGGACCACGGACCGCGGGCGGGCGGACTGGAACATGTTGCGAGAACGAATTCGGATTCGCTTGAAGGCTTACGACCATCGGGTTCTGGACGAGTCCACCAAGGCGATCGTGAAGACGGCCGGCGAGACCGGGGCTCAGGTCGCGGGTCCCATCCCGCTGCCGACGGTGAAGAACCGTTACACGGTGTTGCGCTCGCCGCACGTGGACAAGAAGTCGCGGGAGCAGTTCGAGATCCGGACACACAAGCGGCTGCTGGACATTCTGGAGCCGACGCAGGAGACGGTGGATGCGCTGATGAAGCTCGATCTGCCGGCGGGCGTGGACGTGGAGATCAAGGCGTTTGGGAAGAAATAGCTCTTGGCTCGTGACCCATGGCTCGGCGGAGATGCTCCGCCAGCCGCAAGCTGCGAGCTGCGGGCCGTCCGAGGAGTTATGACCCCAGGAATTCTTGGCAAGAAGATCGGGATGACGCAGGTCTTTCGGTCGGACGGGCGAGCGGTGCCCGTCACGCTGCTGAAGGCGGGCCCCTGCGTGGTGGTGCAGCGCAAAACGCCCAACACCGATGGCTACAATGCGGTGCAGCTTGGCCTGGTGGAATACGCCAAGCCGCGCCGCGCCAGCAAGCCATGGAGCGGCCACCTCAAGAAGGCCGGCGTCGAGGGCGTGAAGTTCCTGCGCGAACTGCGCCTGCTGCCGGGTGATGACGACCTGAAAACGGGCGACCGGGTGCTGGTGGACCAGTTCCGGCCTCAGGACAAGGTGGACGTGATCGGGGTGAGCAAGGGACGCGGGTTCGCGGGCCTGGTGAAGCGGCACCACTTTCGTGGCGGCGACGCCACCCACGGCTCCATGTTTCACCGCGCTCCCGGTTCGATCGGAGCTTCGAGCTTTCCTTCGCGCGTGTGGCCGGGCCAGAAGATGTCGGGACACATGGGCGTGGAGCGGGTGACGGTGCGCAACCTCGAAGTGGTCGATGTCGACGCCGAGGACAACGTGCTGGTGGTGAAGGGCGCGGTGCCCGGCCCCAATGGCGGCTACGTCATCGTCCGCCGGGCAAAGAGGTAAAGGCCATGCCGAAGGTGGACGTCGTCGATCTGAACAACCAGAAGGTCGGAGAGGTCGTGCTCGCCGACGAGGTCTTCGCCGCCGAGGTGAACGAGGCGTTGCTGTACGAAGCGGTGCGCCACTTCCGGGCCGGCCTGCGCCGCGGTACGGCGAAGACGAAGGGCCGCTCCGAGGTCGCCGGCTCGGGCAGGAAGCTGTGGCGCCAGAAGGGCACGGGCCGCGCGCGCATGGGCTCCATCCGCTCGCCGCTGTGGCGTCACGGAGGCACGGTGCATGGCCCGGTGCCGCGCGATTATGGCTACAAGTTGCCGCGCAAGATGATGCTCGGCGCCCTGCGGTCGGCGCTTTCGGCAAAGCTGCGGGACGGGGAGATGAAGGTGGTGCAAGGCTTCCCGGTGCCCGACCACAAGAGCAGATCGATGCGCGCCGTGCTCGATAGGCTGGAGGCGCGCAAAACGGTGCTGCTGGTGGACAACGAGGACAACCGGAACCTCCAACTCGGCTCCCGTAACCTGCCGGGCGTCACCCTGCTGGCCAGCCGCGAAGTAAATCCTTACCACCTGCTCGGCCACGACCGGGTGTTGATCTCGGAGGCCGCTGCAAAGAAACTCTCGGAGGCGCTTTCGCGATGAACACCCACGACATCATCCGGCGGCCGATCGTGACCGAAAAGGGCGTCCAGAAGAAGGAGGCCGAACGCACCCTCTGTTTTGAAGTCGACCCCGGCGCCAACAAGATCCAGATCAGGACGGCGGTGGAGAAGCTCCTCAAAGTCAAGGTGGAAGAGGTCAGGACGGTGAAGCTGCGCGGAAAACTGCGACGCCGGGGACGCTTCAGCGGATACCGGCCGGACTGGAAGAAGGCTTACATAAGACTGAAAGCCGGCCAGAAGGTGCCGGAATACGCGGAGCTGTGACAGATGTCGCCTGCCATCCAGGGCGGCAGTGAAAGCTGAGAGCAGAGTTTATGCCGATCAAGAGTTACCGACCTACAACCCAAAGCCGCCGGTTCACCACGGTATTGTCCCGCGAGGAGATCAGCCGGGACAGGCCGGAAAAGTCCCTGACAACGGGCAAGAAGCGCACGGGCGGCAGGAACGGCCGGGGCGAGATCACGATCTGGTTCCGCGGCGGCGGCCACAAGAAGTCATACCGCGCGATCGACTTCAAGCGGGACAAGAGCGGCGTGCCGGCCAAGGTTGCGTCGATTGAATACGACCCGAACCGCTCGGCGCGGATTGCGCTGCTGCATTACCGAGACGGGGAGAAGCGCTACATCATTGCGCCACTGGGTCTGAAGGTGGGCCAGACGGTGGTCTCCGGCCCGGATGCCGACATTCTGGTGGGCAACGCGCTGCCGCTCAAGAACATTCCGGCCGGCACCGTTGTCCACAACATCGAGCTGAAGCCCGGCAAGGGCGCGCAAATGGCGCGTTCGGCCGGGGCGCAGGCGCAACTGGTTTCCAAGGAGGGCGACTACGCCCTCCTCAAGCTTCCGTCCGGCGAGGTGCGCAAGGTACAGGTCGAGTGCATGGCCACGATAGGTCAGGTGGGCAACACCGATCACGAGAACGTCTCGTTGGGGAAGGCTGGGCGCAGCCGGTGGCTTGGCCGGCGGCCGCACAACCGCGGCGTTGCCATGAATCCGGTGGACCATCCGCATGGCGGAGGCGAGGGGAAGACGTCGGGCGGCCGGCACCCGGTGACGCCGTGGGGCCAGCCGACGCGAGGCTTCAAGACGCGCAATAACAAGCGCACCGAGAAGTGGATTGTGAGCCGCAAGTCGAAGAAGAGATAAAGGGTATGGCCGGCGGCCGGTCGGATACTCCGCTGCCGCAGGCCGCGAGTTCGAGGACATATGGCACGTTCGTTGAAGAAGGGCCCGTTCACCGACGACCACCTGCTCCAGAGGGTGCTGGCGCTGAACGCGTCCAACGAAAAGAAAGTGATCCGGACGTGGTCGCGGCGGTCGACGGTTCTGCCGGAGTTTGTCGGCCACACCATCGCCGTGCACAACGGCAAGAAGTTCATCCCGGTGTACATCACCGAGAACATGGTGGGCAGCAAGCTCGGGGAGTTTTCGCCGACGCGGACGTTCAGGGGACACGCAGCCAAGGCGGCGAGCGAGAAGTCGTCCAAGCCGGCTTAGCTGATAGCTGAGGGCTGAGGGCTTTATGGAAGCTAGAGCGGAAGCAAGATACATCCGGGTTTCGCCGCAGAAGGCCCGGCTGGTGGTGGACCTGATCCGCGGGCGGAACGCCGGCGACGCGCTGACCATCCTGCGGTCGACGAACAAGCGCGTGGCGCCGCTGGTGGAGAAGGTGGTTCGGTCGGCGATCGCCAACGCGCAAAACCGTTCGGCCGACGTAGACGTAGACAAGCTGGTGGTCAGCGAGGCGTACGTGAACGAAGGTCCGAGGTCGAGACGGCTGCGGCCGGCCCCGCAGGGCCGCGCCTACCGCTACCAGCGGCGAATGGCGCACATCGCGGTCACGCTGGCCGACGAGTGAGGAACGAAGAGTTCTAACGATGGGACAGAAAACACATCCGTACGGATTTCGGCTTGGGTTCACCAAGACGTGGCGGTCCCGCTGGTTCTCCAAGCAGGATTACGCGAAGCTGCTCCGCGAGGACCTGGACCTGAGAGGTTCGCTGCGGGAGAGGCTGAAGGCGGCCGGCGTGAGCGCGGTCGAGGTGGACCGGCCGGGCAACAAACTGCGGGTGACCATCCGGACGTCCCGGCCGGGGATCATCATCGGCCGGAAGGGCGCCGAGATCGAGAAGCTCAAGCAGGAGATGGCCAAGAGCACCAAGCGGGACGTCTTTATCGATATCCAGGAGGTCCACAAGCCGGAGCTGGATGCGCAACTGGTGGCCGAGTCGATCGCGCTCCAACTGGAAAAGCGAGTGGCCTTCCGGCGAGCGATGCGCAAGGCGGTGGACTCGGCGCTCCGCTTCGGCTGCAAGGGGATCAAAGTGCGCGTTTCGGGCCGGCTGAACGGCGCCGAAATTGCGCGAAGCGAGTGGTACTTGCAGGGGCAGCTTCCACTGCACACCCTCCGTGCCGATATTGACTATGGCTTCGCGCAGGCGTTCACCACGTATGGCGTGATTGGTGTGAAGTGCTGGACCTATCGCGGGGAGATACTCGATGGAGGCTACCGGCCGGGCTCACTTTTCGGCGAGCCTGAGCCGCGACGGGCACCGCTGCGGGAGCGCAGGGAGCGCAGGGCGCCCGCTGCGGGACCGGCCGGACCCGCTGTGCAGGCGGCTCCGGCGGAGCTGCCGCAACCAGTCAGGGCGGGGACTCCGATCCTCCCGCCGCTGGCCGCGCCCCAGCCTGCCTGGAAGCAGGAACTGAAGCAGGAGGCTCAGCCGGCGGCGAAGCCGCAAGCCGGCGAACCGGCGGAGCCCCCAGCAGGTTCGGGGCACTCGCAGGCGGCTGAGCTTCCAGCGGACACGAAACCTGACAACGATGCCGGGTAGCGGTCCCTCATGGTCCACAGACAGAACCAGATGCGGAAGGAGTTGGTAACGCGATGTTGATGCCGAAGAAAGTCAAGTACCGG
>CAYZJD010000351.1:0-4830 GCA_964478455.1 uncultured Solibacteraceae bacterium | reverse complement strand
GGGGTGCGCCATTGAAAACAAAGGGTCATGTGGCTCGAACTGCGAAAGTTAGGTTGGCCGAAGGCGCCGGCGGCCAGAAGCAACAACAGGCCAAGCACTGGAATTGTTCTCATCGCTGCTTTCCTCCGCGGCAATCGTGACGCATGAGTCAGATCGCCTCTCAAGTCCCGCCCGGCGTTTGTGACGGCGAAGCCGCCGCAATGCCAAACTCATAGCACTGAAGCAGCCGCCGGGCGGCCGGCACTTCGGTGCAAAGCAGGTATTCGCCGGGCTCCAGCTCGACCCGCGGCGTTATTGTGAAGACTTCGTGTCCCAAGGGCGCAAGTGCAATCTCTCGGACGTCGCTCGGTCTGAACCTGATCTCGGCGGAAAAAGTGTCGCTGGGCGCCAGCCTGAGTTCCCTGCGATCCCCCCGCTGAAGCACTCGAAGAAGCTGCCATCTTTGTTCGACGTGGCCGCGCGCGTAGAGGGCCGGCTTTCTCTCCGAGATCTGGATCTGCGCCTGCTGGCCTGGGAGAACCATCACGTTACCCTCGGTCCAAAAGGTGGTCGCGGCCCTCAATGATGTCGTAAACGCCGGCCAGAGCAGACAAGAGGGGAGACTGAGCCAGTCGGAAGGACCTTGGTAGTAGACGCCGGGCTTAGCCGGCAATCCCGGGACCGGACTCTCGGGTGGAGCGGGCTTATGCGCCTGGGCCTTCAGGACGGCGTTCAGGACCTTCTCCGTCGCTCCGCTGTTCTTGAGTTCTATGAGGCCGGCGGGGGAGGTGTCAAAGCTTGTTGAACCGCGCTGGCCAGCCAACTGAATCGCCAGGACAATTGTGCTCTCGGGCAAGCCGGCCTTCACCATGCTGGCGACATCGCCATTAGTCAGCGGCTTCTCGGTTGCCTGAGCCTTCAATGTCCAGGGACAGAAGAGCAGTAAGGCGAGAACCGCGCCGGGCAGTGCTCTTTTGGCCATTGTGGGGCTCCTTTCCATCCTGGAGGGCCCGGCCACCGCCCGGATGTGGGTCGAGCTGAAGGGAAAGCCCTGCCGGTATCAGAAGAGAAAAGAGGATCAGAGGGATGTCGAGGTACAGCTTCTTTGCGGAAACACCGGACGGTTTGTTGACTCTCTCCGACCAGGATTATACCGCCGGCGATGGAGGCTCTGTTCGGCAGGTTTCCCTGCGCAACCGGGCACCTGCGATCGGGTCTAAACTTGTGCTGGTGGGCAAGCAGTATGGGTTACGCCAGGCGCGCTTCAATGGGTGGGATGATTCTGCTTGTGCTTATTGCAGCGCCGGGCCGCGTCGACAGCGGGCCGGCCGTGCAAACGACGCCCGCTGCCCGCGAGCTTCGGGTCACAGCAGGCAAGTCATTGGTCCTGGACAGCCCCGTCAACGTGATCCGCGTGGCGGTAGCAAGCGCGGAAGTCGCCGAGGCGGTGGCTGTCACTCCCCGAGAGGTGCTCATCAACGGCAAGAGTCCCGGGGAAACTTCACTCATTGTCTGGCAGCAAGGCGGTGACCGCCTCATGTTTGACCTGGTCGTACGGCCGAACCCGAGGGGAGTGGAAGCGATTCAGCGGATTCTCCGCGAGGAAGTGTCCCGGAAAGATCCGTAAAGCGGCGCCTGAGCTGCCTGACGGAGCGTGAAGACGGCGTCGGCACACTGGAGGTGGGCGGGAGGGTGCGCTGAATTCGGGGATTGCGTAGCCTGTCACTGGTTTTTTACAGTTGACTGGGATCATGGCGTGGTTCTTGGTTCTTGTTCTTGTGCCGCTGAGCGCACAGGCGCAGAGCGGCTTGAGCCTGCGGGGGGCGGTCGGGGAAGCGCTCGAGCGGCATCCGCTGCTGGCGGCGGAGGAGGCGCGGATCGAATCGGCGCGCGGGCTGCGGACGCAGGCGGGGCTGCGGCCGAATCCGCGGTTCGTATTCCAGGCGGAGAACCTGCGAGGGGGTGAGTTCTCCTTTTCGCGGGAGGCCGACACGTACGCCTACCTGACGCAGCCGCTCGAGCTGTTCGGCAAGCGGGAGCGGCGGGTGGACGCGGCTGCGGCTGCGGTGCGGCGGGCGGAACTCGAGCGCGAGCTGCTGCGGCGGCAAATTGCGGGCCGGGTGAAGCGCGCCTATTGGATGGCGGCGGGGGCGCAGCGTCTTTACGAGCTGCTTCTGGAGACCGGCAGGAATTTCCAACAGGTGATCGAGTACCACGAACTGCGGGTGCGCGAGGGGGCGATGGCGGAGGCGGACCTGCTGCGCGTACGGGTGGAGGGAGAGCGGCTGGCGATCACGGCCAATTCGGCGGCGCTCGATGCCGAACGGGCGCGCATCCAGCTTCTGCGCGAGATGGGGCGCACGGAATTCCCAACGGTGCTGCTGGCCGATTCGCTCAAGGAGGCGGGCGAGGACCTGCCGGCGGCGGATGTGGCGCGAGCGCTCGAAGAGCGGCCGGAGATGAAGATTGCGCGGCAGGCGCTGGAGCAGGCGCGGGCGGAAGCGCGGCTGGCGCAGGCGAACTGGAAGCCGGATTTCGAACTGCTGGCCGGCTACAAGCGCGCGGCGGGGTTCAACACCGTGATTGGCGGGTTGCAGATAGGACTGCCGCTGGCGAACCGCAACCAGGGCACGGTCGCGGCGGCGACGGCGCAGGCGAAGGCGGCCGAATCGTCGCTGGCGGCGACGGAGGCGCTGGTGAAAGCGGAGGTAAAGGCGGCGGTGACGGAATGCGAACTGCGGCGGAAGCAGTTGACCGAATCGCTGCGGCCGCTGAGGGAGCACGCCGCCGACTCGGCGCGGATCGCGCTGGCGGCCTACAGGGAGGGCGGCGCGGATTTGCTGCGGCTGCTCGACGCCGAGCGGCTTCGGCTCGAGGTGGAGATGTTGCACTACCGCACGCTGGCCGAGTACTGGCAGAGCGTGGCTGCGCTGGAGACCGCGCTGGGGGTGACGCCATGAAGGGATGGATGCCGCTGGCTGTTGTTGCGCTGCTGGCGGGCTGCTCGCGGACGCCGCCGGAGCCGCCGAAGGCGGCCGAGCCTGTGGGCGCGGCGGCGCGCGGCGAGATCGTGCTGGAGGCGAAGGCGCAGCAGGAGGCGGGGATCGCGGTGGAGACGGCGGCGCTGCGCGGGCGGCCGCAGACACTCCAGGCGACCGGACGGATCACGGTGAACGAGAACCGGACGTGGCGGGTGGGCGCAATCACCGACGGGCGGATCATTCGCGTGTACGCCAACGCCGGCGACGAGGTGGAGCGGGGGCAGGTGCTGGCCAGGATGCACAGCCACGACATTCACGAGTCGCGGGCGCAGTACCGGCGGGCGGTGGCCGAGGTGAGCCGGCTGAAGACCCAGGTCTCCTACGCGCAGCGGGTGCGGGACCGGGCGAGGCGGCTCCACGAGCTGAAGGCGGCGTCGCTCGAGCAGGTGGAACACGCCGAAGCGGAGCTGCGGAACCGGCAGAACGAGCTGGCGGCGGCGGAAGTGGAGCTGGAGAGGACGGGGAAGCACCTCGTGGAGTTCTTGGAGATCCCGCTGGAGGAGCCGAAGGAGCATCGAGCGGGGATGGAGGAAAGGGACGACGATCTGATCCCGATCAAGGCACCAGCGGCGGGCATCGTACTGGCGCGGAACGTGACGCCGGGCACGGTGGTGACGGCCTCGGGCGACCTGTTTGTGATCAGCGATCTTTCCGAACCGTGGATGATTGCCAGCGTTAGCGAGGAGCACCTGTCGAAGCTGAGGGCGGGGATGCCGGTGCGCGTGTACGTGCAGGCGTACGGCGCGGCGGCGTTTCGCGGACGGATCGGACGGCTGGACGAGGAGCTGGATCCGACGACGCGGACCATCAAGGTGCGGGTCGAGCTGCCGAACGCCGAGCGGAGGCTGAAGCCGGAGATGTACGCGACCGCAGAGATCGAGATGGGACAGTCCGAGCCGGCGCTGTTCCTGCCACAGGAAGCGGTGCAAGAGGTGGAAGGGAAGCCGACGGTCTTCGTCCGAACGGGCGCGGACACGTTCGAGCCGCGCGGCGTGGAGGTGGGGCGCGCGCTGGAGGGAGTGGTCGAGATCGCGCGCGGGCTCAAGGCGGGCGAGGAAGTGGTCACGCGGGGCAGTTATGTACTGAAGTCGCAGATGCTGAAGGCGACGCTGGCCGAGGAATAGGGCACGCCCGATGCTCAACCGCGTCATCGACTTTCATCTGAAACACCGCTGGTTCGTGCTGGCGGGCCTGGCGGGGCTCGTTGGGTTCGGCGTGTATGTGACGCTCCAGATCCCGATCGATGCGTTTCCGGACCTGACGAACAACCAGGTGGTGGTCGTTACCGAGTGCCCGGCGATGGCGCCGTCGGAGGTGGAACAGCTCGTGACGTTCCCGATCGAGACGGCGCTGATGGGGATCCCGCGGACGGAGGGAATCCGGTCGGTGAGCAAACTGGGGCTGTCGATGGTGACGCTGGTGTTCGAAGACGCGGTGAACATCTACTTCGCGCGGCAGCTTGTTTACGAGCGGTTGCAGGAGGTGCGGGCGCGGCTGCCGGAGGGGCTGGAGCCGAGCCTGGGGCCGGTGGCGACGGCGTTCGGCGAGGTCTACCAGTACACGGTGGAAGGCCGGGGCTACCCGGCGATGGAGTTGAAGACGCTGCACGACTGGCAGATCAAGAGCCAGTTGCGAACGGTGGCGGGCGTGAACGAGGTGAACACCTGGGGCGGGGAGACGCGGCAGTACCAGGTGGAGGTGGACCCGGTCGGGTTGCAGCGGTACGAGCTTTCGCTGCGAGATGTGTTCGAGCGGATTCGCGACAACAACGCAAACTTCGGCGGGGGTTTCATCGAGCACTCCTCGGAGC
>CAYZJD010000350.1:3308-4841 GCA_964478455.1 uncultured Solibacteraceae bacterium | reverse complement strand
CAACGCCGCCCGCTTCATCCCCCCGCCCCGCCCCATGTACGCCATCGGCGGCTAAAACCGGGGACAGCCCGCATGTTCCCGCCCGCCTTCTGCGTGCATGCCCCGTCGCGTTTACCGAGCCGCGACTGTCAAGGAGCGGTTCCGACGTCGCCCGAATTACCCGCCCATCTCGTCCGCCGATGGACCGTACACCCCTGGAACTGGGATATCGTTCAGCCTGAGGTACACGCCGAGTTGTGCCCGGTGATGAACCATGTGGTTCAGCACCCACTTTCGCAGCACCTGCTCGCGCGGGCTGTCGATAATCACCTGGCCGGCCCATTCCATCTTCCAGTGATGCGCCATGTCGGCGTCGCTGGCCTTCGCCAGCACGGCTCGGGCTTCAGGCAGTGCCCGGTCAAATCTGGCTACCATGTCGGCGCGTCTCTTGCCCTTCCAGCCATCCCTCGCCTTCGCGCCGTCCTCCTCGGTCATCCTCAGAAAATCCTGTCTGTAGATATCGCGGCACCACTCTGGGAAGTCGCAGAGGTGCCATGCCAGACGACCCAGTTCCATCGATTTCTCATGCGGCTTCCAGGTGAGCTTGTCGTCAGGCACAAGCTCTAAGAACTTGCGCGTGCTGGCGAATTCTTCATCGAACTCGGATAACAGCTTCTCGGAGATGCTCATCCTTTGGTTTCCCCCTCGAGCCAAGAATACACGAGCGCCGCGTGCTGGTTCTCCAGGATCGTCGCCGGCTCTTCCGCAATCCGGTGCTCGAGGAGAGCGCGTCCCTGATCGGGTGCCCGGCGAGGAAGACACAATTGCCCGAATCCGACGTGCATCGCGCGCAATCTAAACGAACATGAGAACGGAGGGTGCGATGCGAGTCATATCTATTCTGCTGCCGCTGGCGGCGGCCGCTTGGTGTCAAGTTGCGCAGGAAGCCAATCGCGATTACGCGACACAGGAACAACGCGCGAAGCTGGTGGAACGCCTGGAGTCGCCGGCTCGGCTGGCGAATTTGCGGCCTGCCGAGTTGGTCTCACGGCTGGAAATCGCCCGCGGCTCGACCGTAGTGGATCTGGGCGCTGGTACAGGCACTCTGCTGGAAGACTTGAGCCTTGCCGTGGGGCCGGCTGGGCGTGTCATCGCCGAGGATATACACGCCGACTTCCTCGACCGTGCCCGCGATCGCGTCAAGGCGGCTGGGCTTGGCAACGTCGATCTTGTCCTGGGGACGGAAATTGATCCCAAGCTGCCGGCCGGCGCTGCCGACCTCGTAATCGTGCTGGACGCCTATCACCATTTCGATCACCCGGAGCGGATGCTGGCGGCGATGAAGCGAAGCTTGCGCCCTGGCGGGCGTTTGGCAATCATCGAGTACCATAAGAAGCGCGGCGCAATGGAAATGGACGACCCTGACTTCGCCCTCAAACACATCCGCGCCGCCGCCGATCAGGTCGTGCGTGAGGTGGAAGCGGCTGGCTACAAGCTGCTCTGGCGTCGTGAGCACGCTCCCGGTCGGCAGTACATCGCAATGTTCCAAATCCC
>CAYZJD010000350.1:0-3208 GCA_964478455.1 uncultured Solibacteraceae bacterium | reverse complement strand
GCCTCCCGGACGGCCCAAACGGCTCTCGGATCGGTAAAAATTCTCGATCGCCATGGACACGTGCGCCGAAGCGTAGGTCCGGATCATCGAGCCCACATTGTGCAGCGCCACGGGCGTGCGGGTCAGCGCCGCGTAATCGGCGATCTTCTTGACTCCGGTGATGCCGCCCGCGAACGACACGTCCGGGTGGATGATATCCACGGATTGGGTGTCGAGGAAGGGCTTGAAGCCGCGCACCAGTTCCAGTTTCTCGCCCGTCATGATCGGAACGCGTGAGGCGCGTTTCAGCGCCGCCCACGCCTCCGAGTAAGGGACGTTCAGAGGGTCTTCCAGGAAAAGCAGGTCCAGTCTCTCGATCGCCCGGGCTATGGCAATGCTGCTCGGTGCGTCAAACTCTCCATGGCACGCAACGGCAATGTCCAGGTCGTTCCCGGCGGCTTCTTTCACGTTGGCATACCCCCGGTACAGGCTGCGCAGCTCGGCCGGTTGCACGGTGGGGTGAAACGGCTTACCCACCTTAAAAGCCTGGTCGATATTGATCTTGTATGCTCGGAAGCCCTCCGGAAGCGCCTTGACCCGCTGCACCCAATCCCTTACGGCCGCCGGGTCGTGCATGTCTTTGAGATAGTCGCCGTGAGAGTACATGGGGCACCCGTCGCGGAACGGGCCGCCAAGCAGCCTGTAAACCGGCTGGCCGGTGATCTTGCCCGCAAGATCCCACAGCGCGATGTCGATCCCGCTAACAGTCCCGATCGCCGGCAGGAACGGGTGCTGCATCGAAGTCATGCTGAAGAAATGGCGCTCGATCGAGAGCGGATCCGCCCCCAGCAGCCCGGCCCGGGTTCCCATGTGTTCGATATGACTCCGCGCCATGGCGGCATTCGTCCCTGTCTCTCCGTAACCTGCAAGTCCCGCGTCGGTCTCTACCTTAATCAGGCACCCGTCGAATGTGTAATCGAGCGCCATGGCTTTGATCGCCGTAATCTTAACTTCGCCCTGGTACGGCCTCGCGATGGCTTTGTAGCGCGTCATCCATGCGCCGCACGGCAGCGCAAAAGCAACCCGCAACAGTTGACGTCGAGATAGCATACGCCCCATCATACCGGCCGGGGACAGCCTACGCTGTCCCAAGCGTAGTTTGCGCGTGGACAGCGCTGGCTGTCCCAGAAGCTCCCGCCCCACAATCCGCTTCCGAGCCGCGCGCGTTAGCAAGCGGCTGCCGCGGCATCGCTCCCCGCTCTCAGCTTCGCCGCGCCCCCCTCACCTCTTGATGTTCGCCAGCTTGTTGAGGCCGTCAATGTAAGCCTTGGCGCTGGCCTCGATCACGTCCGTCGAGGCGCCTCGCCCCATGACTTTCCGGCCCCCTTCCTCGAGCTGCACCGTGACCTCGCCCATTGCCTCGGTGCCGCTGGTCACAGCCCGAATCTCATAGCGCGCAAGTTTGGCTGAGGTTCTCGTTACCGCCGAAATCGCCTTGCAGACGGCGTCCACCGGGCCGTCTCCCACGGCGGCGCCTTCTTTCAGCTCATCCTTGACGCGGAGCCTGACGGTCGCCGTCGGAATTGCCGACGTGCCGCTGTAAGTATGCAAATAGTCGAGGTGGTAAGTTTCCGGAGCCGGATGGATCTCGTCGTGGAGGATGGCGATCAGGTCCTCGTCGAAGACCTCCTGCTTCTTGTCCGCCACCGCCAGGAATCGCTGGTACGTCTGGTCCAGTTCCAGCGGCGAAAGGCTGTATCCCAGTTTTTCGAGCCGGTCGCGCAGACCGTGACGCCCCGTCCGTGCCGTCAGCACCACGCGGCTCTCCGAGAAACCTACGTCTTCTGGAAGCATGATCTCGTAAGTCTCCCGCTCCTTCAGAAACCCGTCCACGTGGATTCCCGAACTGTGGGAAAAAGCGTTGCCTCCCACGACCGCCTTGTTGGGCGGCACAGGGATCCCCAGCATGTCGGACACTAGCCGGCTGGTTCGCACAAACTCGCGCGTTTCAACGTCGCTCCGCACTCCGAAGTAGTCGGCGCGGGTGCGGATGGCCATGACCACTTCTTCCAGCGCCGCGTTGCCGGCCCTCTCGCCGATCCCGTTGATCGTGCCTTCCACCTGGCGCGCGCCGTTCCGCACACCGGCTAGCGTGTTGGCCACCGCCAGTCCCAGATCGTCGTGGCAGTGGACGCTGATCGTCACCCGGCCGATATTCGGCGCCTTTTCCCGGATCGCCCGGATCAGCGGGCCGAATTGCTCCGGCACCGCATAGCCTGTGGTATCGGGAATATTGATGACGGTCGCGCCGGCGCCGATCGCCGCTTCGAGCATCTCGAACAAGTAAGCCGGATCGGCGCGGCCGGCGTCTTCGGCGTAAAATTCCACGTCGGCGGCGTACTTCCTCGCAAGCTTCACCGCCTCGACCGCCATTTGCACGATCTTGACCTTCTTCTTGGCCAGCGTCCTCCCGTACTTGTCGTCTCTGAACTTTCCCGTGATGTGGATATCGGATACGCCGATCCCCGTGTGAATGCGCGGCCGCTTGGCTTTGGCCAGCGCCCTTGCGCAGGCCTCGATGTCGGCGGCCACGGCCCGGGACAGGGCACAGATGACGGGTCCCTCGATTTCCTTGGCGATCAACTGAACGGCCTCGAAGTCCTCCGGCGAAGACGCGGGATAACCCGCCTCAATGACGTCCACGTTCAGCCGCGCCAACTGCCTCGCGATTGTGAGCTTATCCCTGCTTCCGAGCCGGGTCCCGGCGGCCTGCTCACCGTCCCTCAGCGTCGTGTCAAACACAGCTACTTTCTCAGCCATCGTCCGCTCTCTTCAACAGTCTAGCCCACGGTGGTTGTGGAGCGCGCAGTCTTGCGCGCCACGCCGGCAGTCCTGCCGGCGGATGCCAATCCCCTGGCTTGCTGGGTTCACCGGCTACACCGACAGACGCCTGAACCCTGTCCACCGGCTATACGGCATTGCCGTATAGTAACGCCGCCTGTCAAGATAACAATCACAGCTATCGCCACTCCTGAATGAGGAAGAAGTAGATGGCGAGCGAGTTGTTGGCACCTGATCAGACCGTGCTCGCGAAACTCGCGGCACAGATCAGCAAAGCAGCAAAGAGAGGGCGGTAATCATGGGCATGCCCAATCGGAAGACCAGTGCCAAGGGGCGAACCCGGCTTGGCTTGGCGCTGGAGCAAAGCGCCAAAGAGATTCTGGCCCAC
>CAYZJD010000349.1:0-4862 GCA_964478455.1 uncultured Solibacteraceae bacterium | reverse complement strand
TAGTATAGCGTTCAGCGTGCCCGGCGCCAGTTCCTTCCCTTCGTTGCCCGGCACCGTGATCACCCAGCGCTGCTCGGGATGCTTGAAGTGCCGGTGGCTGCCCATCGACCGCATCTCCTTCCAGCCATGCTTCTCGAGCAATTGGACGACTTCACGCACCTTCATCGGCATGACACGATCCAATTATGCGGCAGCCATTCAGCAGCATGCGAAGAACTGGTGGTGCCTGGCGGTTCTTTCAGACAACTGCCCAAGTTAGCACTTATCTGGCGCTCGGCCCCGCAATCTCCAGCGCCAGCGCGATCTCCTGATCGCGGCGCGCCGGGTCCCAGCCGAGCAGATTCGCCATGGCATCCGCGTAAGGCCGGAGCGCGCTTGCATCCCACGGACGTTCGTAGCCGAGGTAGGTGGAGACAAACAGGAAGTCGGCCAGCCGCTGCGCCATTTCGCGGTTGACGGCCTGGGCGACCTGCGCCTCGAGCGGGAGGTCCTCGATGCGCGGCCCAGAGGGCGGTTCGAACGGCGTTTCGGCGGTGAGACGAACGGCGCTCAGTTGCGGGGCAACCTCCGCGCACACGGCATCGGCGGCCTGCTCGCTCATCAGGCGGTAGATGGTGTACTTGCCGCCGGCAATGCGGAGAACACCGTCGGGCGAGTTCCAGATGCGGTGCTCGCGGCTGGCGGCGGTCGGCGAGCCGGATTCGCCTGGGAGCAGTGGCCGCAGGGAACTGAACGAAGAGACCGGACAGAGCGGTCTCGAGGCAGGGAAGAGCCGGCCGGCGACGTCGCGAAGATACCCAACCTCGTCGCTGGAAATGCGAACCTCATCCGGCGAGCCGTCATGATCGACGTCGGTGGTGCCGACCAGGGTGAGCTGGTTCCGCGAGCCCCATGGGATGAAGAAAACGATGCGGCCTGCCTCATCGAAATGGGCGATGGCGCGGTCACCCGAAGTGAAGCGCGGGAAGACGAGGTGAGATCCGCGAACGAGGCGCAGCGCGCTTTCGTCGCTCCACGGGCCCCTGGCATCGACGATCTTGCGGGCGCGGGCCTCGAAGCTCTCGCCGGAGAGCTGGTCGGAGAGTGTCACGCGCCAGCCGGCGCCGTCGCGCACGCGGTCTCCGGCGCGCACGTAGTTGGCGACGATGGCGCCGTTGCGGGCGGCGTCGATGACGTTTTCCAGCACGAAACGGGCCGAGTGGATGCGGCAGTCAAAGAAGATGGCGCCGCCACTGAGGCCTTCTTGCCGGATGCCCGGCTCGGCGGAAGCCACCTCGGCGGCGTCAAGACGGCGGTGACGGCCTATGTTGCCCGAGCCGGCGAGGAGGTCATAAAAGCGCAGGCCGGCGCCGTAAACGAGGCGGTCCAGCCGGCCGTACATGGGGATAAGAAACGGGAGCGGCTCGACGAGGTGCGCGGCGAGGCGGAGAAGGGTGGCTCGCTCGCGGAGGCTCTCGCGGACTAGCCCGAACTGGAAATACTTGAGGTAGCGCAGGCCGCCGTGGATCAATTGCGAGTTCCTGCCGCTCGTGCCGGAAGCGAAATGGCGCTGCTCAACCAGACCAATCCGGAGTGGCGTGCGGGTGCGGGCGGCCCGAAGAGCGAGGTCGCGGGCGACGCCGGCCCCGTTGATGCCTCCACCGAGAATCAACACATCGAGGCGTTCGGCAGCAAGGCGGGCAAGAATCCGGCGGCGGGCTTCAGTAGCAGAGTCCGGAGCGTTCACTTCGCTCTCCACTATAATCTTGACTTGATCTGCGCCAAACGATGGCAAGCCGCCGCCTGCGCACTATTGCTCTTTCTGCTGAATCTGTGGCTGGTCCACGAGTTGCTCTTCACGGAGTACCTGGACTACATGGGTTCGATCGAAGGCACTCACATCGCGCTGAGCCGGTGGACGCTGGAGAACTGGCGCGACCTGACGTGGTTCCCGCTGTGGTACGGCGGCGTCCCTTATCAGAACGCCTACCCGCCCTTGCACTCGTTGATCACGGCGGCAGTCGCCGGAGCGCTGGGGCTGACCCCCGCGCACGCCTACCACGCGGTAACGGCGGTCCTTTACTCACTGGGACCGGCGGCACTGTTTCTGCTGGCGCTCCAGCTCGGGCGGTCCGTGGCCGTGGGCGCCGCGGTCGGCATGATGTACTCCTTGCTGTCGCCGTCGGCCTTCCTGATGCCCTCCGTTCTCAGCGACGCCGGGAGCCTCTGGCACCCGCGCCGGCTTCAGGCGCTGATCCGTTACGGCGAGGCGCCGCACGTGGGCTCGCTCACGCTCGTGCCGCTGGCGCTCCTCGTGGTGATGATCGCACTCGACAAGCGGAGGCCGGCGTGGTGGCTGGCGGCGGCCCTCGCTGCTGCGTCCGTGGCGCTGACAAACTGGCTCGGTGGGATGGCGTTCGCATTTGCGGTGGCTGCCTGGCTGCTGGCGCGGAGCGAGGGGGTATGGTGGAAGAACTGGGCCGCTGCGGTCCTGCTCGGGCTCTGGGCATATGCCATCGCCTGCCCGTGGATTCCGCCGTCCACCGTGATGGCGGTGCGGCGAAATGAACGTTGGCTGAGCGGGGAGCTGTCGCCCGGCCGGTGGATATGGGCGCTGGCGGCGCTGGCAGTGGTCGTCCTGCTGCTGTGGATCTTCCGGCGCTTCCGCGCGCCGGCCACAATCCGTTTCGCGGCCCTCTTTCTGTTTCCCATGGCCCTGATCCCGCTCGCTGCTGAGTACGGGCGCCTCAAGCTGATGCCGCAGCCGGAGCGGTATCACCTCGAAATGGAGATGGCGCTCGTCCTCCTGGTTGCTTTCATCGGCAAGGCGGCCCTCGAGCGGATGCGGGCCCGTACGCGAGTCGTGCTGAGCGTCTTGCTGATCGCGGCCTGCCTCTATCCCGCGCTGCGTTACCGGCGCTACGCAAGGGCGTTCATCCGCCCCGCCGATATCCGCTCGACGATCGAATACCGCGTGGCGGATTGGATCGACGGCAATCTCCAGGGACGCCGGGTGTTCGCCGCCGGCTCGCACGGCTTCTGGCTCAACGTGTTCACCGACACGCCGCAGTTCGCGGGTGGCTTCGACCAGGCGGCGGTGAACCCGAACCTCACACATCTCAAGTACCAGATCGTAACGGGGGAGAACGCCCAAGACAGAGAAGGCGAGATCGCGATCCTGGAGCTGAAGGCGCTAGGGGTGGACGCGGTGGCAGTCAGCGCCCCGGGGAGCCGCGAGGTGTTCAAGCCGTACCGCAACCCGAGGAAGTTTGAGGGGCTGCTGCCCGTCCTCTGGCGCCAGGAGGGGGACACCATTTACAGTGTGAACCGGCGCAGGCCGTCGCTGGCCCACGTGATCCGCAGAGAGGATCTGCCGGTGCGAGTGCCGGAGAGCGGGCTGGACGTCGATGCGTTCCGGCCCTACGTGGAGGCGATCGAGGATCCGGCGCGGCCGGCAGCCGAGATGCGATGGAGGACGCGGCACTCGGCGCTGGTCACGGCGGCGATGCGCGCCGGTGAGATTCTGTCAGTGCAGATGAGCCACCATCCCGGTTGGCGAGCCGAGGTGAACGACGTGAGGAAGACGGTTTACGGCGACCACCTCGGGCAGCTTGTGGTGGAGCCGGAGTGCGAGAGCGTCTGCACGGTCGAGCTTGTGTACGACGGGGGACCGGAGATGCGCCTGGCGCGGATCGTCTCCTGGATGGCGCTGGCCGGTGGCGTGATCTGGATTCTTGCCGCACGGCGGAGAGGAGCAGTGGTATGAATCGCGTGGACTTGTCGATTGTGATCCCGGCGCTCAACGAGCGCGAGAACCTCGAGCGGCTGATCCCGGCCGTGCAGGACGTTGTGCGCGAGCTTGGCATCGCAAGCGAGATCGTGGTCGTGGACGGTCCCTCGACCGACGGCACGGCGGAGGCGGCCGAGCGGCTTGGGGCCAAGGTGGTGCGCCAGCGGGAGCGCGGGTACGGTGGCGCGTTGATCGAGGGTTTCGCCGCGGCCGTCGCCCCGCATGTGCTTGCGATGGACGGAGACCTCTCGCACCCGGCCAACTTTATTCGCGACTTGTGGGCGCGGCGTGAGGAGGGCGAGCTCGTGATCGCATCGCGCTACGTGCCGGGCGGGGGCGCGACCGCGGATGCCTTCCGGCGCGTGCTGAGCGTCATCTTGAACTTGGTGTACCGGATCGTGCTCCGGCTCCCCATCCGGGACCTGTCGAGTGGCTTCCGCCTTTACCGCAGGGAAGCACTGGCGCGGTTGCAGATCGAGTCACGCGATTTCGATGTTCAAGAGGAGATTTTGGTGCGCGGTATCCAGCACGGCTGGCGCATCGTGGAAGTGCCCTTCTGGTACATGCCGCGCGAGGCCGGTTCTTCCCACGTCCGGCTGATGCAGTTCAGCTGGGCCTACTTGAAGACGCTTGTAAAGATGTGGCGGCTGCGAACAGCAGGACAGACCAGTCGAAGATAATACTGACTCCCACAATCGTTGTGCCTCGCGACCGTTCTTTGACCACTACAGATACACAGCGCAGCGAGCCACAACCATGTGGGACAGGAGCCACAGAGGAAAGCCCTAGAATCTCTAAAGAAATCTCTGCGTCCTCTGCGCCTCTACGGTGAATCAGTTTGGCTGCGGTTACGCCGCCTGCCCCTTACGCCTTCTCCTCGCGCTCGGCTTTCTCCTCTGCCTGCACCAGCTCCCAATATCCCCGCCCGCATAGGTTCTTGCACGGAGGGAACTCGTCTCCCTTGGTGAACCGCTCGGGCCGCTTGCACACCGTGCACCAGTAAACTCCGGTAGCCACGACTTGCGTTCCCGGTTTGTAGCTCATGTAGGAACCCCCTTGGCCGCGGACCGGCTGGCGATCACCAGTTCGGCCA
>CAYZJD010000348.1:2820-4886 GCA_964478455.1 uncultured Solibacteraceae bacterium | reverse complement strand
GACTTGCTCCCCCGGCCCCGAATCTGGACCCCACCGTCCCAGCTATCGACCACGAGGCCGGCGGCCGCGCAGCCAGGCCCCCCGCTGCCGGAGCCGCCGAAGCTTGAAACCCCGGCTGGTCTCGGCCAGTCGCCGCTCGTTGCGCAGAGAGGCTTCCCCGCGCCCCCCCAGATCCAACCGGAGGAAAAGCCCAAACTGGCGTTTGAATCGCTGGCCCAGGCCAGCCGTCCCCCCGGGGAGCCGGGCCTTCGCGCGCCGGCGGGCTCGATCGGGGAAATCGGACGCGAACTGGCCAGGGGCGGTGGAGGCGGCGGTCTGATGGTAGGAGATGTCGGCCTGGGTGTCGGCGGCATCGGGGAAGCGCTGAACCTGCCGCCTTCCCCCGGGCGCAGCGGAAGCACCCTGGAACTGCTCAGCGATCCGCAAGGGGTCGACTTCCGGCCCTATCTGATCACAATTCTCTCGGCGGTGCGCCGCAACTGGTACGCGGTCATTCCGGAGAGCGCCAAGCTGGGCCGCATGGGCAAGGTCGTCATCCAGTTCGCTATCAACAAGAACGGCTACGTGCCGAAACTGGTGATCGCCTCCGGTTCGGGCACCGAGGCGTTGGATCGCGCCGCGGTGGCGGGCGTCAGCGCCTCCAATCCGTTCCCGCCTCTCCCGGCCGAGTTTCGCGGCGAGCAGGTGCGGCTTCAGTTCGTGTTCTTGTACAACATCAGGGAATAGACGCGCCGCCCGCTTGGACCTTTGCCCTCACGACCGGCTCTGCCAAGCGGCGTGAGATAATGGGACTCTATGATGAAGTTCCGGCTGCTCGTGGCCGCCGCCTGTTACGGACTGCTCGCCCTCCTGGCCGGACTCACGCTCGAGCAACTGCCCCGGATCGTCGTCTGGCTCTTCCTGGCCGCGCTGATGGTGAAAAGCTGGATCGCCGCGGTACAGAAACCGTGATAGCAGCAGCCGGTGCCATTCTGGGACACACGGGACCTGAACCGGGCTGCCCGCCTGCGTTTGAATCCCGAAATGAATCACGGCCGCAGCGAGAATGAGCGGCCCCACGTCTTGACCCTAGCGAGGATCCCGCGCAACCTCTTGTATTCCCGTAGGTAACCCCCCCTAGTCCTGCCCGCATCCCACAACCAGGTCCCCTGGGCCTTCGCTTGCTCTTCGCCTTTATGCCGGGCCGGATAGCCCGGTTCAGATTCCGCGGCTTGAGCGCGGACCAATCCAGCAAAGCGGGAGAGCGAGGACAGAGAAATGCGCGCCACAAGTGTCTCCAACGGACGAGGCAGCATCGAGCAGAACCGGGACCGCGTCATCCTGGACCATCTGCCGCTGGTGCGGGCCATTGCCGTCAGGGTGCACGAGAATCTGCCGGTCCACGTCGATCTGGACGACCTCGTCCACGCGGGCATCCTGGGCCTGTTCGACGCAGTGAAGAGGTACAACCCCACCAAGCAAGTGGCCTTCCCGAGCTATGCCAAGCACCGCATCAAGGGCGCGATCCTCGACAGCCTGCGCCAACTGGACTGGGCCTCTCGCGATCTGCGCCGGCGTCACAAGCAGATCGAAGCGGCAACCCGCGACCTGGCCACGGCTCTCAAGCGCAGTCCGACGGAAGCCGAGGTGGCGCAGAAGCTGGGCGTCGGCGCGGAGCGCTGGCGAAGAATCATGATAGAGATGCGGAGCGCGGGCCTCGTGTCGGCGTCGTCTCGCTCGGGCGACCACGAAGACCTTCCGGCCCCCGACTTCCCGGCCGAGGCGGATACGCAGCCGGACAGGATCTGCGCGCGCGCGCAGTTGCGGCTGCACCTCCAGCAGGCGATGGAAACGCTGCCGGAGCGATATCGCAAGGTGGTCCTGCTGTACTACACCAGCGAGATGACGATGAAAGAGATCGGCGGGCTGCTCGGCATTAACGAGAGCCGGGTGTCGCAGATCCACAAATCTGCCCTCGAGAAGATGGCCGTTGCCCTTCAGGCCGCGGGCATCAGCTCGAGCGGCGCTTTCTAGCTCTTACCTGACCATCCCGACCATGCCGGCCGCTTTCAGCCGCTCGTCCATGC
>CAYZJD010000348.1:0-2720 GCA_964478455.1 uncultured Solibacteraceae bacterium | reverse complement strand
AGCTCTTACCTGACCATCCCGACCATGCCGGCCGCTTTCAGCCGCTCGTCCATGCGGCTCAGCCGCCTTTCCATCCCTTGTGCGAGCACCGGGATGTGCCGGATCGTGCAAAGGTACTCGGGTATCTGCCAGACATGCTCCTCGGTTGTCATCCAACCAATGGGATCGAACCGTTCAAGGTTGACGGGCCGCGAGTATGTCCGAAGCGTCTTTTCGCCGGTGAGGTTGTAGTAGTGCTCGAAATACGACATCACTAATTCGCGCAAGGTGCGGTACACCGGCTCCCGAAACCGCAGCCCGGCATAGTTCGATTTGGCCACCGCCCCCCAGTGGCCGTGCCAGCGAAACACTGCCAGCACGTGGTCGTCGTCGCGGACCGCCTCCAGATCCACCAGCAGCGGCCGGAACCCCTGCATGCGAAGCGCCGCCGCGCCGAACAGCGCGCCTTCCATGCACTGCGCGATCCGGTCTCTCAGCACGCGCCGCGGCGACCGGCATGTCGGCCCGCTCTTCTCTTTGTTGTAACCGAGGTCGTGATCGAGGAAGCGCTGGATTTTCTCCGGCGTGGCCAGCCGCCGGAAGACCGCCCGCTCGGACGTACTGAAGCTGTTCGGATTCATGCCAAGAAACATCACATTAGCATCCCGCCGAACCACTTGGGCTCGTTGGGTGACGAAGCCGTTTCAGGAGGTCTTGGCGAGCAGAAACTCCATGACGACGCCAGCGAAGCGGTCCGGGGTCTCCTGTTGCGGGAAATGCCCGGCGCCGGGGATGACTTTGAGCGTCGCGTTCGGCAGCGCAGTGACGTATTCCCGGGAGGCAGCCTCGGGCTGGAAATCCCTGTCTCCGTGGATCACGAGCACCGGCGCACGCACGCCGGCCATCGCCGGCCGGTAGTCGTGCCGGCGCCCCATGCTGAAGTACTGCGCCCGAACCATCCATCCTCCGGCATCCTCGGATCGCGCCGCAGCCAGGGAGGGCGGCACGCCGCCGGCGTCCCGGTAGAACGCAGCGAACTCGAGGTGCTCGGCCGCAAGTTCGGATTCCGACTTGGAGAACACGCCGCTGAAGTCGAGGTAGCGCTTCAGCCAAGCATCGTAAGCCGCCTGCCGCTGCGCCGGCAGCCGCCGGCGGACCTCGTCGAAGAGGCCGCCGGCAGGTGAAGGCATCACCAACAGATTCGCCGGCGCAATGAGCACCATCGCTCGAACCCGCTCCGGGAACTCGGCCGCATACAGGGCGGCAAGGAAGCCTCCATAAGAGTGGCCGATCAGGATGAGGCGGTCGTCCCCAAGAATGCGCCGGATGCGCTCGATATCGGCCAGTTGCGCGCCGATGCCCAGCGCCTGATCGAGTTGCGTGAGGTTCGCTCCGAAGTTGCGCGACTCGAACCGCTGAATGGGCCGCGACGAGCCGCCGCAGCCGCGCTGGTCGTAGTAGTGAATCCGAAACCGGCCGCCCAGGGCTTCCAGTCCCGCGTAAGGCTCGCGGACGGGGAACCCGGGGCCGCCGTGCACGAACAACACGTTCTTGCCCTCGCCGCGTGCGAACCAGCGCAACCGGACGTCGGGCTCAACCTGCCAGATGCCGCTGTCGCCCGGCTGCGCCGGCGGCTGGAGCGAGCCGCGCAGATTGCGCCCGGCGCGCACGTCGCCCGGCTTGTAGAGCGGCTGCTCCATCCACCTGCGCAGCAGGAAAAGCCCTCCCGCAATGACGATGACGACCACCGCGAGGATGATGACGATCTTCCGCTTCATGGTTGTCCCCCGTGGCCGGCCGTCAGGAGCGCGGCGCCAGCGGCATGTAGATCTCCGTCACCAGTTGCTCCTCCGGTGTGGTCTGCGGCGAGTTGCGGTAGAACTCGATCGGCGGCGCATCGGCCAGTTCGCGCCCGCTCTGAGGCAGCCACTCGCCGCAGAGCCGGGCGTAGGTCTCGCCCAGCTTGTTGTATGGTCCTACGTGGGTCGCCACCGCGTACTCGCCCGGCCCGAGTTCCTGAACGCCGACGTCGCCTTCCCCTTGCGTGCTTTCGGGAACAGTGATGGCGGCGTCGTAGCGAATCCGCTCGGGCGGCGTGATCTCCGGATCGTCCAGGCAGATGCCCAGGAATTGCGTCGACGGTCCGAACAACCCTCGGCTTCCAGCCCAGGCCATTAGCCGCTCCCAGGCTTTCCCCGCCTCGCCATACGGCCCGATGTGCCGCACGAAGGCCACCTTCATTCTGCTCAACTGCCGGATCGACACGTCCATGGTAGTTCTCCTTTCCTGGGTTTCCGTCCCGCGGCGCAGCGGAGAGCGGCTCTTGCGAAAGCTCGACGGCGACTCGCCGAACATCGCCTCGAATGCGCGCGTGAACGATTCATGCGCCTCGTAGCCGGCCTCGAAAGCGATCTCGGTTACCGGCAGATCGGTGCCTCGCAGCCGCAGAGCGGCGCGCTCCAGCCGCAGCCGCCGCACGTACTCCTTCACCGGCTCCCCCACCATTCCCCGAAAGATGCGATGAAAGTGGAACGGCGAGAAGCAGGCTGCTCTCGCCAGTTCGTCGAGGGAGAAGTCTTCGCTCAGGTGGTTCTGGATGTGAAGCTGCGCCTTCAGGATTCTCTGCCGGTAGGACTCCGCAGTGTCCGCTCGCACAATCACCACTGTAACGGGGCACGCCATCGCGCGCTTGATCGTTCTTGCGATTTTCAGCCGCGTACAGCAAACGCTAAGATGACATG
>CAYZJD010000347.1:1189-4904 GCA_964478455.1 uncultured Solibacteraceae bacterium | reverse complement strand
CGCAGGATCTCCCGCGTCGAGTAGCGCAGCGCGATCGGCCGGCCGTGCGGGCAGCTCATCGGGCACTCGGTGGCCGCCAGCGCCGCCAGCAGCCATTCCATCTTGTTCTGGTCCAGCCGCATGTTGATCTTGATCGCCGCCCGGCACGCCACCGACGCCGCCATCGCCCGCCGCAGATCGTCCATCGAGACGTTGCGCAGCTCCGCCTCCGCGATCTCCAGGATTTCGCAGATCACCTTCTCGGCGTCCCCTGTTGCCACCCCCGCCGGCGCGGCCTTCACCGCGATCGTCCGCGGACCGAACTCCTCGGTTTCGAAACCCAGCGCCGCGAACTCACTTGCGATGCGCGTGTACTCCACCTGCTGCGCGGGCGTCAGCTCGACCAGCAGCGGCATCAGTAACTGTTGGCGCTCCACCCGCCCCTCGGCCCGCTGCTTGAGCAGTTTCTCAAACAGGATCCGCTCGTGGGCCACGTGCTGGTCGATAATCCACAAGCCGTCGCGTCCCGCGGCCACGATGAAGCTCTCGTGGATCTGGCCCAGCGGCCGCAGGTCCGCCAGAACGTCCAGGCTCGCCGGCGCCTCCCCAAGCGCCTCTTCCGGGAAGCCGCCATGTGTGTCGGGAATGCGTGCTTTCACCCGCGCCTCGGGCGGCGCCGGCGCGCACGTTTCGGCGAGCGGGATGGCGCCGCCGGAGAAATCGAAGCGCCGCGCCGCTCCCATCGTTCCTTTGAGCGTGAATTCCGGCAGAGGTTCGGACGCGGGCGCCTCCGGGATGGAAATCGCCTCCGGAGCCGTCGCCGGCCAGCTCTGGTTCATGATCTGCTGCGAGAACTCGGAATAGGGCAACTGCGCCCCCGGTTGCGCCGCGGCGCGCACGGGGAAGCTCGATGCCGGCCGGAACTCCACCAGCGCCTCCCGGATCGAGTCCCGCACGAAGTCGTGAAGGAACTGGCCGTGGCGGAACCGCACCTCCGTCTTCGACGGGTGAACGTTCACGTCCACCTCTTCCGGATCGCACTCCACAAACAGCAGCGCGAACGGGTAGCACGCCGGCGGGATCAAGTTGTGGTACGCCGCCGTCAGCGCGTGCAGCAGCAGCCTGTCCCGGATCATGCGCCCGTTTACGAACAGGTAGATCGAATTGCGGTTCAGCTTCTGCACCTGCGGACGGGAGACGAATCCACGAAGGCCGAACCGTCTCTCCAGCGGCTCCTCAGGCGCCTCCAGGTGCGCCGCCGCCGGCGCAGACGGCGGCACGTACGGCGGTGCAAGCTGCAATTGCCGCGAGCGCGTCCCGAGATCCACCAGCTCTTCCAGCGTCTGGCTCCCGAACACCTGGTAGACCCGCTCCCGCAATTGCCCGACCGGCGTCACTTGCAGCAGTTCGCTCGCGCCGTGACGCAGCAGGAACCTCTTGTCCGAGTGCGCCAGGCTGTAGTGCGTCACCAGCGACGCGATGTGCGCCATCTCCGTCTGCTCGGAACGAAGGAACTTCTTGCGCGCCGGCACGTTGTAGAAGAGATCCCGCACGGTCACAGCCGTGCCCGGCTCCAGCGCCGCCTCTTCCGCGCGCAGCATCTTGCCCCCCGCGATTTCCACCCGCGTGCCCGTTGCCTCCGACGCCTGCCGCGTCTCCAGCACCAGCCTCGACACGGCCGCGATCGACGGCAGCGCTTCGCCCCGGAACCCCAGCGTCGAGATCGACAGCAGGTCCCTGACGTCGCGCAGCTTGCTGGTTGCGTGACGCTCGAAAGCCAGCATGGCGTCGTCGCGAACCATGCCCCCGCCGTTGTCGGCCACCCGGATCAGCCGCCGCCCGCCGCTCTCTACGTCGATCCGCAGCTCGGTGGCGCCGGCGTCCAGTGAGTTCTCAAGCAGTTCCTTGACGACCGAGGCGGGTCGCTCCACCACCTCGCCCGCGGCGATCTTGTTGGCTACCTGGTCGGAGAGGATTCGGATAAGGCCCATGGGGAAGAGTGGGCCTTCTCTGCTGCCTGCGAACCGCGGCCCACAATCCAGCTATTGTATCTGGATCCCGCGCTGCTCCAGCAGTTCGCCCGTCGAGCGGAGCAGTCCGAGCTGGTTCCTGCGGTAGTTGATGGATTCCGTCTGCAACCGTGACTCCGCCGTCGTCAGCCGGTTCTGCGCGTCCAGCACGAAGAACAGTATGGTCGTCCCCAGTTCGTACTTCTTCTGCTCGGCCTCCAGGTTCTTTTGCGCCAGGTCGCGCGCGATCACTGCCAGCTTGACCGCTTCGCGGCTCGACTCCACCTGGCTGATCGCGTTCAGCACATCCAGCCGGATCGCCTGTTCCAGGCTTCGCTGCCGCAGCGTGTCGAGCCGCTTCTGCACCACCGCGTCGGCGAGGTTGGCGCTGGCCGCTCGGTCGCGGATCGGCAGCCGCAATGTTAGCCCGAACGCGTAAGTCGGAAAGTTGAATCCGAATAACTGGCTCAGCGCGTCCCCAAAGCCGCCGGGAATCATCTGCCCGCTTCCTCCTCCGCCGTTCCCCTGCACGGGCAGGAGATTGCCGCCCCGCCCGCTCGACGTGTAACTGCCGGTGAGCGAAAGATCGGGCCGCAGCCCGTCGGTCGCTCCGCGGAGGTTGAAGTCGTCGGTTTGCAGATTCTCCACCGTCGCCAGCAGGTCCGGCCGCATCGCCAGCGCCTTGCTCACGAGCGCTTCGCGGTCGAGCGGCGCGGCGTCCTCCGGCGGCAGCGCCGTCTCCGTCAGAACCACCGGCAGGTTGCGGAACTGCGGATCCAGGTCCGCGCCGATCTGCTTCCGCAAGGCGTCCTCCGTCTGCGCCAGCCGGTACCTCGCTTGCGACACCTGGATCTCTGCCGCCGCCCGGTCCGCCTGCGGTTGGTAAATGTCCAGAGGAGACAACGCGCCCAGTTCCAGTTCCCGCTGCGCCAGCTTCAAGGAGGCCTCGCGCAGCGCCAGCGCCTGTTCCTGGACCTTCAGGTTTTCCCGCGCCCCCACCACGTCCCAATAAGCGCTCTCCGCCGCCACCAATAGCCGCAGCACCTGGTCCCGCAGGTTGTGTTCCCCCGAGCGCAACCGGCTGCGCGCCACCAGAATCGGCAGCCGCGTGATCTCCATCCCGCGCCCCCGTAGCAGCGGCTGGGTGAAACCGAACGACAGCCGCGCCGTCAGCGACGGGTTGAAGGTCGCAAACGAACTGTTGGTGGCGCTCTTGACCCCGCTGAAGCCCATCGTGTATTGCGTGCCCGTCTGCAACGTCTGCTGGTAGTTGAAAACGGCCGGCTGCGTCAACTGGCTCACCGTCGCTGCCCCGGCCAGCAAGTCCGACGCCGGCGAATTCGCCCGCGTGCTGGTGAACGTCGCCTGCAAGCTCGGGTCGAACTTCGCGAACACCCGCGTGATTGCGTTCCGTTGCAGCTCGATTGTCACTTTCTGGATCGTGATGTCCGTGTTGTTGGCCATCACCAGCTCCAGAAACGAACGCAGCGACAGCTCCAGCTTGCCGTCGGCCACAAAGTCGGCCAGCCGCGCCGGCGGCGCAAGTTCAACCCGCGCGCTCGGCGTGGAAAAGTGATGGCGGAAGTAAGCTCCGGTGGGAAACACCGGCGCGTCCTGCGCCCAGCCGCCCACCGCGCACAAAAGCCCTGACAAGATAAGGACGAATCGCATGACTCTCGTTTTCGTTACTCGTACCGGATCGCTTCGATCGGATCCAGCTTCGCGGC
>CAYZJD010000347.1:0-1089 GCA_964478455.1 uncultured Solibacteraceae bacterium | reverse complement strand
TTCATGATGCCGATGCCGCCCACCAGCAGCGAGATGCCCGCGATGCAAATCATCACCACCTCGAAGATGAACTGTGTCCGCCGCCGTTCCTCCAGCAGCCCCGCCGGCACCACCACTGTGAAGTCGCCGGCGTCCTTGTGCGTCGCCGTCAGAATCGCCCGCACCACGCTCGCCGTCTCGATCGAGTCCGTCGTTGGCAGCACCTTCAGATAGATGCCGTCGATCTCGTCTTTCAGGTAGCTGTTGTTGTCCTCGAACCGCCGCATCACCGTGTTCAGTGGCGCAATCACCAGGTTGTTCCGGTTGACTGCCTCCAGCCCCTCCACCTCCGTGTCCGCCGTCGCCTGGTGCGCCAGCACGCCGATCACTTGCAGCCACACGTCGTTGATCTTGATGTACTTGCCGGTGGCCCGGTCGTAGCCCAGCAGATTCACCTTCGCCGACTCGCCCAGCACGCACACCGGCGCCGACCGCAGATCCTCCTGCTCGTCGAAGAAGCGGCCCTCGACAACCCTCAGGTTGTTGATCGCCAGAAAGTTCGGTAGCACCCCGATCAGCACCGGCAGCTCCTGGCTTGTCTTCGGCAGCACCTTCGCCGGCTTGAATCGCTTCCGTGGCGTCAGCGCCTCCACCCCTTGCACGTTCTCGGCAATGGCGCGAAAGTCCCGGAACGTCAGCCCCGGAGACACCAGTCTGCGCGTCTGCAACTCGGTCCGGTCCACCGCCTCCTTCGCCTCGACGATGATGTTGTTCACACCGAGCAAGTCGATGAAACTGATCATCTCCTTCTGCGCGCCCGCGGTGATCGACAGCATCGCCACCACCGCCCCCACCCCGAAAATCATGCCGAGCATCGTCAGCAGGCTGCGCAGCTTGTGCACCAGCAGGCTCGACAGCCCCATCGTCAGCTCGGGTAAATATCCGCTGAGAACCGTCATGGCAAATGGACCCCGGAAACGACCAAAGCCGCGAGGGACCGAACAGATTCCCTGATGTTCTTGGTGTCTTTGTGTCTTGGTGGTGAACTCCTCAACTCCGCCCCCACGCCGAAAATCATGCCGAGCATCGTCAGCAGGCTGCGCAGCTTGT
>CAYZJD010000346.1:0-4905 GCA_964478455.1 uncultured Solibacteraceae bacterium | reverse complement strand
CCTTCACGATGTCGCCGAAGGCCATATTGACTTCGGCATAGGCGCGAGTTACTTCGGGCCAGCGGTCGCCGAGGCCCATCGCCTCGGCCTGCTCCTTGAGGTTGGTGACCTGGCCGCCTGGCATTTCGTGCACATAGACCTCGGCCGAGCCGGCCCGCGGGCCGGTGTCAAACGGCGCATACCAGGTCCGCGCGACTTCCCAGTAATCGGCGCACTGGTTAAGGGCGTCGATGTCGAGACCGGTGTCGCGCCGGGTGTGCGCGAGCGCGGCGACAAGCGAGTTCAGGTTCGGCTGGCTGGTCGAGCCGCTCATCGAGGCGATGGCGCCGTCGGCGACGTCCACCCCCGCCTCGGCGGCCTTCATCACCGAGGCCGCGCTCACGCCGCTGGTGTCGTGAGTGTGAAAGTGGACCGGGATGCCGACCTCTTCGCGCAACGCTTTGACGAGCTTCGCGGCGGCGTAGGGCTTGCACAGGCCCGCCATATCTTTGATGGCGAGAATGTGCGCGCCCATCCGCTCGAGTTCCTTGGCCTTCTCGACATAGTAGTCGAGGGTGTATTTCCGCCGGTTCGGGTCAAGGATGTCGCCGGTGTAGCAGATGGCCGCCTCGCACACCTTGCCCGTCTTGCGCACCGCGTCCATGGCCGGCTTCATGTTCGGCAGCCAGTTCAACGAGTCGAAGATCCGGAAGATATCGATCCCCTGCGCGGCCGCCTCCCGGATGAACTCCTCCACGACGTTGTCCGGATAGGCCGTATAGCCGACGGCGTTGGACGCCCGCAACAGCATCTGGAAGCAGATATTGGGGATCAGCTCGCGCAGCCGACGCAGCCGCTCGAACGGGTCCTCGTGGAGGAAGCGCATCGCGGTGTCGAAGGTCGCGCCGCCCCACATCTCCAGGCTGTAGAGGTCGTGCAGCTTGTGGGCGACGAAGCCAGCGATGGCGGTCATGTCGTAGGTCCGCAGGCGCGTGGCAAGGAGCGACTGGTGCGCGTCGCGGAACGTGGTATCGGTCATGAGCAGTCGCTTCTGGGCGCGCGTCCAGGCGGCGAACTTCTCCGGCCCGAGCTTGTCCAAAAGCTGCCGCGTGCCGGCCGGTGGCGTGTTCGGATCGTGCGGCGGCGCCGCCGCGGGCTGGATCTTGACCGGCGGCTGCTTTCCGGCCACTTCCGGGTTGCCGTTGACGAGCACTTCGCCGAGGTAGGTGAGCAGCTTAGTGGCGCGGTCGCGCCGCGGGGTGAAGCGGAACAGGGACGGGGTCTCGTCGAGGAACGAGGTGGTGACCTCACCCGACAGAAACTCCGGGTGATTAATCACGTTCTCCAGAAACGGGATGTTCGTCTTGACGCCGCGGATCCGGAACTCGCGCAGGCAGCGGTCCATGCGCCTGGCGGCATCGGGAAGCTCGCGTCCCCAGGCGGTAACCTTCACGAGCAGCGAGTCGTAATAGGGCGTGATCACCGCGCCGCCGTAAGCCGAGCCGCCGTCGAGGCGGATGCCGAAGCCCGCCGGCGAGCGGTAGGTGCTGAGCTTGCCGTAGTCCGGCACGAAGTTGTTCTCCGGGTCCTCGGTGGTCACGCGGCACTGAAGCGCGTAACCGTTGGTCCGGATCTCCTCCTGCCGCGGCAGCGCCATCTCCGGCCCGTGGAGGGCCAGGCCCCGCGCCACCTGGATCTGGCATTGCACGAGGTCGATGCCCGTCACCATCTCGGTGACGGTGTGCTCCACCTGGATGCGCGGGTTGACTTCGATGAAGAACCACTCGCCCGTGTCCGCGTTGAGCAGAAACTCCACCGTGCCGGCGTTGCAGTATCCGGCGGCGCGGGCCAGGCGCACGGCGGCGTCCGCAAGCGCCGCGCGGACCGCAGGTTCGACATTCAATGCCGGGGCGACCTCGACCACTTTCTGGTGGCGGCGCTGCACCGAGCAATCGCGCTCCCAAAGGTGGAGGATATTGCCGTGCCGGTCGCCGAGGACCTGCACTTCGAGATGCCGCGCCCGGCGGATGTAACGCTCGAGGAACACCGCCGGGTTGCCAAAGGCGGCGGCCGCTTCGCGCTGCGCCTCCTCGAGGCGGGCGGCGAATTCGCCCGGCGTGTTCACCACCCGCATGCCCCTGCCACCGCCGCCGAAAGCCGCCTTGATGATGAGCGGGAAGCCGATCTCGCGGGCGAGGTTGGCTGCCAGGTCAGGGTCGGAAACCGGATCCTCGGTGCCGGGGACTACCGGAATGCCGGCCCTCTGCGCCAGCCTGCGGGCGGCCGTCTTGTCGCCGAGCAGTTCCAACAGCTCCGGGCCCGGACCGATAAAGGTGATGCCGGCCTTCTCGCACCCGCGGGCCAGGGCAGGGTTTTCCGAAAGGAACCCGTAGCCGGGGTGGATGGCGTCTACGTTCTTCTCTCTGGCCAGCCCGACGATGCCCTCGATATCGAGGTAGGCCTCCACCGGCCCCTTGCCCTCCCCGATCAGGTAGGCTTCGTCGGCCTTGAATCGATGCAGGCTGTACCGGTCTTCCTTGGTGTAAATGGCCACCGTGCGCAGCCCCAACTCGTCGGCCGCGCGGAGGATGCGGATAGCGATCTCGCCACGGTTCAGCGCCAGCAGTTTTTTCATGGGATGAAGCCCAGGGGGGTAAAGCCCAGAATAGCATGGGCGGCGGCCGCGTACCCTGTTTTTGCGGGAACCTGGCCGTGGCCGGCTTCGTATCTACCGAAGGAGGTGAGGCTTATGCAGAGGCGATGGTTTGTCTCCGTGATCGCGGCGGGGGCTCTGCTCCTGACAGGCTGCGACATCGGGGAATGGGGCGACGCCACCCGGTATAAGGAGGACTTTCACCAGAGCCATCCGCTGAAGGCCGGCGGGCGGCTGTACGTGGAGACGTTCAACGGCTCCATCGAGGTGGCCGGTTGGGACCAGGAGACGGCCGAGATCAGCGGGACGAAGTACGCCAGCACGCAGGAAGGGTTGGACTCGCTGAAGATCGACATCGTGGCCACCGGCGATTCGGTGCGGATCCGGACGATCCGGCCCTCGGAGCGGCGCGGCAGCATGGGGGCGAAGTTCATCATCAAGGTCCCGCGGAAAACGACGCTCGAGCGGCTGGAAGGCTCCAACGGCGGAGTCCGGGTGACCGACGTGGAAGGCAACGCGAGGCTGCGGACGTCCAACGGGGGCGTGAACCTGACGCACGTGCGCGGCGACGTGGAAGCGACCACGTCAAACGGCGGGATCGAGCTGAACGACGTGCAGGGCCGCGCGATCCTCAGGACGTCCAACGGCGGTATCCACGCCGACGACGTCCGCGGCGTGTTCGACGCCTCGACTTCCAACGCCGGCGTTCACGCGGTGATCCGCGAGGTCGAGGCCGGCCGCACAGTGAAAGCTCACACGTCGAACGGGGGCATCGAGCTGACCCTCGACCGGGTGGAGAGCGACGTCGAAGCCTCGACCAGCAACGCTCCGGTCACGGTGAGACTGCCGGCTTCGATCGCAGTCAACGTCAAGGCACGGACGTCAAACGCCTCGATCCACAGCGATTTCGACGTCACCGCGCGTGGGGAGATCAGCAAGAACCACCTCGAAGGCACGATCGGCGGCGGCGGCCGCTTGCTTGACCTTTCGACTTCCAACGGTCCGATCCGCCTGACGAAGCTATAAAAAGGGGTCAGCCTGATCCGGCACCTTTTTCAGAAAAATGGGGCAGATCAGGCTGACCCCTTTTCAGGGGTACGGTGACTGAGCCGAGGGCGCCGGAGACCAGGTCGCGCACGAGCACGCGGACCAGCAACGCCCCAGGGGCGAGCGTCACGCGCTCGCGCAACACCAGTCCTTTGACCGCCATCACCCGCTGGTAGGTCTCCGGATCGAGCCGCAGGTTGTTCGTCCGTGCCGCGGTCGCCGCCTGGTTGTCCTTCGCATCGAGCTGAACCAGCCAGAGGTCCAAGGAGCACTCCCACCGGCCGTCTTTCTCGCGGAAGCTCACATCCTTCGCGTCGATCTGCACGTCCAGATCGATCGCGCCTGGCGGCGCGGGACGCACAGCGACGGTGAGGCCGACGCCGGTGGAGTCCACCGGGCTCCAGACGGCGGCGTCCATCACCTTCTCTCTGTACCACGGCTCGGGCGGCTCGCCGGCCTGAGCGAAGTAGCCGCGCCGGTAGAGCAAGTCCACACCGGGCCGGTTCACATCCACCTTGATCTCACGGAAGCGGCCGTCCCAGTCGTTGTGCGACGGGTAGTAGCCGAGCAGGTACGTCAGGCGAGAATCGTCCGCGGCGCGGCGCATGGCGGCCGCCAGATCGTTGTTGTGGTAGAAGGCGCGCCCTCCGGTGCGCCCCGCCAGCATCCGCATCATGGTGAACATGCCCTGGTCCGCGAGGCTCGTGTCAGGGCCGGCCTCGGCGCGGTCGGCGCGATACTGCTGCGGCGCCATCAGGCCGCGCGCGTCCACCGGATAGACAGCAACATTGGCGCGGCCGAGGGCCCGCGCGAGGCGCTCGAGCTCGGGGTGGACGTTGCCCTGCGGGCGCGCGCCTTTCCGCGGAACGGGAACCGAATCCTCGCCGAGCCAGATGGGAAAGCTGCCCGCGACCCAGATGAGGTTCTTGCGGCCGGGCAGGCGCTCAAGATGATTGGCGATGGCGACGAGCGCGCGGATGGTGCGGTAGCCGCGGTCGCGCTCGAAGGTGTCGTAAAGGTTGAAGCTCAGTTCCCCCAGCCACGAGCCGAAGTGCGCCGCGCTGCTAAGAGACGGGTCGTAGAGCGACGCCTCGAGGGAGGGAGGGTGGCCGCCCTGGTAACTCTCAAGCGCACGGGTGAGAGCGGAAACATCGGCGGTGAAATCCTGGAGAAGGCGGGGGCCGCGTCCCATGACGTAGATCGCGGCGCGCTCGCCGAGCGTCAGC
>CAYZJD010000345.1:0-4949 GCA_964478455.1 uncultured Solibacteraceae bacterium | reverse complement strand
GGTGCAGCACGGAGAGCAAATCGCGGCGCCGGAGCAGGTGCTCGATCTTGATCGTTACGTCATAGGTGAGCGCCGGGAACTCCTGGTGGAGCGCCTCCACGATCCGCACCGCATGCCCCGGGCCGTTGAAGAAATCGGGGTCGCCGAAAGTGATGTGATCGGCGCCCATGGCCACCTGCCGCCGGATGTCTTCCAACACCACATCCGGCTGAACGATGCGGAAGGCGCCGTTGTAAACCGGCGCCACCGGGCAGTGCCGGCACAAATGCTTACAGCCGCGGCTGGCTTCCGTGTATCCGACGAGGCGACGTTCTCCGTTGACCCGCAACGCGGCGTATTGGCTAAGCGGCGGAAGGGTCGTCCGATCCGGCGGCAGGAATTTCAAACGGTCCAACGAAACGATCGTGTTGGGAGCTGCCTGGCCGTCTTCCCTCAAGCGCCCGGCCAGCGCTACCAGCCCCGGTTCGTACTCGCCGCCAAGGATCGTCTTGACACCGAGTCTGCGAATGTACAGCTCATTCAGGCTCGCATAGAGGCCGTAGCAGCACAGATGGGCGGAGGGATTCAAGGCCCTGACGCGTTCGATGGCGCGCACGGCAAGCCGCGTGGCCGTGTGCATGGGCAGATAGAACGCCACCAGCCCCGCTGCCCGAACAGCTTCCTCGGGAAGAGAACCCCAGGCGAGATCGACGCAGTGAACCTCGTGGCCCGCGGCACGCAGCCACGCGGCGGGCGATGCCAGCCCGAACGGCTGTCGTCCCAGCTCATAGGTGGAGACAAGGAGTAGTCTGAGCACGCCCCACAGCTATTCTAGCCTCCCGCACGTTCCGGGACCGGCGCTCCCGGTCCCTTACCGGCTGCTAATATGATCTCGTCCGATGCCGGTTCCCGCCTCAACCCAAGAAGTGGAAGTCAAGCTCCGCTTGCCGAGCGCTGCGGCGGGACGGCGAATTCTGAGACAGCAAGGTTTCCGTGTCGTCCGGCGGCGTTCATTCGAAACGAACACGGTTTTCGACACGCCATTCCACAAGTTCCGGAAACGCGGTGAACTACTTCGGCTGCGCGAAGTCGCCGGACGGACCGTTCTCACCTACAAAGGGCCGGCGGTTCCTGGAAAGCACAAGATGCGCCCGGAACTCGAACTGGGGATCTCCGATGTCGAGGCATTTTCGCTGATCCTGAAACACCTCGGGCTTCGACCTGTGTTCCGGTATGAGAAGTACCGTACGGCATATTCCGCCGATGAGGCGGGTACCGTCACGCTCGACGAGACCCCCATCGGGGTCTTTTTGGAACTGGAGGGTGAGGCCGATTGGATCGACCATACCGCGGCCCGCCTGGGCTTCAAGGAATCTTCTTATATTACAGACAGTTACGGGAGACTTTACCTGGAGCACTGCCGCCGAAGAAGGATACAGCCGACTCACATGGTCTTTTCCGGGTCAGGCGAAACGGTGTGCAGTTCCCCCCCAAAGGCGGGGTGTAATCCCCCCTCGTCAATTGCAGATTAACCACTTAGTCGTGAAATTGTCCTTGCCAACGCCCTTGTCTGATGGTATTCTGCTTGTGATGATAATAGGCCGCCTAGTACGTTGAAGACGGCCAACCCACCACGCGGTGGAGGAGACGAGGAGAAAACGCGAGATGGTGACCAGCATCCTGATCATTGTTTTCTCGCTGGTTCTTCTCATGTACTGGTTTCGATACACTTGTCTCCTCATCCTGCGTACGCGCGCGCCGAAGGACTTCTCCGCCGAGGTTGCCGAAGCCAACAGACTGGCGTATCCGCTGGTTCGCGAGCGCCTGCAACAGGCTGCGGAACTCGATCCGCTCGCCGAATCTCTTGCCCATGACTATCGACTGCTCAGCTATCTGTTACGACACACGGTCGGTTTGCAGATGGGCGGGATGACCATCGAACAGCGCATGCTCAGCTTTGACTTCCAGTTGATGCGGGTTTGGTACGCATTGACGCGCAACTTTGCCACTTCGCAGGCGCGCTTCGCTCTCCAGGAAATGTCCGACATCCTGGGCCATTTTGCCAACGCGATGGGCGAGCGCACCGCTGTCACACGCGCTTACTAGTACAGCGTCGCGAAGCGAATCGCTGCTCTCAGCAACCGCTAGCCAAGCTAAACCCGCTGCTCCAGGTGGGGATGTCCCTTCTTGGGCTCGTAAATGCAAAAGGGCTCTTCGGCCATGTAGTCTCCCGTCATGCCGAACGCCCTGGCGCGGCACCCAAGGCACACCTGCTTGAACTCGCAGATGCCGCACTTGCCCTCCAGTTGATCGGGATCGCGTAACTGCCGGAACACTGCCGCATCCTCCCAGACTTCGCGGAACTTCTGCCGCCGCAGGTCGCCGGCGGCCACCGGCAAATAGCCGCAAGGGAAGACCTCCCCCTGATGGGAAATGAAGCAGACACCGCTGCCGGCAAGGCAGCCGCGCGTGGTGGCGTGCATCCCGTGACTGTGCAGCTCCGGCACCGCCTGGCCGGCACGCCGCGCCTCCGCCCGCCGCTGGCGCAGGATGCGGTAGTAGTGAGGAGCGCACGTGGCCTTGATCTCGAGGCCGCTGTCGAGCGATCGGTCGTAAAGCCAGTTCAGAATGCGTTCGTACTCCTCGCCCTGGATGGACTGCTCCTCCGCGATCGTGAGACCGCAACCCACCGGAACCAGCAGGAAGATGTGGAACGCATCGACGCCCAGCGACTGGCTGAGCCTGAGGATGTCCGGCAACTGGTGAGCGTTGTGCCGCGCCACGCTGGTGTTGATCTGCGTGGAGATCCCGGCTTTCTTCAGGTGTTTCAGGCCGGCGACGGCTGCTTCAAAGGCGCCTGCCTGGCCACGGAACGAGTCATGGGTGATCCGGTCCGCGCCGTCCAGGCTGATGGCTACCCGGACAATGCCTGCCTCCTTGATGCGCTCGGCCATGGCCTCATCCACGAGCGTCCCGTTGGTGGCGAGGGCTACGCGCATGTTCTTTCCCACGGCGCGCTTAGCGATGTCGAAGACGTCTCGCCGCCACAGGGGCTCGCCGCCGCTCAGAACGAGAATCAGTGGGGCATATTCCGCTATCTGATCCACGACCTCACAGCACTCGCGATAGGTGAGGTCCGCGGGAGACATCAGATCCGTCGCACTGGCCCGGCAGTGGACGCACCTTAGATTGCAACCAGTTGTGAGTTCCCAGAAGATCAGCCGGGGCGTGCTGTTCCCAGGTTTGCCATTCCGGTCCATACCCTGCGGGGAGCAATTGACGGGCCAGTCACGTTCCTCTGCCTGCCGTTGCCTGGCGGCCTTGGCTGGATCCGGTAGCGTCAAATCACCCTGTCCGCCGTCAGCCGCCGTGCCCAAGGTAGTAGAACCGGGCCAGAAAGAGCACGGTCAGAACGTACACGAGCCAGCTCACCTGGCGGAACTGGCCGCGCAACACCTTCAATAGCGTGTACCCGGTGAAGCCGAAGGCGAGGCCGTTGGCGATAGAAAAGGTCAGCGGAATGGCCGTCATTGTGAGAAACGCCGAGACGCCGATCGCCGGATCCCGCCATTCGATCTCGCCGATGTGCGACATCATCAGGCAGCCGACGATGATCAGCGCCGGAGCAGTGGCCGCGGCCGGGATCACGCCGACCACCGGGGCGATGAACAGCGCCACCAGGAAGAGCACTCCGGTAACGATCGAGGTGACGCCGCTGCGCCCGCCGGCGACAACTCCGGCGGCGCTCTCGATGTAGCTGACCACGGTCGAGGTTCCCGCCAGCGCCCCGGTCATGGTGGCGGCCGAGTCTGAGAGCAGAATCCGGTTGAGGCGCGGGATCTCGCGGGCGCGGTCGAACAGACCCGCTTTCTGGCCGACGGCCACGAGCGTGCCGACGTTATCGAACACATCGACGAAGAAGAAGACGAACACAATCTCCAGCAGGCCGAGCTTGAGCGTCGAGCCGAGGTCGAACTGGAATGCGGTGGCGGAGATGTCCGCCAGGCGGTACATCTGCGGCTCCCAGCGGACCAGGCCGAACAGAGCGCCGGCCGCGGTGGTCGTCAGGATACCGATCAGCATGGCCGCGCGGACGCCCCAGGCGAGCAGCGCCGCAATCAGGAGAAGGCCGAAGATGGCCAGCAGGGTGTTCGGGTTCCGCAGGTTGCCCATCGTGACCGTCGTGGTTGGGCTCGAGACGATGATGCCCGAGTTGCGGAAGCCGACCAGCGCGATGAACAGGCCGATGCCGGCGGCAACGGCGGAGTAAAGCTCGCGCGGGATCGACGCCACCACGGGGCGGATCACGCCGGCGAGCGTCAGCGCGAAGAAGGCCACGCCCGACAGAAACACGGCCCCTAGCGCCGTCTGCCACGGCACACCCATTCCCTTGACGACAACATAGGTGAAGTAGGCGTTCAGGCCCATCCCGGGAGCGAGCGCGATCGGGTAGCGGGCAAACGCCCCCATGAGCAGGCTGCCGATGGCGGAAGAGACGCACGTGGCCGCAACCACTGCCGTGACCGGCATGCCCGCCTCGTGCAGGATGGACGGGTTCACGAACACGATGTAGGCCATGGTGATGAACGTGGTCGCCCCGGCCAGGATCTCGGTCTTCCAGTTCGTGCCAAGCGTCTGGAATTCGAAGTAGCGTTCGAGGCGATCGAGAAGCGTGGGCATCCGCCAGAGAGAATACTACAGCGAGGGGCCGCTTACGGAAACCACTTCTCTTCGCGCCAGGCCATGTCTCAGAACATGTACTCGTAGCGGGAGGAGATCACGAACAGATCGCGCGCGCGGCGCTGCGATTGCGGGTCCAGCCGCGCGGCTTCGGCATTCATCATGTCGAGGACCTGCCGGACCACCTTGCCGTACTCCTCGCCGGCGTACTGATCGATCCACTTCTGGTAGTCGGGGTTCTTCGAGCCGCGCTTCTTCAGTTCCTTGCCGACCTCCCAGTAGATCCAGTA
>CAYZJD010000344.1:0-5011 GCA_964478455.1 uncultured Solibacteraceae bacterium | reverse complement strand
CGGCCCGCTGATATTGTCGTTGGCGCCCTGCTTGGCGATGCCCTCGAACAGGTGAGCGACGAAGAGAAAGCCGTCTTCGGGGAAAGCATCGCCCGGAATGGCTGCGGTGACGACCTCGTGCTTTCCGGGAAAGCTGCGGGTCTGGGTCTTCGCGTGGACGACGACGCGCTTGCCCTGGGCGAGTAAGGCGGCGAGCCTCGCTCCGGTCAAAGACGAAACCGCGAACCCGAACGCAGCGGAACCCGGCTCGAATGTGCCGTGCCGCGCCAGGGTCTGCCAGCGGACCTGTTTCGGGCGGGACTGGCCGGGAGAGGCGTCATAACAGACCAGGCCCGCCGCGCCCCGCTCGGCGACGGCGAGCCTGTAGACGACATCAGCGGGCGAAGTCGCAAGCACGATCTTGCCCTGGACTTCCTTCCCCGCGTAATCCTCCGGCCGGCCGCCGGAGCCCACCGAGATCAGCTCGGCGCGGACATCGGCTGTCCCGCTCCCGCGAACCAAGGAGGCCGCGATCTCGTCATAGGCGGCCAGCCTCTCCCGGAAAGGCTCCTCCATCCACAATTCGCCGAACTCGCCGTCCCACAGGTCGCCGGCTGGCAGCTTCTCGACGCGGGAACCGGAGACGCCGTACTCACGCAGTCTGGCAATCATGTACGCCGTCTCGTGGAAGTCGCCGGTGTACTCCTGCTCGGGCCGGTTCCGCTCATAGGGCGCCATCATGTGGATGTGGTGCTTGGCGAGATCGCCGGAGACTTCCTGAAGGATGGCCTCGATGAAGCGCGGTTCGAGGAGCGGCGTGGTCTGGCCCAGCGAAGGGACGGAGAGGATCAAGGTCGGCAGGGAGGCCCCCAGCAGCCTGGGCGCCAGCCGTTTGGTTGCAGCTTTAACGTACACTTGTCATCCTCCTGTACAGGGCGGCGCGGGTGGCCGGTCAGGCCGCCTTCTTGCGCCTCTTCTTCTGCTGGTACTGGCGGGTCCACTTCCGGCGCCGGTCGGGGCGGTCCGGGGCATCGTCGCTGCCGTACCTGGTATCGAAGCCGGACTCGCCGCCCCAGTGGGTCTTGCCGATCCAGCTTACGGCGTAGCCCGCGCTGCGGAAGACGCTGCCCATCTTGGGCACGTCGCTGAATAAGCCGCCATCGTTGCCGAAAACGCCCACGTTGGAGGCCATGCGGGAGGTGAGGAAGGAAGCCCGCGAGGGAACGCACACCGGGTTCTGGCAGTAGGAGGCGGTGAAGGCTGTGCCCGCGCGCGCCAGCGAATCGAGGGCCGGAGTGCGGACGACTTTGTTGCCGAGCCAGCCGGCCGCGTGCGGCGAGTGCTCGTCCGACATCAGAAACAGGATGTTGTAACCCTCGGCCGGGGCGGCGAACGCAGGCGCGGCGGCCAGCGACCTGACGAAAGTGCGGCGGCTGATGGAATGCGGCATATGTATAGTATGTGCGACCTGCACAGCGAAGGAGGAGCGCCTAAATGTCGCGCAGATCGGCGGTAGCCGTAGCGGGGCTGACCGGGCTTCTGTTCCTGGCCTCGCCCGGCCGAGCGGCACAGGCGCAGAAGGGCCGGCTGAAGTGGGAAAGCCGGACGACGTTTGGGCCGGCCTGGCAAGGGATTCCCGAGCCGTACCGGAACCTGCCATTCCCGGAGATCAAGATGCCGGTCACGCGCGCTGAGTGGGACCAGCGCCGGGCCGGAATCCGCAAGACCATCTACGGCTGTCTGGGCGGAATCCCGCCGCGACCCCGGACGCCGCGGGCACGCCTCTTCAGCCGGGAGAAACGTGACGGCTACACCGCAGAGAAGATCGAAATCGAGAATGGCCTGGATGGCGTCATTCCCGCCTGGCTGGTCATCCCCGACGGGCTGAAGGGGCCCGCTCCGGCCATCCTCCTGCTGCACTGGCACAGCGGCGACAAGGAAGGCCCCTTGTTCTCCAACGAAGAACAGAACGTGCGCGAACCGCTGGTGAAGCGCGGCTTCATCCTGCTTTCGATCGACTCCTACTTCAACGGCGAGCGGCTCGGAAAGGGGCCGGCGGGAGCCGTGGAAAGCAATATCGAGAACCAGCGGGACTCGCTCTTCAAGCTCAACCTCTGGTTCGGGCGCACGCTGTGGGGCCTGATGTTGCGCGACGACATGGTGGCGGTGGACTATCTGGCCTCCCGCCCGGAGGTGGACGCCAAACGGATCGGCGCTACCGGAATGAGCATGGGGAGCACCGGGGCGTGGTGGCTGGCCGCGCTCGACGAACGCGTGAGAACCGTGGTGGGAGTGGCTTGCTTTATGCGCTATCGCGAGCTGGTGGCACACGGCCAGCTTCGAGCCCACGCCATGTATTTCTTCATCCCGGGAATTCTGAGGCACTTTGACACCGAAGCGGTACTCGGGCTGCTGGCGCCGCGTCCGTTTCTGGCGCTGACCGGCGACAGCGATCCCACCTCTCCGCCTTCCGGAATCCGTATCCTGGAACAGAAGCTCGGCCACATCTACGGTCTGTACGGCGCGCGCGAGAAGTTTCGCAGTATCATTTACCCGAACGTCGAACATATGTACACGCCGGAGATGAAATCCGAGATGGCGGCCTGGTTTGAACGCTGGCTGCGTTAGGAAGGACCGTAGATGACTCGACGGAGATTTCTGGAATCTTGCGGCGCCGCGGCGGCCCCGGCGGTGCTCTCGGGGACGAGCAAACGAAACCTCGTCTTCATCCTCAGCGACGACCATCGCTTCGACTGCATGGGCTGTGCAGGCCATCCGTGGCTGAAGACGCCTGCCATGGATCGCATGGCCCAGCGCGGCGCCCTTTTCCGGGACGCTTTCGTCACCACGTCGCTGTGCTCGCCGAGCCGAGCCTCCATCCTGACCGGCCACTACGTCCACGCGCACGGCGTCATGGACAACGTCACGCCCCCGTCATCCCCGTTGGCTACATTCCCTGAAGTGCTGCAAAAGCACGGCTATCGTACGGCGTTCATTGGCAAGTGGCACATGGGCGGGGACACCGACGCCGCCCGCCCGGGCTTCGAGCGCTGGGTTTCCTTCCGGGGTCAGGGCCAGTACGAGAATCCGCTCATCAACTTCGACGGCGAGCGGCGCAAGACGCAAGGCTATGTGTCCGACATCCTGACCGACGAGGCCTTGCGCTTCATCGGGCAGAACGCCTCCCGGCCCTTCTTCCTGTGTCTGTCACACAAGAACGTGCACAGCCCCAATGTCAGCGCGGAACGGCACAAGAAGCTGTACGAGAAGGAGCCGATTCCGTATCCCAAGTCCATGGCCGACACCGAGGAGAACTACCGCGGCCGGCCGGAATGGGTGCGGCGCCAGCGCAAGTCCACGCACGGCGTGGACGGCATGTTCAATAACGTGATCGCCTTCGATCCCTTCTATCGCCAGTACTGCCGGACCATCGCCTCGCTGGACGAGAGCATCGAGCGGGTGTTGAACGAACTCGAGGAAAAGAAACTGCTCAACGACGCCCTGGTGGTCTACATGAGCGATAACGGCTTCCTGATGGGCGAGCATGGACTGATCGACAAGCGCTGTATGTACGAACCGTCGATCCGGGTCCCCCTGCTGGCGCACTGTCCCGACCTGTTCGCCGGGAACACGCGGCCCGAGGGCATGGCGCTGAACATCGACATTGCGCCGACGTTTCTGGAAGTGGCCGGCGCGCCCTTGACCCCGAGTCTGCACGGCCGGTCGCTGGTGCCGCTGCTGCGGGGCGAGAAATCCTGGCGCGCGGAGTTTCTTTACGAGTACTTCTGGGAGCGCAACTACCCGCAGACGCCCACGGTCACCGGCTTGCGCACCACCCGTTACAGCTACATGCACTACCACGGCATCTGGGACCTGGACGAACTCTACGACCTCGAGAAAGACCCCGACCAGATGAACAACCTGATGGGCAACGTGCGAGTAACCACCGACGACGGCCAGTTGTTTACTCAGATCAAGGACCCGGAGCTGAAGAGCCTGGTCGGCGACCTTCAGGGCCGGCTGTGGAAGATTCTGGCGGACACCGGCGGACGGAGGGAACCTGTATGGAAGGCGTAATGGGCAAGCGGGACCGCAGCATGATACGAACCTGTCTGTTCTTGGCAACGCTGGTGGCCAGCTCGGTGAGCGGAGCGCCGGGCGAGGGCGCGCTGCGCGCCGGGGCGGCGCGCGTGGACATCACGCCGCCCGAAGGGGCGGCCTTGCGGATGAGCGGCTATGCGGGACGCCTGTCCGGCGCGCCCATCGCCGTGATCATGAATCACGGGGTGCATTGCACGGTGTTCGGGGCCAAGAACTTGCGAATTTCAGGCGACCTCGCTGGTGCCGCTTCGCGCTACGTCGAGCAGCGGCTCGGCGGCGCCGCGGTGGCTGTGTTCACGAGCGGGGCGGCCGGCGATCAGGCGCCCATTTACAACCGCGCCGAGAGCTACGAAGACGTGGCCAAACTCGGCCGCATCCTGGGCGATGAGGTCCTCCGCGTGTCCGCGAAATTGCGCATGTCCGCCCTGGGCCGCATAGCCGGGGCTCAGACCGCCGTCACTTGTCCGGGCCAGAAACGTGTGGCCGGCTCGCAGAAAGACCCAGCCGCGTATCGCTTCGAAGATGCGGCGCCGGTCACCATTCGGCTCTCGCTGCTGATGATCAACCATATCGCCCTCACCGGCGTTTCCGGCGAAGTGCTGACCATGATCGCGCGGCGCCTGAAGAAGGAATCGCCTCTGAGCCGCACCCTTATGGTGACTAACTGCAACGGATCCAGCTCGTACATCCCTGACGACGCGGCCTACGACGAGGTGAGTTACGAAATCGCGAGCGCGCACGTGAAGCGGGGTTGCGCCGAGAACGCCATTGTCAACGGGCTTCTCGATATGATTGACAAGGCCGCGGCCCAGCGCTAGCGGCAGAAAGGCGCAGATAACAGCCCGTGGATAAAGTCCGGTGGCAAGCTGAAGCTTATCCCACCAGCCAAATCAAGGACTTACGGCCCACGTGGGGCATGCTTCAGCTTGCC
>CAYZJD010000343.1:2581-5051 GCA_964478455.1 uncultured Solibacteraceae bacterium | reverse complement strand
GGCGTGGACGATGCAGGTCCCCTGCCAGATTCTGAGGTTCTCGCGGCCGGTCTGCTTCTTGACGTAATTGCCGAGATTGCGGTCGGGGAGGAAGAGGACGGGCTTGTCGGGGGGAATGGAGTTGACCACCTGCACCGCGTTGCGCGAGGTGCAGAGGATGTCGCTCTCGGCCTTCACCTCCACCGAGGTGTTGATGTAGCTGACCACAACGTGGTCGGGAAAGCGGCGGCGGAAGGCGCGGAGCTGCTCGGCAGTGCAACTGTCGACGAGGCTGCATCCGGCCTCGCGGTCGGGCACGACCACGGTTCGCTTCGGGTTGAGCACCTTGGCCGTCTCGGCCATGAACCAGACGCCGCAGAAGGCGATCACATCGCCGTCGAAGTCGCGGGCCCTTCTGGCGAGCTCGAGGCTGTCGCCGATGGAATCGGCCAGGTCCTGGATTTCGGATTCCTGATAGTGGTGAGCGAGGATGACGGCGCGGCGCTGGCGCTTGAGCTCCAGGATCTCGTCGCAGACACTGTTGACGGCCAGCATGGGGATATGGGCAGCTTTCATTCTATTGTAGCAGCGGGGGAGAGGAGAGGCGGGGAGAGGAAAGGGAAAAGGGGGCAGACAGAACCGCCCACTCGCGAACGACGCTCGGGGCGGTTTGGTCTGACCCCTTTTCGCGCTCAGGACAGAGAAGCCTGACCCCTTTCGCGTATAATTCCCGTCTATGTTGATTGCGCGCATGGGAGTGATGGCCGCGGTGTTTTGCGCTGGTGCGGCAGCGGGGGACAGGCGGAATGCGGACACGCCGAACACCGATACGCACTTCGTGATGCCGGTGTATGGCAGCCTGGGCGAATGGGAGACGCGGAAGGGGCGCCTGCGCGAGCAGATCCTGTCGGCGGCGGGCCTGCTGCCGCTGCCGGAGAAGACGCCGCTGAATCCGCGTATGTTCGGGAGGATGGAACGCCGGGGGTACTCGATCGAGAAGGTACTGCTCGAAACGATGCCGGGGTATTTTCTCGGCGGGAACCTTTACCGGCCGCTCGGGAAGGGCGGCAAGCATCCCGGGGTGCTCACGCCGCACGGCCACTGGACGTACGGACGCCTGGAGAACGCGCCGGAGTTTTCGGGACCGGCGCTGGGGATCAGCCTGGCGCGGCAGGGCTACGTTGTTTTCGCTTACGACATGGTGGGGTGGAACGACACGGTCCAGACGCCGCACGCGTTCGGGGGGCGGCGCGAGCAGCTCTGGTCGTTCGGGCCGCTGGGGCTCCAGTTGTGGAACTCGATACGGGCGGTGGACTTCCTTCAGTCGCTGGACGATGTCGATGGGGGGAAGATCGCGGTGACCGGCGCCTCCGGCGGCGGCACGCAAACGTTCCTGCTGGCGGCAGTGGACGAGCGGGTGGGTTATGCCGCGCCGGTCAACATGGTGTCGGCGATCATGCAGGGCGGCTCGCCCTGCGAGAACGCGCCCAACCTGCGCGTGGGGACGTTCAATGTGGAGATCGCGAGCCTGTTCGCGCCGCGGCCGCTGCTGCTGGTGGCGGCCACGGGGGATTGGACGAGGAACGTTCCGAGGGAAGAGTACCCGGCCGTGCGGAGAATCTACGAACTGTACGGGAAGGGGGAGAACGTCGAGACGGTCCAGTTCCAGGCGGATCATAACTACAACCGGGACAGCCGGGAGGCGGTGTACCGGTTCTTCGGCAAACACATCCTGGGCGAAACGGACCGGGAAAAGCTGTCGGAAGCCGAGGTGGAGGCGGAGAAGCTCCAGGACATGCTGGCGCTGCACAACCGGAAGCTGCCGGAGAACGCTCTGAGCTATGACGGGCTGTTCGCGCAATGGAGATCGCGCTCGCGGGCGCAGACGGACGGTATCGCAGACAAGGAAACGTTGCGGAACTTACTGCGTCACTTGATCGGGGCGGAGTGGCCCGAGCAGGTTGCAGCGGAGCGGGACGGGGAGAGGATCGTGCTGAGCCGCCCGGGGAAGGGCGACCGGGTGCCGGGGATCTATTTGCCCGGCGTGGGGCCAGCGGCGCTGGTCGTGCATCCGGAAGGAGCGGAAGCGGCGCGGAGCGAGGAGGCGGTGCGCAAGATGCTCGCGGCCAAGCGTGCGGTGCTGCTGCTCGATGCGTTCCAGACGGGTGCGGCGGCGGCCCCGCGCGACCGAAGCCACGAGTTCTTCCTGACGTTCAACCGGAGCGACGACGCGCACCGCGTGCAGGACATCCTGACCGGGCTGGCGTTTCTGCGCGCGAGGCACGGAGGGAAGCCGGAGCTGGTGGGCGTCGGTAAAGCCGCGGTGTGGAGCCTGTTCGCGGCGGCGCTGGCGAAGGTATAACCGTGGCCGCGGTCTTTTGCATAACGGGTGTCAATCACGATTGTGGAGACATGTGTCTTCTTGATCCCTTTTGGGGTGTAGGACTTGCTGGCAGTGAGCGTGTACCCTGTGCGCGCGTACCAGCTATGC
>CAYZJD010000343.1:0-2571 GCA_964478455.1 uncultured Solibacteraceae bacterium | reverse complement strand
GAGCCTGTTCGCGGCGGCGCTGGCGCCGGTTGAGTTGAAGCTGACGGCGGATACGGGCGGCTTCAGCGGCTCGGACGAGGAATTCGAGCGCGACTTCTTCGTGCCGGGCATCCAGCGGGCGGGCGGGTTGAAGACGGCGATGCTGCTGGTGGAAGGGAAGAGGTAAGGGATGGAGGGGACAAGACGGAGTCTTATCCTACGGCTGGTGCTCGTCACAGTATGGACGGCCGCGGCGCAGCCGGACGGACTTGACCTGCGGACGCGGAGAATCGCTCTCCATTTCGACAGCGAGTCCCACTTGCGGGTGCGGTGGCTCGGCGACCAGGGGAAGAACATCCTCGCCTTCGACCCGAAGGCGCAGGCGGCGGTGGAGGTGAACGGCCGCGCTGTCAGCGACTTCAACCTTGACATCTCCCGCTCGGCGCGAGGGAGAACGAACCACGCGGAGTTCGGCCCGGCGTACGAGGCGGTGGCGGTTGGCGTGGCGAGTGAGGTGAGGGTTGAACGCAAGGTGCGCGTGATTGTGCCCGACCGCTTCCCGGACGTGGCGATTTTCGAGACATCGCATCGGAACGCGGGGGCGGGGCGGGTGCGGCTGGGCCGCGTGGACAGCCTGCGGCTGCTGCTCGACCGGAAGCAGGCCGAGCCGGATCAGCCTTCCTACGAGTTCGCCTCATTCCAGGGCGGGGCCTACCGCTGGGGTCTGGACTACAGCCTCATCCGGCTGAAGCGCGATTTCCGGCAAAGCAATTTTCAGGGGCTGGACGATCGCACCGGGCCGGAGGGCGAAGGCGGGGGCATGCCGTTCATCGACGTGTGGAGCCCGGCGATGGGGGTGGCGCTGGTTCACCTGGAGAAGACGCCGCAGTGGGTATGGATGCCGGTGGAGGTCCGCGAGGACGGGAAGGTGGAGATTGCGATTTACGAGAAGCCGCTCGAGAAGTTCAAGCAGAAGGAAGTGCTGGAGCCGGGCGAGGAATACCGCACTGTTGTCGCGGCAGCGATCTTCCATCGCGGCGACTACTACGACGCGCTTCGTAATTACGGCGAACTGCTGCGGGCCCGCGGCATCACCATCCCGCGCACGTCGCCGCCGTCGGCCTACGAGCCGTACTGGAAGAGCTGGGGATACGAGTTCGACTTCACGACGCGGAAGATCCTTGACGCGCTGCCCGAACTGGCGAGCATGGGCATCCGCATCGCCAATCTGGACGACGGCTGGTTCGACTGGTACGGCGACTGGAACGTCAACCGCTCGCCGGGCAAGTTTCCCGGCGGCGAAGCGGACATCAAGAAGTTCGTCAAGGAGATCCATGACCAGGGCTTCAAGACGAACATCTGGTGGTATCCGCTGGGCGTGAGTCCGGAAAGCAGGCTGGCGCGGGAACATCCGGAGCTGGCGGTGCAGGATGAGCATGGCGGGTACCCGGTGGACGACCGCAAGGTCCGGCAGTTGTGCCCGGCCTATGAGCCGGCGCTGCGGCACATCGAGAAAATCCTCACGCGGTTCGTTTCCGAGTGGGACTTCGACGGGGTGTACGTGGACTGCACGGGGTTGTCGGCCGTGCCGCCGTGTTTCAACCGCGCGCACAAGCACCGCTCGCCGCTCGACTCGTTCCAGTCGCTGCCGGAGGCCTACCGGGTGATTCACGACACGCTGAAGCGGCTGAAGCCGGATCCGTGGCTGGAGGTGTGCATCTGCGCGATGCCGCACTCGCCGTACAACATGCCGTACTACTTCATCGCCAACGCTTCGGACCCGGTGACGCTCGAACAGGTGCGGCAGCGGATCAAGCTGGAGAAGGCGATCCGGGGGCCGAGTTTCTGCGTCGGTGACTGCTACCAGGTGCCGCTGGACGAATGGAAGGGCGCGTCCGTGCCGCAGTCGTTTGAAACGGCGATGGGGACGGGCGCGCAGTTGACGACGTTTTACGCGGACTTAACGGATGAACAGAGGCTGGAGTGGCGACGGTGGTTCGGGCTGTACCGCGAGCTGGGGCTGGCGAGCGGGGAGTACCTGAACCTGTACGACATCGCGTTCGACAAGCCGGAGGCGCACGTGGTGCGCAAGGACGAGACTTTGTACTACGGTTTTTTTGCCACTTACTGGCCGGTGTCGCGGCGGATCGAGCTGCGGGGGTTGGACAAAGGCACTGAGTATGAAATTGAGGATTATGCGCGCGGGCGCCCGCTCGGCAGGATTTCAGGCGGAGAGCCGTACTTGAGGGCGGCGTTCAAGGATTACTTGCTGGTGCGGGCGAGGCCAGTGAGGTAGGTTTTTAACCGCAGAGGCGCAGAGGACGCAGAGAAAAGAAGAGAAGAGAGGGAGAAGAGGCTTATGAGAATCACTTGTTCGGGCAGGATCGTGGGCGGGGCGGTGGCGCTGCTGATGGTTGTTACGGGGGCCGCTTTTGGCCAGGGGCTGCCGGTAGCGAGTCCGGAATCCGTCGGGCTGTCGGCGGAGCGGCTGGAGCGCATCGGCGCGGCGGTCGAGCGGCAGATCGAAGAGAAGCGTCTTGCGGGGGCGGTGACGCTGGTAGCCTGAAAGGGCCGAGCGGCGTGGTTCAAGGC